>JACSRH010000393.1 GCA_014879855.1 Caldilineaceae bacterium | reverse complement strand
CTGTATTGGAAATGAGCACTTGACCGGCAAAGGGCGTTCCGCCATTATTGGGAGCCTCTGGATTCGCCAGCGCCACGCCTGGGGCAGGCCAAACCGAAGCAAATAGAGAAGAAAATGGCAGGGAGGGCGCCGGGCCGCTAACCAGCCAGGCAGCAATCACCAACGCCAGCACCACAAGTCGAACAATTCGTTTCATGGTCATACCCTTTTTGACACAAGCTTAGGCGACGGAAGGCCTACGAATGCATAGACTGAATTCGAAGCAAAGCCGATCCGTCCGCTATAATAGCCCCAAGTGAGCGCCAACCCAAAGTTACGCCTTGTACTACTTGCGACATTTTACCGGCCACGCCTAGAGATTCTGCTGTAATTTTGCTGGCCCAGGACAGAAGCTGGAAAGTGGGGACGCGTAACGTTATCTTTGCACCTTTGAGCGGCTAAAGGTGGGCGCTTGATCGTCATGATTCTTTGGGAAAAACTTCTGTCTTTCAAACGGTGATGTATGCAACTGATCTGGCGCTATCGTCTAATGGCTGTAGGGATAATGGCTGTATGGATAACGTTGCTGCTTGCGCTCTCCAGTCAATTCCCCGCGCACGCCGACGACGGGGCATTGGCGGACGGGGCATTGGCGGACGGGGCATTGGCGGACGGAGCAGTGGCGGACGGAGCAGTGGCGGCCGCGGCCAACACCCTTGTGATCAATGAAATCCACTACGACCCTTCACCCGCCGCGCGCACGCTCGAATATGTCGAACTGGTCAATCCAGGCGGCCAAATGGTGAGCCTGGCAGGATGGCGGCTGGAAGGTGGCGTCGATTATGCTTTTCCCAGCGATGCGACGATTGCCGCCCATGGCTTCCTGGTCGTGGCGATGGATCCCGCCGCGGTGCGCGCCACTTACGGCGCAGTGGCGGTAGGGCCGCTGCAAGGACGCCTCTCCAATGACGGCGACACATTGCTGCTCCGCAACGAGCGCGCCCAGGAGATCGATCGCGTGGACTATGGCGTTGGATTTCCGTGGCCGGTCACAGGGTATACGGTGGAGCACTCGATCAACCTGATCAACAGCGCCGCCGACAATGAGCTTGCCGGCGCGTGGCGCGCCGCGCCGCCCACGCCGGGCGCTGCCAATGCCGGCCTGACCGACAACACGCCGCCCTTCGTGCAAGCGGTCGAGCATCAGCCAGCCGCGCCGCGCAGCAGTGACGCGGTCACCATTCGCGCGCGCGTGACGGACCGCGACGGCGTTGGAGCAGTCACGCTGTGGTTGCAGGTGGTGAAGCCTGGTGCGTATATCCGCATCACCGATGCGGCTTACGCCACCACCTGGACGCCTTATTCTATGCAAGCCGCGGATAGCCAACTCTACGTCGTGACGCTGCCGGCTACGGTGGTGCAGAATCGCACTTTGCTGCGCTATCGCATCGAAGCCACCGATGGCGCGGGCCGGCGGGTCATGACGCCAGCCCCCGACGATCCGCAGCCCAATTTCGCCCTCTTCGTTTATGATGGCGCGCCGTCGTGGGCGGCGGCGATCAACCCGTGGCCGGGCGCGCCGACCAGCCTCTATGATTTCAACCAGATGCGCGCCCTGCCGACCTATCATCTGATCGCCGACAACCTTGATGTGCTCAATGCGCAATTTCTGCCTGGCTCCACCTTTTTCGAGGGCTACATGGGCAGCGAATACCGCTGGCGCGGGACGTTGGTCTACGATGGCGTGGTCTATGATCATGTGGGATTTCGTGCGCGCGGGCAGTTCTTTCGCTACGCCACTGGCAAAAACAAATGGAAATTCAACTTCTTGCCCGGCCATCGCTTCCAGGCAAAAGATAACTACGGCAGGCCCTACCCCGCCGAGTGGGACAAACTCAATCTTGCCAGCGGGATGCAGCACGCCAACCGTGGCTATCGCGGCGAGCATGGCCTGTTTGAAGCGCTCTCCGCGCGCGTTTTTGCAATGGCCGGCGTGCCGTCTCCGGCCACCCATTTCATCCACTTCCGCGTTGTCGACCAGAGCTACGAGAGCAGCCCCAATCAATATGACACCGATTTCTGGGGACTTTATCTCGCGGTCGAAGAGATCGATGGACGCTTTTTAGATGCGCGCGGCCTGCCGGACGGCAATGTCTACAAGATGAATGACGGGACCGGGGAACTGCAGAATCAGGGGCTGGGCCAGGTTGGCGACAGGTCAGATCTTGATGGATTTATGCAGACTTACACTCGCCTTACCCTTGACAGCACCTGGTGGAGATCGGTGTTTGACGTCGACAATTATTTTCGCTTCCGCGCCGCGCTCGAAGCCGTTCATCACTATGATGTCGATGAAGGCAAAAATTACGACTATTACCGCAATCCAGTCACCAACCAATGGTCGATCTGGCCCTGGGATCTCGATCTGACCTGGGCTGACACCTTTTATGGGTACGGCAATGAGCCATTTCGCGACCGTGTTCTGACGCAGCCCGCCTTTGCGATCGAGTATCAGAATGTGCTGCGTGAAACGCGCGACCTGGTCTTCAACCCCGAACAGATGGGTCTCCTGATCGATGAAATGGTGGCTCTCATCGATACGCCAAGCAACGGCTTATCCATGGTCGACGCCGACCGCGCCATGTGGGACTTCAACCCCATCCTGGAGTCGAAATATGTCATCGAAAACCGGGGCCGCAAGAACGCATTCTACCGGCAGGCGCCAACGCGTAATTTTGTGGGCATGGTGCAGTTGATGAAAGAATGGGCCTTCAACCGCAGCACCTGGATCGACCTCACCTTTCTCAGCGACCATAACCAACCCGACATGCCGACGCTGCGCTACACCGGACGCGCTGGCTTCCCTGCGGACGATCTGACCTTTGCGCCCAGCGCGTTTAGCGATCCGCAAGGGGCGGACACCTTTGCCGGCATGCAATGGATGGCGTCCGCGGTGGCCTGGCCTGGGCTGCCCGGCTATGTCGCGGGCGCGCCCTATCGTTACGAAGAGGAAAACGCGTGGAAGTCGTCCGTATTCAGTACATTTACGCCGACGTTCACCGCGCCCGCCGGCATCTGCGCGGTGGGGACAACCTGCCGCGTGCGCGTGCGCATGCTGGACAGCAGCGGACGGTGGAGCCACTGGTCGCTGCCTCAGCAATTTGTAGTTGCGGGGCCAACGCTGTCCGCGATCAACACCCTCCGGATCACGGAAATCATGTACAACCCGCTCGATTGGGGCAATACGCCTGGCGACGAGTTAGAATTTATCGAAATTAAGAATACAGGGACAACACCAGTCGATTTGGGAAACATGCGTCTGAGCAACGCAGTGAACTACATCTTCCCCATCGGAACGCGGCTGGCGCCTGGCGCCTTTATGATCCTGGCGGAAAACGCTGAACGCTTCCAGGCGCGTTACCGCCTTGCCGCGCAGGGTCAATATAGCGGTCAGTTGAACAACGGCGGCGAAACATTGGAATTACGCGACGCCTTCGACCGCATTCTCACCAGCATTACCTACGACGACAAGCATGGCTGGCCCACCTATGCCGATGGTATTGGCTTCTCCTTGACCATGGCCGATCCTGACGCGCTGGCCGATCCCAATCAGCCGCAGTATTGGCGCGCCAGCACCGTGGTTGGCGGGTCGCCAGGCGCCGATGATCCCGCGCCAGTTTTGCTCAACGAATTTCTGTTCGACCCCGCGACCAAGCAGATGCTCGCCATCGAGCTGTACAACCCGGCGCCACACGCGGTCGACGTGGGGGGATGGGTGATAACGGAACGGCAAGCAGGCGCGCCAGCCTATGCCAATCAACCCGCCAACGCTGCCCAGATTACGGGGAGCGCTGTGATCGCGGCAAATGGCTACCTGGCGATTCCTCTCTCTCAACTCAGCCAACCGCTGGCATTTGGCGCAGGGCCAGGGGCTATTACACTCAGTTCGGTGGCAGCCAAGGGATGGTTCACCGGGTATGTGCACACTGTCACCGCATTTGCGCCTGCCTTTGCCGGCAGCTTGGGCCGCTACGTCACATCCGATGGCGGGGTTGCTTATGTCCCGCAAGCCAGCACGCCGGGCGCCGCCAACAGCGCGCCTGTTACTGGCCCCGTCACCCTCACCAAAGTGCAGCTTCTGCCCGACGCAGCAAGTGCAGCGCAATGGGTGGAGCTGACCAACCTCACCGATGCGCCTGTCGCCCTTTACGACCCGCTCGATCCTACCAGGACCTGGCTGATCGAAGGCCTGGCCTTTCAATTTCCACCCGGCCTGACGCTCCCTGCCCATGGACGGCTGCTCGCGGCCAACCTGCTGCCACAGACGCTTTGCACGCGCGGGGCCGCCCCTCCAGGCTGGTTCGCCACTGGGGTGATTGCCTTGGGGCTGGGTCAAGGCGGCGGTGAATTGCGCTTGTTAATGCCCCAGAGCAGCGACAGCGCTGGAAACTCCGCCTATCTGCTTGCTGATGTCATCCGCTACGACAGCAGCGACCGGCTGCAGATGACGCCGAGCGCCACCTATTGGCAGCGCGTCGCCGACGACGCGCCTGGCGTTGGCCGCGCAGATTGGCAAGCAGCGATCGAGCCGCTGGTGGCCGGTGACCACGCTGACGACGGACCTGTCAGCCTGTGCAGCTTCGATGTGTATCGCAATGAAAAGGGTGCGGTGCAGATCGAGTGGGTGGCGCGCGACCTGCAACCTGGCCAGCATTTCGCGCTGTGGCGCGCGCCGACCTTGGATCGTAGCCGCGCCGAATTGGTGATAGAAGATGGACAGATGGCGGATGTTCAGACAGCACTGTCGCCCGCGATGGCCGCGTTTCGTTGGGTGGACAACACGATACCGGTCGACGCACGACCTTTTTACTGGCTGCAAGTCATTTCAGACGAAGGGGAAGCCGATGTCGCCGTAGCTGGTGTGCGCCTGCCTTCGCATCTGATCTTTCAGCCGTTTGTCGCCCAACGATGAAAGCAGCCACATGACCACACAGTCGCGCACCGGCCAGCGTGCCTGCGCGTGGCCGGTGCGAATCGCCGCGACCGGCGCGTTGGGACTGCTGCTGTTGCTGCTTTTTGGCCTCAACATGCGCCGCGGTCTCAATCACGACGAACATCAGTTTGTGGGCAGCGCGGTGCTGTTGGCGCGGGCCGGCCTGCGCCCCTACGCGGACTTTGCTTATTTCCATGTGCCGGGACAGACGCTGCTCTACGCTGCACTTTTTGCCGCGTTTGATCACTTTCTTCTAGCCGCGCGCAGTGCAGCTGTGCTGAGCAGTTGGCTGGGGCTGGCGTTGCTGCTGTGGACTGGGCTGCGCTTTGCCCCTTTTGTGGGCGGCTGGGCCAGACTGGGCTATGCGCTGGCCGGCGTCGTGACGTTCATGGCCTCTCCCATCTTCGTGCACACCAGCGGCCGCGCCTGGAATCACGACCTCCCCCTGCTGCTGACGTTGGCGGCGCTGCTCACTTTTCTGCACGCAAACGGGGCGGACAGCCGCGGCAATACCGGCCAGACCCCGGCCCACCAGCCAGCCTGGATTGGGGCCACGGGCGCGCTGCTGGGGCTGGCCGCGGCCACGCGGCTGAGTTATGCATTCCTGGCGCCACCTTTTGTGGGGGCGATCTGGCTGTGGGGCGGAGGCGCGTGGCGCGCACGGCTGCGGTTAATCGGCTGGCTGGCGGCTGGCGGCCTTATTGGCCTGGCGCCTATTGGGTGGGCGCTGCTGATAGCGCCCGATGGCTTTCTCTTTGGCAACGTTGTCTACAACCTGCGTTTGAATCCGCTCTACTATGCGAGTGCAGGCGGGGCAGACGCCACGGCATTTTCGGCAAAGATCGCTTCCCTGGTCGATCTGCTGCTGAGCCGGCCCGCCAATCTGGTGACGCCTCTGCTGTTTGTCGTGGGGCTGGCGCCTGCATTGCCGCGGCTACGCCAGCACACCGCGCTGCCGCTCAAAACTGTGCTGCTGTTGCTGCCTTTTGCCCTGTTCGGCGCGATGAGCGCGACGCCATCGCAGTCGCAGTACTACTACCTGCTCTACCCGCTGCTGATGATGGGCTTTTTCTTTGCTGTGGCGCTGTGGCCGCGACGCCAGACGCTGGCCGCGGCCATGCTGGTTGTAGGCGCCGCGATCAGCGTGGCGGCCACCGCGGTCGCCTACGCCGAGGGCGCCGAAATCGTCTTTCAGCCGGATCGGTGGTATCCACAGAAAGTGCACAGCCGCGGCCATCTGATCGCCGAGCTCGCGGGCCGCGGTCGTGTGCTGACGCTGGCGCCCATCCACGCGCTGGAAGGCGGCCTGCCCATTTATCCCGAGTTTGTCACCGGACCGCTGGCATGGCGCGTGGCGCATCTGGTCGCGCCGGAGGAGCGGGCGCGCTTTGGCCTGGTCGCGGAGCCGGAAATGGCGGTGTTGCTGGCGGCCCAGCCCCCGCGCGCCGTGCTGACCGGCTTCGAGGCGGACGACGCCGAGTTGGAGGCTGTGCTGCTGGCCTATGCCACTGAGCACCACTTCACACCAGTTGCCCTGCCCGATGAAGGCGTGCTTTGGCTGGCGCCGCTGATGAACTGGAATGACGCCATCCAACTTGGCGCGGTCGCGCTGCCTGACACGCCAGTGGCAGCCGGCGACGAACTGTTCATGACCCTCTATCTGCTCAAAAGTGGGCCGATCGACCGCAACCTGAACGTCCTTGTGCGCGTGGTGGATGCTGCGGGCAATGAGGCGGCGCGCAGTGAAGGCTGGCCGTATGGCGCGCCCACACAGAGCTGGCAGCAAGGCGTCACGTGGCCGGACGGCCATCGCCTGACGCTTGACCCCCACGCGGCGCCGGGTCTCTACCGCGTTGAGGTGAGCTTCTACGACCCGGAGACGCTGGCGCCATTTGGCGATCTCTTCACCGCGGGCTATGTGCGCGTGATGGGCGATCACCCCGCGCCGGTTTCGACGCCGCTGGCAACCTTCGCCCAGGGACTTGATCTGATGACGGTGGATGCAGGGACGCAGCCGTGGCGGCCGGGCGACCACACTGCCACAGACCACACTGCCACAGACCACACTGCCACAGACCATACTGCCACAGACCACACCGTCACGCTGACCTGGCGACCGGCCGCGGCGCTGGACGCCGCCTATACGGGCTTTGTTCACCTGCTGGCGCCCGACGGACAGTTGATCGCCCAGCACGATCAGCCGCCGCAGCAAGGCTTCTATCCAAGCGACCGCTGGCTGGCTGGCTACACTTTTCAGGACAAATTCGTGCTGACGCTCCCTGCAAACGCGCCAGCCGGGGAGTATCGCCTGGTCATCGGCTGGTACGACCCGGCGACCGGACAGCGGTTGCCGTTGCGCGCGGGAGAAACTAGCGCTGGCGACGCGTTTCAGGCGGTGATAGTGCAGGTTGAGTAGTTAAGGGAGGGCAAAACGGGGTTTTTCCAGGGACGCGGGAGAGTCGAGCGCATTGAGCCAACTGAAAAAGCTGTCTTGTTGGCTTTTCGCAACGTGTTGCGCCCTACCGTTGGCGTGCGTCTGCTCGGCGTGGTGCACATGTTGAGCGAATTGACGCCTGAGCGCAGCGCGCTACAATACATTGAGACGCTGTTGCGCGATCTCATTGCAGCGCCAAGCGACCTGTTACTCAACGGCCTGATTATCTACCGCTTTGGCCCACCTGACGCAGCATTGCTCGCAGCGCTGGAGGCATGGAACCTGAAACAATTTTTCTCCAAAAAATTTAGTTCGTTTGTCGGAGGCAGGCAGCTTCATGGTGGAATTCAGCGAGGATCGTCACAGCAAAGCCGTGCACAAAGGGCCGCCCATTTTTGTCGTTTCCGGCGGCACAGGCGCCACGGGCGATCTGTTGGCGCGCACGGTGCTGGCGCAATTTCCTGACGTCGACGTACCCTTGCACGTTGAAACAAAAGTCGCTAGCGAAGATCGGGTTCGCGATGTGATCCGGCGTGCGACGGGTATTCCCGGCGCGATCATCCTGCACACGATGGTGAAGCACGACTTTCGTCGCCTGTTAGTGACGGAGGCCGCCCGCGCCGGCATCGTCACCTTCGATCTCGCCGGCCCCTTAGAAGAACATCTGACGCGCGAACTTGGCATGCAGCCGCTGCAACAGCCGGGGCTGTATCATCAGATGCGCCGCGCCTATTTTGAACGCGTGGAAGCGATCGAATTCACCGTGGCGCACGACGATGGGAAGCGTGTGGAGGATCTCCCAAAAGCGGAGATCGTGCTGCTCGGCCTCTCGCGTGTGGGCAAGACCCCTCTGAGCATGTACCTGTCGATCCTGGGCTGGAAAACCGCCAATGTCCCATTTGTCCCAGGCGTGCCGCCACCGCAGGAGTTAGCGCAAGTCATTCCACACAAAGTCGTCGGCCTGGTGATCGAGCCGGCGCAATTGATGGCGCATCGACGGTATCGAGCGTCGCGTTCTGGCATCCGCGAAGAAGGCTATGTTGACCGCCAATCCGTGCTGGACGAAATGCGCGCGGCCAACCACTTCTTTTATCAGCAGGGCTTCCACGTGGTCGACACTACCGATAAACCAATCGAAACCAGCGCCGAGGAGATCGTCAGCCTGATCACACGGCGCAAAGTGATGTCATGATGAATAAATAAAGACGCCGAGTTTTTTGAAAAAGCTCGGCGTCTGGCATGTTGACTTCTCTAAACCTCTCTGTCCTGGCCCTTTTGGCTGGCGCGCTTACGTTTCCTCGCTCTGCTGATTCGCCGTCCAGTAGGGCGCCAATCGCCCCACCAACTCAATTGGCAGACGTCCGACCACATGCGTGCCGTGTTCGGTGTGTGTCTCCGCTTCGACAAGGCCGTTTTCGTGCAACATGGCGACGAGATCCCCGCGCGTATAGGGAATCAGCGCATCGATCAACATCATCTGTTCGCGTAACGCCTCATCCACGGCGACCAGCAGCCGGTCAAGTCCGGTTCCATTGGCCGCGCTGATCAGCACCGCATGGGGATTATCGGATAGAGCCTGCTCCAGCAGATGCGCGTCCTCCGGGTCCGTGCGGTCAAGCCGGTCGATCTTATTCAAGGCGACGACGACGGGTTTGGTCGAGGCGCCCAGATCGTCCAGAATTTCTTCAACCGCAGCGATCTGCTCTTCCATGTTGGCGTGCGAGATGTCGACGACATGCACGAGCAGGTCGGCTTCGTTGACTTCCTCCAGCGTAGAGCGGAAAGCAGCCACGAGCATGGTGGGCAATTTCTGAATAAAGCCCACTGTGTCAGAGAAAAGCGCCAGCCGGTCGCTCGGCAGCCTCACACGGCGTGTGGTGGGGTCGAGCGTGGCGAAGAGCTGGTCTTCGGCCACGACATCGGCGTTAGCAATGGCATTGAGCAGCGTGCTTTTGCCCGCATTCGTGTAACCGACGACCGCCACCACTGGCAGCGCAGATTGGCGGCGTTGATTCCGATAGTGCTCGCGATGCTGGCTGATCTCCGCCAACTGCTGCTTCAAAAACGCAATGCGTCGATTGATCTCGCGGCGGTCGACCTCCAACTGCGTCTCACCAGGACCGCGCACGCCGACGCCGCCAGACGCACCGCCAGCGCGCCCACCCGCCTGGCGCGCCAGATGCGTCCAGGCGCGGGTCAGACGCGGCAGCCGATACTCATATTGCGCCAGCTCCACTTGCACAGCGCCTTCATGCGTGCGGGCGTGTCGTGCAAAGATGTCAAGGATCAACGCGGTGCGATCCACTACGTTGACCTCCTCCCCCAGCTCCTTCTCCAACTCGCGCTGCTGGCGCGGCGACAGCTCGTCGTCAAAGATCACGACGTTGGCGTCCAGTTCGGTCACGGCCATGCGCAGCTCCTCGACTTTGCCAGAGCCGATCAAGGTGGCAGGGTTAGGCGATTCAAGCCGTTGTGTGATGCGGGCAATCGCACGCACACCCGCGGTTTTCGCCAACAACGCCAGTTCATCCAACGAATCTTCTAACGTCAGAAGCGTTGGCTGGTTCTGCAATTCGACGCCGACCAGCACTGCGCGCTGTGCGATAGGTGCGGTCGAGACCAGACCCGCCTCATCGCGCACGACGCGTTGGTGATCGCGGCCGTCACTGGCAAGCGAACTCTGCGATTGAGATGAATTTGAATTCGTCATGAATTTTAATTTTCCTGAACTGCGCGCGCTTCGACTGCCTCGATGCGCGCGCACACGATAGCGGGCAAAACCGCCTTGCACTGATTCTGATAATCGTAGGCGACGATGACGCCTTCACCTTCGGCGGCAACCCGATTATGTCGTGTGCTGACCACTCGGTAGTGCATGGCGAAGCGATCAGCGCCGATGTCGCCAACCCGCACACCGACCAACACACGATCCGGATAAGTCAACGGAAACTTGAACTTGCAGGATGCCGAAGCCAGAATCGGCCCGACGCCATGTTCTGTCATTGCCGCCATCAGTCCTGTGCGTTCGAGATAGGCGATGCGTCCACTCTCGAAGTAGCGGAAATAGACAATGTTGTTGACATGCTGAAAGGCATCCATCTCGCCCCACGCAACCGGGATTTCGATGATCACCGGAAACTCGGCCAGTAATTCGCTCATGATTAGTTCTTCATTGCCGGAATGCACCGCCTCCACGCGGCAGGTTCTGACTTCTTACTCGCAACTGCTAAGCATAAAGAACCTGCTCAGTTTCGTCAACCTGCGCATGGACTGCGGTTGTGCGTCAGAATGCTGGCAAAAAGCTTCCCCGGCGCAGTGCGTCGCGGTTGGCGTCGTCTTCTCTCGTGCGGCGAGCAGATCTGCACTACTGAACGCTCGGCTTATCGAGTATAGTATTCCATACAACATGCCGCCCGTGCCGCTTTGGCTTTGGCAGCGGTGCGGCTCGTTGACAACAGAACTGAGAATGCAGATGAGAATGGCATGAAGATGGCTGATGACTTTTTTCAAGCAAGTGGAGATACGCCGCCGATCTTACGCTTCAAGCGATTTGCCGAGCCGTCGGTTTTTGCGCCAGAGAATTTGCTGCGCGAGGCAAGACGGCAAAAAGCGATTCCCGACGGCCAGATCCCCAAAATCTGCGTGCTCGATCCGGACGGTGACATCGTACGTTATCTGGTCGCAACCGAGCAGGCTAAGTTGAATCCATACTGGGCTTGTTATCACACATCGTTGCATGATTTCACCTGGGAGGGCATCGACTTTGGCATCGTAGGCTGCGCGGTGGGCGCCGCTTTTGCCGTGCTGGTGGCAGAGGAAATGTTCGCCTCCGGCTGCCGGATGCTGATCAGCGTGACTTCGTCCGGACAAATTTCGCCATTGGCGCAAGTTCCGCCCTTCTTTGTGCTGATCGAGAAGGCGCTGCGCGATGAAGGCGTCAGCTATCATTACCTGCCGCCATCGGACTATGCTCATTTGGATAGCCAGCTCAGCCGACTGCTCGACGGTGCGTTCACCGGTCTTGCACAGCCTGTCCACCGTGGTGCAACCTGGACAACGGACGCTCCTTTCCGTGAGACAGCCTTTGCTGTGAGACAGGCTCAGGCTGAAGGCATCCTCGCCGTGGAGATGGAGGCAGCGGCCCTTTATGCCTGTGCGCAAGCGCGGCGGCAGCCAGTCATTTGCTTTGCCCACGTCACCAATCAGATGGGCACGATCGCCAACGATTTCGAGAAAGGCCAGGCCGACGGCGCCTACGATGCACTGGCGCTGATCCACGCAACGGCTCGTTGCTGGCTATCCAAGGAGTGAGCGTGCAAGAGGAAGGGCACGCGCCGCTTTGACGGTTCTGGCAATCTGCTCACTCAAGTTGTTTGCTTTGGAAATTTATACTACAATTGTGCTACTCAACTACGATTTCCCAACGTCACCGCATGATTTGGTCATTATTAGCGATAATACTAATAAGTGATCGACAAGTTTGTGTTCACGTAATGATGTCGTCGTAGAGAGTGTAGTAGCAGACAGGATTCTGCCGACTGGAGAACGGTCAAAAGCTATGACCGACCGTCCACAACGACTTGAAGCGTTTGGCGACGCTCAAGTTCAGGCGTTGTTTGATAAATTTTTTTCTAACCCGGATATTGTGCCAGAAGGCAGCGACCGGTTGACACAGCGCGTGCTGGCGGAGGTGCAGACCATCTATGGTCAAGGCACAAGTAGATCGCCGTTTGCTCAGATGGTCCAACGCTTAGGCGAGTGGATCGCAAGCATCCACGCGCGCCCTATGGTGATTGCCTTCAGCACGGTTGCTTTTGCTGCGTTGATGCTCGTGGCGGTTTCCAGTATCTTCGCGCCAACGCAAACTCAATTGCCGACGCTCGCGGCAGTGGTGCCGGCTGGCGAGGTCGTTGTCCTCGCCGCACGCGATGACACGTACCAGGTCTATCACGCCGGTGAGCAATTTAACCTGATGGCCGGAGACCAGATGATTGTGCGCACTGGCTCTGTTCAGCTGGAGCCATTTCCCCAGCAGGTTTCTGAGGTCCTGCCTGGCGCCCAGGTGGAGTTGGTAACGCTCAACGATGCACGCGGCGAATACAATGTCGAATTGCACGTGATGGAAGGGGAAGTGCGCCATCGTACATTTACGGAGCAGCCCACCAGCGGCGTTTATGTGATCAGCGCAGGCGGCATCCGTGCATTTGTACAGGATAACGACTTTCAAATCAGTGCACTTTCCCCGGAGCGCGCTGTCGTAACCGCGCTCAATCACAGCGCGCTCGTGGAAACCCAAGGCACAATTTACGAAGTCGTGGCAGGAAAATCCGCAGAGTTTGGCGGGCGCGTTATGATCGTGCGCGACATTGCTCCCATCGAGGAAGGGCCGGGGCAAATCGCTCAGGTGCAATCGACTGCACCGGCGGCACGGCCAGAGATTCCACAGGAAGTGCAAACTCCGGATGCGTCACCACTCGAACTAGCGCCGCACGCGCCTGCGCCAATTCCTCCTGCTGTTGACCTTGGCGATGAAAGCAGTCCTCTGGTTCAAGCCACACCGGATTTCGCCGCGGCTGCAGTGGCCAATGCAGGTGCGCTCTTCACAGTGGGAGAGATTGCCGTCAATGACAGTGGGAAGAACACCACGCTAGTTGTAAACGGCACTGGTTCGCCAGGCTCCACTATGCAGGTGCTGATCGAGAACACGCCTCTGGTCACCACGACGGTGACGGCGGCCGGTACATGGACAGCGGCGGCGCCTCTGGAGCAACCTGGTCTCTTTGCGGTGAATGTAGCGGCGCTTGACGAAACCGGCGATGCGATTGTTACGGTGGCGGCGGCGGAAATTCAGGTGTTGCCGCCTGCTCCCGCCACTTCTACACCAACTTCTACACCGGCTGTTGGCTCAAATGCGCAGCCGCCGTTTGTTCATACGCCGACAGCAACCGCAACTTTGCCAGTTGTGACACAGATAAGCGCTCGCCCCACAGCAACAACGCCGCCAATCAGTTTCCTGATTGTTGCGCCAACCACAATGCCATCGGTGACGGCAACGCCAATCTTGCTTGCGCCAGTCGTAGTTACACCAACTGCCACCGGAACAAAGTTAATTGCCCTGGCGCCGACTGCGACCAGTACACGGCTATCACTACCTTTAGTGACGCCCACGCCGACTGACGCACCAGCCATTACAGAAACACCGACGCTTGCCACCGCCACCAATATAGCGACTTTCGCCCCTGTGTGGCCAACCGCTACGTTTACACCGACGCCGACGCAGGCTCCGGCCACCGCCACATCCACGGGGACTCCCACTTCCGTAATGCCGAGCGCCACGTTCACGCCGACGCCGACGCCGACGGCTACGTCGACGCAGACTCCGGCCACCGCCACATCCACGGCGACTTCCACCTCCGTGACGCCAATCGCTACGTTCACGCCGACGCCGACGGCGACGGCGACGCAGGCTCCGGCCACCGCCACATCCACGGCGACTCCCACCTCCTTGATGCCGAGCGCCACGTTCACGCCGACGCCGACGGCTACGGCGACGCAGGCTCCGGTCACCGCCACATCCACGGCGACTTCTACCTCCGTGACGCCGAGCGCCACGTTCACGCCGACGCCGACGCCGGCGCCGACCATTGCCATACCCACGGCGACTTCCACCCCGGTGACGCCAACCGCTACGTTCACGCCGACGCCGGCGCCGACTGTTGCTACATCAACACCTACCAATGTAGTGGTAGTGGTAGCAGCGACAGCGACGCCCATATCGGTGGCAGGATCTGGCACTGCGCCTATCAATGGCGCCAGCGATACGCCGACCAACACGCCGACGCTTCCGCCCCCCACCAACACGCCGACACTGGCGCCGCCAACCGCCACCGCCACCAATCCGCCGGCGACTGCTGCGTCGATGCCTGCAGAGGCTGTCAATGCGGCTGCACCAACAGCGGCTGCACCGCCAACCGCCACGAATCCACCGGCGACGGCTACGCCGACGCCTCCGCCCCCCACCAATACGCCGACACTGGCGCTGCCAACCGCCACTGATCCACCAGCGACGGCTACGCCACCAGCGACGGCTACGCCGACGCCTGCATCTGTTGTGAGTGAGGCCGACAGCAACTCGCAAATGGCTGAGGTTACGTCAGAACCATGAATATTCTAAACATTCCTTGGATTTTGTCAGTGTAACGTTGCATGCTATACTCAACGCGTTGTTATCGTATTGGCAGCGTCAGGAAATAGAGACCTGGAAAGGAGGATCAAAAATGAAAGCGCAAGTCATTGCTCTGCCTAATCTGATCCTGCTCGCCATGCGTCTGCCCTTATTCTAACGCTCGACTGCCGTAACAAGTATGTCAAGCCGTGGGCCTGCATGTGGCTCGCGGCTTTTTTGTCTGGCGCGTTATGCACCGCCGAAAAGTCACGGGCTCCGATTGTCCGTGGCTTTTTTATTTGGGGAAGATGATTACCCCCTTCACCACCCTGATAATCACCACGGGAAAGTTTCACTTGTGTGATATACACATCATCCAGGAGACCACACCGTGTCTTTTGATTACAACAATTATGCTGATGAATTCGATGGGATCGCAGCGCGTTTTGGCATCGCCCCCGAGGAACCTACGATCAACCGTCAGACAGGCAAGAAGTCCCGCAAGGCGAAAAAGACAGCACAGCAGATCACTGCTGATCTAGCCGAAACGCCTCATGCACAAGAAGGGGCGTTCCGCATCACCTATAAACCCGCCCGTTATGAAGCGATCTGGCTGCAAGCGTCGCTCGAACCTTTCTTCACGCAGGCGCTGATTGAGGACGTGCTGGCGCTGGTAAAGGGCGGCAAAGAGGCGAATGTCTATCTGTGCAAGGCGACGCCGCATCTACCCATTGCCTATATCGCCGCCAAAGTCTACCGCCCACGCCAGTTTCGCAATCTGCGCAACGATAAGATGTATCGTGAAGGGCGCGAATTGCTCAATAGCCTAGGCCTACCCGTCAAAGATCGCGACAACCGTGAGATGCGCGCGGTGCGCAACAAGACGAACTTCGGCGCCGAGTTGACGCATGTCTCCTGGCTGATGCACGAATATGTGACTTTGCAGCGGCTACACGCCCTGGGTGCAGCCGTACCCCTGCCGGTGGGCGTGGGTGACAACGCGATTTTGATGGATTTTGTGGGCGCACCTATGCATCCGGCGCCCGTGCTTCACGGCGTCACCCTGACCGAAGCAGAAACGCAGCCGCTTTTCGCCGAAGTTGTACGCAATATCGAGCTGATGTTGCAGCACGGCATGATCCACGGCGATTTGTCGGCCTATAATATTCTGTACTGGGAAGGAAAGGTCACGCTGATCGACTTTCCGCAGGTAACGCTGAGCGAAAGCAACCACAACGCTTACCGCATCTTCCAACGGGATGTGCGCCGTGTTTGTGAGTACTTTGCCATGTATGGGGTCAATTGCGACGCGCTGGCCATTGCCGAAGATTTATGGGGTCGTCACGTCCGCCTTGCGCCAGATCGCACGATGCAAGACGATGAAGGCTGAGATCGGCGTCCAGCCAAACTTTAGACACGCCAATGTAACGGCCGCGCCTGCCATCATTCGATACGGAGCGTAACGATGGCAGGCGCGGCCACACACTTTGCGCAAATTAGTCAGTTACACTGAGCTTTACGCCTGGGAAGAAGCCGCTGCCTCCGTGGGAAGAGCGTGCTGTGCAGACTGGATAAGTTGTTCGCTTATTGCCCACAGCCGATCTTGCGTCGTCTGGTCGTAAGAGATGGCTGCTGATTCCTTCTCTTTGGAGTTGGCAAAATATTTGCCGCTGACGCGGCTCACCGCAGGCGAAGTGGCCAGGAAGACGCTGGTCTCCGCGCCTTTGTCCGGTTTGATAGCAAACAACTGCACCAACGGCATCAGCATTCCCATCCAGCCACTGTTGTTTCGGCCAAAACCGCTCGCCACAAAGCCGGGATGCAACGCATTGGCCGTGACGCCCGACCCCTCCAATTGCCGCGCCAGCGCGTAGGTGAACAGAACATTCGCCAGCTTGGATTGGCTGTACGCGCGCCAACTGCTGTATTTTTGCGCGCCCATCAGGTCTTCGAAATTCATCGCACCACCGTAATGCGCATCTGAGGAGACATTGACGACCCGCGCCGGCGCACTGCTGACCAGAAGATCGCGCAGTTGCTGCGTAAGCCGAAAATAGTTCAGATGATTGAGCGCAAAAGTCATTTCGTACCCGTCCGCGGTCACGATACGCTCGGCAAAAAACCCGCCGGCATTGTTGACAAGCACATGTAGCTCCTGATGGCGTGCGCGAAACTCAGCAGCGGCCTCATCGACGCCCGCCAGGGTGGATAAGTCTGCAGCAATCCATTCGACGTTGGGATTGCCGGTTTGCGTGCGAATCTCGTCGACAGTCGCGCTGCACTTCTCAACGCTGCGGCTCACAATCACTACCCGGCCACCTTGCGCCGCCAGGCGCAGCGCGGTGACTTTACCGATCCCATTGGTGGCGCCCGTCACCAATGCAGTTTTATTCTTTAGATTCCAGGTATTTTCGGACATTTCTCATTTCACTTCAGCTAATGCTGTTTGCATGCCAACTCCCATCAGCACCTCGCCAGGAGCGCTGATGAGAGGCTGTGCCCTCTGGCAAACTGACGATTGACTGACGATTGCAGCCGGTGCTTATACTGCAATCGTCCAGAAAACTTTAGAGCCTCCTGGACGATTACAGTAAGCATGAATTTACAGGTGGAGATCAGCAGCTTTCGGAGCCACTACATCAGCGCAGCGTTGAGTTGGATATCGACGCTGGCAAGCGCCTTTGATACCGGACAACCTGCTTTGGCATTGTTGGCATATTCCTGAAACTTAGCCTCATCCAGACCAGGCACAGCCGCTTTCGTGTTCAGCTCGATCTTGGCAATCTTCGGACCCGCTTCCAGGTGGACCTTAGCGGTCGTCTCGATGCGCGTCGGCGTGTAGCCATCATTGCCCAACAACAACGACAGGAACATCGAAAAACAGCCAGCGTGCGCCGCACCGATCAGTTCTTCTGGGTTAGTGCCAGGAGCATCTTCGAAACGTGACGCATAACTGTACGCGCCATCATACGCGCCACTTCCAAATTTCATGACGCCCGCACCCTCCTTGAGAGTGCCTTCCCAAACTGCATCGGCTTTACGAACAGGCATAGAATCCTCCTTGTGATTTAAGACCAAATAGGATAATAGGCACGTCTAGCGTGCACTTGACACTACTTACCCTACCGTGTATGCCAGTTGAAAATCTGTGATCCTCCTCCCAGAGCGCCATTGTCGTCTACCCTTTTGCGGAACCAGCCTATAACTCATTTGGAATCCTGCTTCTTTACACTGGCAATGATGCGTTGATCGCTTGGCACGCACACGTTCGTTCAATTTATGTCATCAGCACGCACGCAGCGCCATTCCCAACGTGTATGATTGACACTTTGACAACATTGCCAAGTGGCGCGAGACTACCGGCTCCTGGCGTGCTCGCTCGGAGGCGTCAGGTTTGGACGGGAGGAATCTGTTTGATCGCGTATTGTCCTTTCAGTAAATTTCGCTGTAAAGCAGAACAAAGTCCGCTGCGCTGTCCAATGACCGGCATTCCGCTTGAATTCACCGACATGCCTCTCTTCGACCCGGCTAGCATCGAGCCGAACACAGCGGGCCTGTGGCGCTACGCGGCCATGTTGCCGGTGCTCCGCAACGGCGCCCGCCGGGTGACCCTGGGCGAAGGGTGGACGCCGCTCATCGCCGAACAATGGGCAGGACGCGAACTGTACTGGAAGCTCGACGCGCTCATGCCGACCGGCAGTTACAAGGATCGCGGCGTAAGCGTCATGGTCAATTGGCTCAAGGGACTTGGGTACGAATCACTTGCCGACGATTCAAGTGGCAATGCCGGCGCCAGCCTCGCCTGTTATGCCAGCCGCGCGGGGTTGCGCGCCTGCATTTTTGTGCCGGCAACCGCCCCAAATCCCAAAAAAGCACAAGTTGCCATCTATGGCGCCGAATTGGTCGAAGTGCCCGGCGCGCGCGCTGAAGCCACGCGCGCGGTCGAGGTGGCTACGTGGAACAGCCGCGAGATGGCCTATGCCTCACATGCTTGGCATCCAGCTTTTTTGCTGGGACAGATGACTGTTGCCTGGGAGATTTGGGAGCAGTTGGGTGGCGCGGTCCCCGATTGGTTGGTCGCACCCGCGGGACATGGCGGCACGCTGTTGGGCGCGTGGCGCGGCTTTCAACACCTGCGCGTTTCCGGTGTGATCAACCGGCTTCCACGCCTGCTCGCGGTGCAAGCCGAGCCTTACACCCCGCTGTACGACGCCTTTGTCGCCGGCGCTGATGCAGTTGAGCCAACACCGCATGTTGAACGCATCAGCGCGGATGGCATTGCCATCAGCTATCCAGTGCGTTGGCGTTCGCTGCTGGATGCGATCCGTTTCTCCAAAGGGATGGTGCTTGCCGTCGCCGAAGCGGAAGTCGTGCAAGCGCACGAAGAATTGGCAGAACGGGGCATCTTTGTCGAACCAACCAGCGCCACGATTGCCGCGGCGCTCAAAAAAATTCCAGAAAAGACCTTTCAGCCTACTGACCTGGTGGTCGGCATTCTGACTGGACACGGCCTGAAAGACCCACCAAAAATCTAAAATGCCTATGAACACACCGCCATTATCCGAACTCGAAGCAAGCTTAGGCATCACATTTTGCAACAAACAGTTGTTGCAACAAGCCTTTGTCCACCGCAGTTATCTGAACGAGCTGCTCGACCATACCATAGAGTTGCTCGACAACGAGCGCATGGAGTTCCTAGGCGATGCAGTGTTGGGCTATATCTTTAGTGAGTTGCTTTATCAGCGCTACCCGGACGAAAAAGAAGGCGGGTTGACCAATCTACGTTCAGCATTGGTGCGCCGTGAGACCCTGGCGCGCTTGGCCACCAGGCTGCACCTCGGCGAATATCTGCTGCTTGGTCACGGCGAGCAGGAAAACGGCGGACGTCAGCGGCCGGCGACGCTCTGCGCCACTTTCGAGGCGCTGGTCGGGGCGATTTATCTTGACCAGGGTATGGAGGTGTGTCGCACCGTGGTTCTGCGCCTCTTTGCGGCGGAGTTGGCGAGGCTTGACCAGAAGCCCGAGAATCGAGACGCCAAGAGCAAACTCCAAGAATTGGCGCAGGAAACCTTCAACCACACGCCCCGCTACAAGCAGATCCACAGCACCGGGCCCGATCACGACAAATATTTCGTTTTGGTCGTCCAAATCGACAGCAAACCATATGGTATTGGCGAGGGCAGAAGTAAGCAAGAGGCCTCCCAACAAGCGGCGGCAATGGCGCTTTACATTCTTGGCCAACCGCTCATCGATTACATCCACAACCCGAAGCTTGGTGCGCAGTACGGCTTAGTCTTCCCCAAACCACCCGGTGATCTGGCAGAAGGTTGACCTACAACTGAATTTCCTCCTCAATCGCCTGTAGATCGGCCGCATCGACGCTGCCATCGTGCTTGACCATGCGCTCCCCTTCGAGCCGCAGGCTGATCACCCGGCTGATCCCGTCATTGCCCATTGTTATCCCGTAAATCGTGTTGGCGCCTTCCAGCGTGCGTCGGTTGTGCGTCACGATGATAAATTGCGTGTCACGGCTCAGGTCGTCCACCGTGGCGCGGAAACGATCGACGTTCGCCTCGTCGAGCGCAGCATCGACCTCGTCGAGCACGCAGAAGGGCGTCGGGCTGACATGCAAAATCGCAAAAATCAACGCACACGCCGCCAGTGAACGCTCGCCGCCCGACAGGAGCGCCAGGCTCTGCGGGCGTTTGCCGGGCGGGCGCGCGATGATCTCCACACCGCTTTGGCTGATGTTGTCGGGGTCGGTGAGTTCCAAATGTGCAGTGCCGCCGTTGAAAAGCTGCTGGAAGAAGCGTGTAAACTCCTTGCCGACCGCATCATAGGTGCGGCGGAGTTCGATCTCCATGCGGTCGTCCAACTCTTTGATGACCTTTTGCAGGTCAGCGGATGCAGCCTCCAGATCCTGAGACTGGGTGAACAGGAATTCATAGCGCGTAGCCGCCTCTTCATATTCGCGCGGCGCCTCTGCGTTGACATTGCCCAGCCGCGCCAGCCGGGCGCGCATCTCACGCACCTCACCCTCCATTGACTCCGGCGCGCTTTCCATCACAGGGAGTTGCTGAACAACGGCATCCCACGGCAAAGGAGGCTGGTAAGCGACATCCGCGCTTTCTTCCAGCAGCACCAGCCCCAGGTCAGCCTCGATCTCGGTGCGCAGTTGCTGCAACATATCTTCACTGCGCTGCACCTGAAGCAGCGCTTGATTGAGCGCGTTTTCCTCTTGCCGCAGCGCCTGTTGCAGCGCACGCTCGCGCTTTTCCTCTTCTGCCTGTTGTTGTTCCAGACGGCTCAATTCTATTTCCGCCGGTGTGATACGCTGCTGCAAGGCGTCGATCTGGCGACTCAATACGCTTTCCTCGCGGCTCAGCGTTTCGATCTGAGCCGTGAGCGCTTCGATCTCCCCGCTGAGAGTTTCGATCTGCTGCCGTTTGTGTCGCATCTGGTCGCTGGCACTCTGCAAAGTGCGCGTCGTCGATTCAACCAAAGCCTGTTGGCTGCGAGAATGTCCCTGCGCCTCCGCAGCCGCGGCGCGTCTGTTGGCAAGTTCCTGCAAGAGCGCATCGGAGCTGGCTGCCGTTACTTGTGTGTTGAGCGCCGTAAGCGCCGTGAGCGCTTCCTGCTCCATGGCTTCCGCCAGCGTGGCGTCGGCAAGCAGCGCCGTTTCGCGTTCGGCCAGCGTGCGCAGTTCGGCTTCCGTCTGGGCGAGCTGCTCGGTGCGCCAACGCTGAGTCTGGCGGCCACGGTCGACTTGACGCCGCAATTCCTCGCTGTGGCCGCGCGCCTGACGCTCACTGCGCGCCAGATCGGCCAGCGCCTGTTGCTGTTGGGCGATCTCGACCCGCCGCGCTTCGATCTGCGTATTGAGCGCGGCGCAGGCGCCGGCGCGTGCACGCAAGATGGCAGTCGCCTGCTCGATCTGTTCGGGCAATGTGCGCAACTCGCGCTCGCGCGCCAGGAGCGAATCGTCGCCGCGCCCGCCTTCGCTGCCCCCCGTCACCGCGCCCCCCGGCCGCACGATCTCACCGTCCAACGTGACTACGGTGGGACGCGCGCCGCCGTGCCATTCGTCCAATGCCGCACGCGCCGCGCCTAGTTCCTCCGCCACCCACACGCGATTGAGCAACTGCTGAAGCGCGGGGGCGACGCTTGCATCGTATTCCACCAGTTCAGCCGCGTTGCCGAGAATGCCAACGCGTCTGGGCGCTGACAGCGCCGGCAGAACATGCAGGCGATCCAACGGGAGAAAAGTAGCGCGGCCGCTGTGCTGCTGCTTCAGATACTCGATGGCATGGGCGGCGTCATGCCAACTTGCGGTGATGACATTTTGCAGCGCACCGCCTAACGCAGTTTCAATGGCTTTGTCAAGCTGCGCCGGCACGCGAAGTTGCGAGGCCACTGTGCCCAACATCCCGCGCAGCCGCCCGCTGCCGTGCGCCTGAAGGACAGCGCGCACGCCGCTCGCATAGCCGGTTCCCTCGCGGCGCAGCCGTTGCAGGAAATCCTGGCGCGTCTGCAAGCGATCGGCAGCGCGATCTGCTTCCTGACGGCTGCTCTCCGCGCCGTGCAGTTCTTGCTGCAACGCGGCTACCGCAGTTTCCAGCGCGGTAAGCTGTGTCTGCGCGCTTTGGGTTTGCGCTTCCAGCGCCGCCGCCATCTGATCGGCGTCGGTTAAAGCAGCTTCCGCGGTCAACACGTCCTGTTTCGCCGCGTGCGATGCGCTCTGCTGTTGGCTGTGCTCTGTCTCGAGCACGGCGCGGCGTTCGGCAAGTTGTCGCAGCCGGCTCGTGAGGTCGGTGCGTTGTTGCTGGCGTCGCGTCAACGATCTGCGCGCCTCCTCCTGCTCGGCAAGCAGTCGGCTGCGCTCCTGCTGACGCAGCCCCACTTCGGTTTGAATCGCTTCCACAGCGCGCTGGCTTGTTTGCACATCCACTGACGCGCTCTGCACGGCATGGCGCAATTCGTCCAGACGGTCGGTCAGCGCGGTCTGCTGCACTGCGAGGGGCGCCAGCTCCTGCTCTGAATCTTCGCGACGCGCCTGTAACTGGCGCAGCCGTTCTTGGACAACCGCCAGGGTGCGCCCGGCGTTTTCCGCTTGGCGATGAAAATCACTACTCTCGGCGTGCAGTGCGGCAAGCTGGCTACGGCGCGCCGCCTGCGTTTGACGCAACAACTCAATGGCCCCGCCCACCTGAGCAAGCTGTTGTTGGCGCACGGTTGTTTCCCCGCGTCGCCCTTGTTCGAGCGCGTGATGCTCCTCGACCTGGCGCAGCGTGGCGTGCCAGCGATAGCCATACCAATCACGCAGCAAAACCTGTAAATCGCGCGCGATCTGGGCGCGCTCCTGCGCACGTTCGGCCTGGCGGCGCAGCGTGCCCAAACGTGGGCTTAGCTCGGCGACAATATCACGCACGCGCGTCAGGTTTTGCTGGGTTGCTTCAAGACGGCGCACCGCGGTGGCGCGTTTGATCTGATAGCCGCTGATTCCGGCAGCTTCCTCAAAGAGTGAACGTCGCTCCTCCGGCGCCATACTCAACGCCCGGTCGATCAAGCCCTGGCCGATGACAGAATAGGTGCGCTTGCCCAACCCTGTCTGCGCCAGCAGATCGACGACATCCTGCAAGCGCACGCGCTGCCCATTGACAATATATTCGTTGTCGCCATCGCGGTAGGCGCGACGCGTGATCTCGACTTCGGTGTAATCGATGGGAATTTCGCCGGCGCTATTGTCCAGCGTGATTGTGACTTCGACCAGGTTGAGACGAGCTTTTTTATCGCTGCCGGAAAAGATCACGTCGCTGGTCTTGCGCGAGCGCAGCAGGCTGAAACTCTGCTCGCCCAGGCACCAACGCACGGCATCGACGATATTGCTCTTACCACTGCCGTTTGGCCCCACCACCGCCGTAACGCCAGGATCAAAGACAAACTCTGTCCGGCGAGCGAAAGTCTTGAAGCCTTGAATCACAACGCGCTTGATCCGCATAACAGTCCATCTTCTGGATAAATTTTCAGCTATGGAAATGCCAGACCGCTGGCAAAATCCATTCCGCCAGCAAACCTGCGGCATACATGACGCCAAACCATGCCAGCCAGCGACGACGGCCGCGCGCCCAGCTTCCGAACGACATGCGTTTTGCGGCCAGCAATGGTTCGGCGCAGACAACCACCAGCCCACCAGCGCCCGCCACCTGTAAGACGCTCCAGATCGGCAGCGCGACGACGAGCAGCAACGGATTGGCGAGGATGCCCAATAAGTGGCCGGCGCTGAAGGCCGCCAGGTTTGCCATGCGCACCAGAAACCATACGCCCACCAAGCCGCCCGTAAGCAGCGCGCCCAACGTGACCCCGATCGCCTCGATGAGGCTGGGCACAGGTTGCGTGGCAAAGGAAGACGGCAACGGTGAGCGCGCAAAATACCATTCCGAAACCAGCGCGCGGTACATAAAACCATCAGTAAAGGCGCGCTCGACCTGCTCTGGCGCCACCAACATCAGCCCGATCAGGATGCTCATGGACAGCGCCAGCCACAAGAAGACGACCAGCAGCCCACCGCGCAGGTCGCCGCGCCGGACGGCAATCGCCATGAAAACCATCAAGACCAGCGTCTGGCCGATCGGCATAAAACGAAACTGCCCCAACAGGGCCGGCAGCGCGGTGGTAAGAAAGGCGAAGAAGGCGGCCATCAGGTAAAAAACCGGGTCACGCGTCAGTTGGTATTCCCGTTCCATGCAACCCTCGCAAGATACGCGTGTGCGTTAGTGAAGAGCGCTCTGTCCAGCGCCGGGCGCAACAATGGGGCGACTGGCTGCCAGCCGCCCCATTGTTGTACAAAACTGATTTCAGTGTGGCAGCAGCTTGACTATCGGTGCTGCAGCCTGCCTTTGGTTATCGCTGTCGATTTGGGTCCAGCAACCAGGCCACCATTGCATTGATCTCTTCTTCGCTCATGCGCTCGCCAAAGTTCTGCGGCATGATGCCCGCCATGTACCCTTCGACGATATAGGCGTTCGGATTCACAATGCTGTTGTGAACATAGGTCTCTGCATCCTCGCCTGGCACAAACGTCCCCGCTTCCTCAGGCAGATTCCCCATGTTCGGTGCAATCGGACCGCGGTTGTCACTGGTCTGCGGCTGATCCAGATTATGACAGCCGGAGCATCCCATGCTGACAAAGAGTTCTTGCGGCGGCAGTGGCCCGGTCGCTTCTGGCGCCACTTCCTCAGCGGCGGGCGCGCCATCACTGGCCACGGCCTTGGAGGGTGTGTCGGTGAAGGGCTGCCACGGGTCAGGATTTTCCGCCACGCCCTGCGTCAAAGCATCTTCTTCCCAGTTAAGTACGAAGGCGGTGACATTTTCGACCTGGTCGTCACGGAAAGGCCCGCCATAACGCTGGCTCCAGGTGGGCATGACCTGCGCCCATTGCGTATGCGTCTTGGAAGGGCGTCCCGAAGCCACGGTCAGCTTGACGTAGTCGTGCAGCGAGCCTGCCCATCCAACATCGGTGAGACGCTGGGTAAAGAAATACTTGCTATGCAGCGCCGGCGCCACACCGGGCAGTCCTTTCCCATCAACGCCGTGACAATTGGCGCAGTTATTCATGTAGATTTCAGCGCCTTTTTCGACGCCGCGGCCATTCCAGTTTGCCTCTTGCGCCGACATCCTACGCTCTTCGATCACCCCCAGGAAGAGCAAGACGGCGATCGAGATCAGCACACCCACGATACCGAGGCCAATCTTGGCCAGCGGCGAACGGACGTAAAGAAAGCTATACCATGGTCGCTTCATGGTCGACGATTACTCCTGTGTTGGCGGGCGAACAAAGCTGAAGTCCTTAAGCCCGTACTGCTCCCAGTAGAGCGAATCCTCATGCAGGAAGAAGGTGCGCACAAAGTGCTCTTCTTTCCCATCCGGGCTAAGCCAGTTGATCTTCCAGGTGATGCGCTTCAGACTTGGTTGCTCCTGCGTGACCTCAAGAATGCCATAAGCGTTGTTAAAAGAGGCATCCTTCTCTGCAAACGCTGCGATGCTCGCTTCAAACTCATGCAGAATATGATTGAATTCCTCATCCGCGGACTCTGGGCGTTCGCGCGTATCATACACACCGAGCGGAACATGCTGATACCCAATCTCGCGCACGGGCCCCATGCCTTCCTCAGGCATCAGCTCCTGCACGATCTCTACGGCAGGCGCGCCCTGCACGGCGTAGTAGGGTGTGCCCATCCAGCTTAGGATGATCATCACGATGCCGGCGACGACGCCGCTGATGATCGCCACACGGCGGTCACGGCCACGGCGACTTGGGTTGCGATCCAAATAAGGAATTGCAATCAACAACACCAACAGCACACCCGGCAAAATAACGCCCGCAACGGTCTTGTCAGCGATCTTCAGCATCCCTTGCAGCCAGTAAAAATACCAGGGCGCTACGGTATGCAAGGGGGTTGACTGTGGATTGGCGATGGATTCCAGCGGCGCCGAGAAGAAGAACGCGGTCACCGCCACCATCAGTGCGGTAAAGCCGATGAGGAAAGTGGTCTCATCGATCATCACATCGGGCAGGAAATAGACGCGTCGGTCCGCCGGCACTTTATTGGCGGTGTCTTGTCCCACCTCTTCCTCATTCGACGGCAAGCTGATGCCAAAGTGCACAACTTTGTAATAGTGTACAAAGAAGAACAAGAAGAGCACCAACGGCAGGAAAAGCACGTGCAGCAGATAGAAGCGCAACAACCCGTTGGCGCCGATGTCAGGCGCACCGCGCGCCAGTAAGTTGACGGTCTCTCCGACCACTTTCGGCGGCACAGCCTCGGCCATGGAGGTGCCGATCGTCACCGCCCAGAATGCCAATTGATCCCAGGGGAGCAGATAGCCAGAGAAGCTGAGGAAT
This sequence comes from Caldilineaceae bacterium, assembly GCA_014879855.1. GTDB lineage: Bacteria > Chloroflexota > Anaerolineae > Caldilineales > Caldilineaceae > Caldilinea. The sequence continues at coordinate 2,589 of JACSRH010000393.1, read as the reverse complement.
AGCGTCACGACGAGCAGAATTACACCCGTAAACCAAGTGAACTGGCGCGGCGCCTTATAACTGCCTGTCAGGTAAGTTCTCACCATATGCGCTGTAACGATCAGCACCATCATCTCGGCGCCCAGGCGATGGATGTCACGCATGAACTGGCCGAACGGCACATTGCTCAGCAACCGGATCATGTCTACATAGGCGCGCTCTGGGGTGGGAGCGTACCAGATCATGAGGATCAAACCGGTGATCGTCTCGACAAAGAACAGATAGGTGGACAACAGCCCCAGACGGAAAGTATGGGTGAACTTGGTCACGCTGTCGTGATAGTAGGTTGGTTTGATGTGAAGCAAGAAGGTTTCGGAATGCGGTTTCAGCCGGGGGTTAGGACGCCCTGCCGCCTCGCCGCGCAACATCCGGCGCACTTCCCCGGCCGGGATACCGGCAGTGATGCGTGTGAACACATCATCTGCTGCGTCCAGAACCGTTTGTACGAAGCCTCTTTTTTCGATTTCTGGTTGTACAGCCATAAGACCTCTTCTCGCAGTGCTAACAGAGCAGAAAGCCGGTGGATAGAATAACAATCAGTGGATGATGCCTGTGAGGGCAATAAGCGTGCGCAAATCGCAGGTGTGGCCAGCGTCTAGACTGGAACTACGCGGGCAGGTGATTCCGCAGCAGGCGCGCCCAACTCCTTTTTGCCAGTATCGACGGCGACTTCACCGCCTTCAACCACAGTCACCACGAAGGTGTCTAGTGAGCGCGGCGCCGGGCCTTCGATATATAACCCTTCACGCGTAAACTTCGAGCCGTGACAGGGGCATTCAAAGCGATTGTTCGCTTGTTCCCATTTGTACAAGCAGCCAAGATGCGTGCACACCATGTAGAGCGCCTTGGGCCCTTCATCAACCGTGTTCACAAGCCAGAATTTGCCTGACGTGTTGGGATCCGGCGGCGCGTCGGTGGATGGCAGCGAACTCTCCGGGCCAATGAAGAAAACACCGCCAAACTCGCCGGCTTTGAAGCGCGGCATCATGAAGAAGAACAGACCCACGCCACTCTGCAGCGCCAGTAAGCCTAAGGCGCCACCCCACGCATAGGTGAGGAACTCACGGCGAGTCATGTCTTTGCGCGCCTTGACTTCGGGAGAATCCTCTACAAAGACCGGTGCGGCGGCTGTAACCGTGGCGGCTCCCGCCAGCTCCATTGCCGCCGCGCCATTGGAGGCAGCGCCATTGGAGGCGGATTTGGGCGCAACGGGCACTTCAGGTGAGGGTTGAACGACAGCCGGCGCGGGCGCGACTTTATCTTCCACCGCGGTTGCGGCAGCAGGTTTTACATTTGTCTTCACAGCAGGCGATGTCTCTTGAACCTTTGTCTTCTTGGCAGACGCCTGCATTTTCGCCTTTAACTCAGCAATTCGCTTTTCGCGATCGTCACCGCTCAGGTCAGTTGGATTGTCTGCCATTGGAACGCGGTCTCCTTTTCAACATACGATGACGGCCTGCAACCTTATGCAAACTTTGTCGATTAAAAACTTTCTTGAAGAATATAGTCATCAAATCTGCAAAAAAAATTGCAACACGGTGCAGCATCACCACTTTTCACAGATGATAACTTGCGTGGACTATAGCATACGCGCCTGCACTTGTCAAAATTATCACAAATTTCCGGCGTCAAAAACACCTTCCATATTGAGGCGAAGTTTAGACTCAATAAACAATTCACCCGTACTGTAGCACAATTGCGTCTGTATTGTGTAATCTTTGTACTATTTTTCACAACCTGCCTTATCCGTCGGAACCATTTATTGCAGTGAAAGTCATGTATCAAATCACCGCGTGCTCCACTCTTACGTATGTACACAGAAGTATACTTATGGGAAGCGCTGCTCATGGGAAGCATAAGCAAGCCGTCGATTATATCGAAATGCTGGCAAAAAACTCCTGGATGTGTTGACGTTCTCATCCGATACACCGGAAGAAGGGCAAAGGCCATCGTATGTTGTCCGCAAATAATTCGCCCGTCATAGACTATACTGGTGCGCCCCACCTTCTGCGCCGCTTTGCCCAGAGCCGCGGCGTCTGGTTGCACGGTCATGAGCCGATGCGCCAGTCCACGCGGCGTCTTATCGCCTCCTCGCGTTTCGCCGGCATGCACCTGGATTTACTCACCTACGTCGACCTGCCGGTAATTCCCTTTTGGCGCTACGATTTAATTGTGCTTGAACAGGGACGGAGCCAGCCCATGCCGGCTATGGTGACCTCGATCAAACGGGTGCGCTGGCTGAGCAGTGCGCCCTTAGTCGTGTTGGCCCGTCATATCACGCCGGAGATAACCATTGCGGGTCTGAAGGCAGGCGCTGATTCTGTTGTTTCTTTTCGTTCGCCCGAGCCGGTGTTGCTTGCCCATTGGGGCGCGATGCTGAATCGGTGGAAGGCTGTATAGCAAATTGAGCCTGACAAACCGAGCCTCTTGAAGAAGCTCGGTTTGTCAGGCTCAAATGCTGTTGGCGAGTTGTCTGATTATTCCGTCAACTTACTCCGTCAACTTACTCCGTCAACTTACTCCGTCAACTTACTCCGTCAACTTACTCCG
>JACSRH010000114.1 GCA_014879855.1 Caldilineaceae bacterium | reverse complement strand
GACGCCGAGCGCAATGTCCAGGCTCAGGCTGCCGGTGGGGATCGATTCGACCTGCAGACGCGTAGCATCTCCCAGCCGCATGACGACGCCATCTCCGTACCGTTTGTTTAGACCAGCCAGGGTCGTCTCGAGAGCTTTCTGGCGACCATCTGTGCCCATGCATGACTCCAATAATCACTCTTAAGCGGCGCAAAATGTATAAGGCGCCGGAACCTACGAAGCAATCACACGTTTCACAGTTGTTATAGCGTTACTCTATAGTTTACCGAATCGCTGGCAAACACGCAAACGTCCTATACGGAAAATCACATGCGCTTTCATTCCTCGTCATGCCACACTTTCCGTACTACACATCACGGCAGATAAAGCTGTTCGCGCAGCTTCGTGATCGCTTGGCGCAGCATCTCATCATGCTGCATGTCGCTGGTAATTTTCTCGACGCCGTGGCTGACGGTGCTGTGGTCACGCCCTCCCAGATGTCCGCCGATGGCCGGCAGCGAGAGCGCGTTTTCTGCGCGCAACAAAAACATGGCAATCTGGCGTGCGCGCGCTACGTCCGCGGTGCGTCTTCGCCCGGTCAAGTCGGCAGCTGTCATGCCGAAGTAAGTCGCGACTCGCTCCACTGTACGCGTGGGGGTGCACACCGCGCGCCGCGGCGTCAAGGAGCCTAACACCGTTTCCGCCAGGGGCACATTGATCGCTTGCGCATGGCTCTGCGCGTAGAGCCACACCTTGTTGAGGGCGCCCTCCAACTCGCGCACATTGCTCTTGACGCGATCAGCGATCAGCATAAGCACGTCGTAGTTCATCTGCATGCCCTGGCGCTCGACTTTTGTCTGCAGAATCGCCACGCGCGTTTCGAAATCGGGCGCTACGATGTCGGTGGTCAGGCCACCCTCAAAGCGGCTGCGCAGGCGCTCCTCGAGACGGGGCATATCGCGCGGGGGGCAGTCACTGGTGAAGATGACTTGTTTGCCCGCCGCGTGCAAATAGTTAAAGGTGTGAAAGAGTTCTTCCTGCGTGCTTTCTTTGCCGACAATAAACTGGATATCGTCAAGCAGCAGCACATCGATCTCGCGATATTTGGTGCGAAAGAGGTCGGTGGATCGATCCCGAATGGCGTTCACCAGATCGTTAGTGAACTGCTCGGTGGAAGAGTAAAGCACCGAGAAGCCGCGTTCGACAAGGCGATTGGCGATAGCGTTGAGCAGGTGCGTCTTGCCCAATCCCACGCCACCATAAATGTAGAGTGGATTGAAATGCTGGCCCGGCGCACGGGCAATGTCCTCCGCGGCGGCAAAGGCAATGCGGTTGTGCTTGCCGATGACAAAGGAATCAAATGTATATTTGTGATTGATCGGCCCGATCGCACGCGCGGCAGGCGTCATGCCCGCAGCCGGTAGAGTTGGCGGCAGATGAGGAGGCGCCGGTTCTTTGTCCTCCTGAGCGCTTTCCTGGAGCGCCTCATACAGTGGCGCCAGTGTGGCCTGTGGCGTTTGGCGCGGCGCAGGCGCGGCGGTCGCCACGCGGAAAGAGACATCGATCGAGCTGCGCTGCATGATGCTTGCCAGCTTGCGCTTGATATGGGGGCGCAGTCGATCTTGCGCCCAATCCAGATAGTAGGCGTTGGGCAGGCCGACGATGAAGTGCCCATCTTCGTAATGCAGCACCTGGCTGGCTTGAATCCAGGCGTCAAGCTGGTTGGAAGGCATTTCCAAAGCAAACTCGCCTAACAATTGCTGCCAGACGGCATGGGGATCAATGGGGCGCCGGTTGCTTTCCGCTCCGGGTCGCGGCGTCAGAGCATCGGCCAGCAAGGTGTCAGCCTCGCTGGCCGCCACAGAAGAGGACTCCTGGCTCCAATCCTCGAACAATGGCTGAGCAAGACGTTCCTCTGGACAGGGCGCCTGCGCAGGACGTAGGTCAGTTGCTTGATTTTCCATAAAAGATACCTGATAGTATTGGCGTGGCTGAATACCCTGCGTTCGCGGCATTGGTTGCTGCAAACTATCCATGCGATTTCCGCCAAACGTGCGACCTGGTGCCGTTCTCAATTTTGTGTTACCTCCTTGCCGTCCTCTGGGATTTGCGTCGTTTCCTTTGCCGCGACGAATCAAGCCCAGATACGGCATGTATATCCAGGGACAAATAAAGCGCATGCTGACTTGGCAATACGCTTCCAGTTTGCTATAGATTTGGTGCGCAATGTTCCATGTAGGCAGCGAACCCACAGCGATCCACTCGCCCACATTCGAAGATGCAATGAGGCGCATCCATTGGCGAAGTCAGTGCCGGCTACAATGAAATCGTGCAACGGGCGCTGGTAACCGTGGGGCTAACTTCGTTTCAGTGTTGACGTGAGTCTACCAGAATCATGGGAAATTGACAACGCCGGTTGCAGTCAATTTGGGCTCGCTTTTTATCTATTATTGTCAAAATGCAAGGAGGGAACGTTTGTGCTACGCTAAATGTAGCGTAGTGATGCTTTTGCATCGCTAATTACCAGTTGAGTTGCCTTCCCATCGGCGCAGAACTTTAAGGAAGGAATCTTCGTTGCAAATTGCCTGTTAACCTTCTGTTATAATTGTCCCCAGCCTTACTTTTGCGCTTCCAGAGGACGCTGCACTTATCCGCAGAGTTGTCCACAAGTGGGGATAACTCTGGCAAGACCGGCAGCTGCTGTTAGCAGAATCGGGCGTGCCATTGGCGTTTTGTATTTTGATGAACAACTGATCAACAACCTGTGCGCGTAGGGAAAGTAGCAGGCTCTGAAACGAGCGCTTGCTTTTCTGGCGCATCCTGTTCTACATTCTCATCGTGGCATATTTTAACTATTCGACAGTATGGCCAACTGATTGGTGGGCGCGGCGGTCATTTGCGGGCGCGTGGTGGAAGCTCTATGCCGACGACCCCCACTGGTCGCCGCCCGATTACGCGGCCTGGCATCGGCTCGTGGTGCGGATGGATGCGCCCTACTGGCAACGGGTCGATGCGCAGCCCGTTTACATGGAGGCGTTGCCGCAGCGACGCCAGTCTGCGCACGCGCCGGCGGCCCAGCCGCTCCTGGCCGGCGCCGTGTTTGAGGAGCCGGTCGCCGCGGCTGTGTTGCTGTGCGCACCGCAGCACCACAGCACAGCCTATCTGGGAATGCTGCGCTGCAGCAACGATGAAGAATCTTTGGATCGCCTCCTGGCCGCGGCGATGGAGCGCGCGGCGGAATTTGGATGCACGCGCCTCGTCGGGCCGGCGGGCGTGGTCCCGGCATGGGGCGGCGGCGCGCTGACCAACCATTTCGACCAGTTGCCGCCGATCCACACGCCGTACAATCCGCCCTATCTTGCGGACTTGCTGGCGACGAGTATGAGCGTGTGCCAGGAGAGCGTGCTGCTCAGCTTGCCGGCGCTCAGTCCACTTCCGCAATCGCAGGGCTCAGCCGTGCTCACCCCGTTGCAACTGGACGAACTGGTTGGCGCGCATTGGCCTTTGCTACAGGCAGCTCTTGCGCCCCATGCGCCGACGCCGTCTATCGAACGCGATGAAGCGTCGCTGCTACTCCAATGGCTCGCCACTGCGCCAACGCTGGGTTGGCTGGCGCAAGTTGAGGGCGCGCCTGTGGGGTTTGTCGTGGTGCAGCCCGATCTGGCGCCACTGCTGCGTCACACTGGCGGCGGTCGCCATCTGCCGCTGCGCTGGTTTGCGGCGTGGGCCAGGCGACGCCCTGCCCGGCGTGGACGTCTGCTCTTTGGCGCGGTGGACCCGGCGTGGCGCCGGCAAGGGATCGGGGCGCAGTTGCTGGCGCAAACGTTGCATCATGCCGTGGGCGCCGGCTGGACAGAACTGGCCTGTGGCCCGTACGCAGTGGCGACGCCGGCTGTTTCCTTTTTGCAGCGAGCCGGCGCCTACGCCAAACAACGCTATGCCCTCTTTGAGTGGAATGGGTATTGAATGCAATGGATGAGGCTGCTATGTCAACAGAATCAAGACCGCAGGAATTCACTATCGACCGCGCCGCCGGCGTGATGCACGTCACCTGGCTGGATGGTCATCGCAGTGAGTATTTACTGACCTGGCTACGCGGGAATTGTCCCTGCGCCACCTGCCGGGAGGAGCGCCGCACTGCCGCGCTTGCCACCGACCTGCTGCGGCTGAGCGCGGCCCCGCGGCCGAGCGCCGAGATCGCCGGCGCTGAATTTGTCGGCCATTATGCGATCCGTTTCACCTGGGCGGATGGGCACGGTGCGGGCATCTTTCCGTTTAGCGCGCTGCGCGCCGCGTGCCCGTGTCTCGACTGCAATCCCGACGGCGCGCCGCCATTGGTGATTGATTAGAGCCAATTTGCAGCACTTGAACACATTGGTGCAGCGAGACAGCGATGGTTGGCGCATCACCGTCGGGCTGGTGGCCCGACTCATATATCACCGTCGGGCTGGTGGCCCGGCTCATATATCACCGTCGGGCTGGTGACCCGGCTCATATATCACCGTCGGGCTGGTGACCCGACTCATATATCACCGTCGGGCTGGTGACCCGACTCATATATCACCGTCGGGCTGGTGGCCCGACTCACATATCACCGTCGGGCTGGTGGCCCGACTCACATATCACCGTCGGGCTGGTGGCCCGACCCACATATCACCGTCGGGCTGGTGGCCCGACTCGCGCATCACTGGCTGCACTGGACAGTTGCTTTGTACGGAGGAAAATGCCGTGAATGTAAACCTGGCGGAATTCAAGCTGTTGGGCATCGAGGTCAAGGTGCACTGGTCGTTTGTGTTGGTGCTGGCCTTCGGCGCGTTCATCTATGGCGCGGGGCCCGCGGGATGGCTGGTTGGCGGGCTCTATGGCGTGCTGACAATGTTGCTGCTGTTTCTCTGCGTCACCCTGCATGAATATGGCCACGCGCTCACGGCGCGGCGTTTTGGCATCAGCACGCGCAGCATCTTGTTGCTGCCGATCGGAGGCGTGGCGAATCTGGAGCGCATCCCAGAGAAACCCGCGCAGGAGATTGCGATCGTGGCGGCCGGTCCGCTTGTCAACCTGGTGCTCGCCATGCTGCTGACGCCCTTGGCGCTGCTGGCCAACGGCGGCAGCAGCGACGGTCTCTTCAACATGAATGCGATGGGCGTCAGTATCCAGAATCCTGGCCTGCTCAACCTGTTGATCTTCCTGATTTCCACCAATCTTCTGCTGGCGCTTTTCAATCTGTTGCCGGCGTTTCCGTTGGACGGCGGGCGCTTGCTGCGTGCGTTGCTGGCCTATGTGCTCCCCTACACACGCGCCACGCAGATGGCGGTCGTCGCCGGCCGCTTGCTGGCCGTCTTGATGGCGATCTACGGCATCTTCACTGGCGCCATTGGGCTGTTGCTGATCGCTTTTTTTGTCTACGTTGGCGGCTCGGCCGAGCTGGAGGCGGTGAGCAGTCGCGCGGTGCTGCGTCGCTTCCGCGCGGGCGACGCGCTGACCTCCAACGCAGCCATCGTCTATACGAGCGAACGGCTCGGGCGTGCGACGGAGCTGATCATGAATTCGTATCAAACCGACTACCCCGTTCATGATCTGGCCGGACAATTTGTCGGCGTGTTGACCCGACCGCGCTTGATCGCCGCGCTGCGCGAAGTGGGAACCGAGGCGCGCATCGTCGATGTCATGCAGCCAGCCTCGACCATTCCACGCTGCACGCGCGACGCCGACCTCGCCACTGTGTGGGAGAAAATGGGGCAGAGCGGCAGCCGCGTCGTGGCAGTTGTGGAACAGGAGCAGACACTGGGCATTATCACCAGCGACGACATCGCCGAGGTGTTCCATGTCATGGGGGCCGCGCTGGAAGGACGGATGCAGCGGCCAGACCCGCCCACTGACAACGCCGGTGCGCAGGAGACCCAACCCTATGCCTGAGCCAGCTATGCGCACATTTGCCACCGAAACCGGCGTGATCGCCTACGAGTTGCTGGAAACACGTGCACCTGCTGCCGCGCCTGTTGTCGTGCTGCTCCACAACTTCATGAGCACGGGACGGGCGGCCTGGGGGCCGTTGCTGGACGCGCTGACGGAGCGCTTCAGGGTGCTTCTCCCCGACTTACCTGGACATGGGCAATCGGTCGGGCGCCCGATTGGTTTTCACCATCGTCACATTGCACAGCAGCTTGCCGCGCTGATGGCGCACGAGCATGTCCTGGACGCGCATCTTGCGGGTTGCAGCAGCGGCGGCATGATCGCCCAGTTGCTGGTGGCCGATGGGTTAATGCAGCCGGCCAGCCTTGTCCTGGTCAGCACCACGTACAGCACCAACCCGGCGACGACAGGCCAGCTTGCGCGCCTGGAGCCGGCGCGCTTTCAGGCGGGGCGCCGCTGGATGGAAGCCACCGCGCGTCTGCATGATCCTTTCCATTATGACGGCTACTACGAAGATGTCGTGCTGAGTGGTTTTCGGCGGCTGCGCCCGGAGACAGCTATCGATTTACATCTGAGCGATCTGGCGCGCTTTGCATTGCCGGTCTGCCTCATTCACGGCGCTGACGACGAGTTTTTCCCCGTCGCGATTCCGCAGGCAATGGCCGCGGCGTTGCCTGACGCGACGCTGTATATCATCCCCGGCCAGACGCATGGGTTGATCTTTCGGCAGCCCTGGCGCGTAGCCGAACTTATGGTACAATTCCTGGACGCACACAGTTGATTTCATCCCCCATAATTGCCCGGCCAGGTGAGGCGGAGAATGAAGACGAAGAAAATCGTAAAGCTGGCGCCGTCCATTTTGACGGCTGATTTTGGTCATCTTGCAGAACAGATTGCCGCCGCCGACCGCGGGGGCGCCGACTACATCCATCTGGATGTGATGGATGGCTGTTTTGTGCCGAACATCTCCTTTGGCCCGCTGCTGGTCAGGGCGGTGCGCGGCATGACTACGCTGCCGCTTGACGTGCATTTGATGATCACCGACCCTGACCGCTATCTTCAGGACTTTGCCGGCGCCGGCGCGGACATCATCACCGTGCATACAGAAGCCACGCTTCATCTTCACCGCACGCTGCAACTGATCACGGCGCTTGGCTGCAAAGCCAGTGTTGCGCTCAACCCGGCCACCTCCGTGGAAACTATTCGTGAGGTGTTGCCGCTGGTCGATCAGGTGTTGGTGATGACCGTGAATCCTGGTTTTGGTTCGCAGCGGTTTATCGAGACCATGACGGCCAAGATTCGCCGCATGGCGCGGCTCATGGACGAACTCTGTCCGCTGGCCGACCTTCAGGTTGACGGCGGCATTCATCCTGACAACATTGCCGATGTGGTGGATTCGGGCGCCAACGTGATTGTGGTGGGCAGTTCAGTTTTTAATAATAAAGGGACGCCGGCAGCAAACCTGGCGTTGCTGCGCGAGCACTTGTTGGAGAGCGTCTGAACGCAAGGACAGGACAGCAGCTCACGTGAAGAAGCGTTCGTAGAAGAGCATCGACTGGTGGATAAAGGGCAGCGTGAAAAGCAGGCTGTCGAGCCGGTCGAGCATGCCGCCGTGGCCTCGAAAGAAAGTGCCGCTGTCTTTGACGCCGAATTGGCGCTTGATCATGCTGATCGACAGATCGCCAAAGTAGGCAAGCACCCCAGCGATCAAGCCGATAAACGCCCCAAAGATCGGGCCGTTGCGCACGGGCAAGACGGTGGCCAGGAATGCTCCCGCGGCCGCCGCGGCGATCCAGCCCCCAATCGTCCCCTCCCATGTCTTCTTGGGGCTGAGCCTCGGAAAAATTTTGTGCTTTCCGAGCGTGATGCCAACGAAAAATGCAGCAGAATCATTGGCCCAGGTCACCAGAAGACCGAAAGTTACATACGCAAAGCCATTGTCAAAAAATCGCAGCGAAACAATCTGACCGAGCATAACGCCGAGATAAATGGCAACAGCGCTGGTGGAAATCCACGTATTGACCGGGTTATCGTGGACAAAGAGGCAGTAAGTCAACGTGACCAGAAAGCCCGCGACAAGGATGCTGCTGGTTGGGAAGGAAACGATCTTGAGCAGTTGCAGCGTCGGCACAGTCAGCCAGCCGGTGACTGAGATGGACGATCGTTGCACCTGCGCGGGGTCCCAGCCGGAGAGAAAAAGCAGCACAGCCCACGGGACGCCAATCAGGCGCGAAGGATGATACCCGCCGCGCTCAAACATATGGTACATCTCTAGTGCGCTGATTACCGTGACGCCGACGCCCAGCAACAGACCCCAGAAGCCGCCAAGGTAGATGGGAACGAGCACAATTGGGATAGCAATAGCTGCGGCAATAATGCGAGTGCGCAATAGAATCTCTCGTTGCAGGAGACGCGCGCCGTTTGATACGGTGGCGGGATTATTGGTTGAGCACGCGACCAAAGCGGCGCTCGCGCTGGTTGTATTCGATGAGCGCTTTATCGAGTTCGTTTTCGTCGAAATCCGGCCAGTAGGTGGGGGTGGTGTAATACTCGGCGTAGGCAGCCTGCCAGATCAGAAAGTTACTCAGCCGCCACTCCCCGCCGGTGCGGATAATCAGGTCCGGGTCGGGAATGCCGCCGATGTACATGTAGCTGCTGAGCATTTCCTCTGTCAATGTTTCTGGAGGGATGTCGTCCTGCATGATATGGCGGACGGCGTCGAGGATTTCGGCGCGTCCGCCATAGTTGAAGGCAACGTTGAGAATGATGCGGTCATTGTCCTTCGTGACTTCGAGGGCGTTCAAGATCTGCTTTTGCAGGTGCTTGTTGATGCCTTCCATGCGCCCACTGTGTAAAATACGCACCCCATTGCGGTTCAACTCGTTCAACTGGCGTTGAATCGTCAGACCGAGCAACCGCATCAGGCCACTGACTTCATCCGGGGGGCGGCGCCAATTTTCGGTCGAAAATGCGTAGATGGTGAGCACTTTCACGCCCCGCTGCACGCAGTGCTCCAGGATGCGCCGGATGTTGTCGACGCCTGCCTGATGACCGGCGATCCTCGGCATCCCGCGCGCCTGCGCCCACCGGCCATTGCCATCCATGATGATGCCGATATGGTACGGCACTGCGGTAATAGAAGCGGTAGGTTTGGCGTCGTGCTGGATAGGATCAGCCTGAGTGGTCACAGACAGCAATCTCCTCGGTCACACTGTCATGATCTCGGCGTCTTTTTCTTTGACAGTCTCATCCACCCGCTTGATGTGCAGGTCTGTCATCTCCTGGATCTTCTCTTCGCCGCGCTTTTTCTCGTCTTCAGAAATCATACTTTCTTTTTCGAGATCGGCCAGATCCTTGTTCGCATCGCGCCGGATATTGCGCACCGCGACGCGCGCTTCTTCGCCGCGCTTGTTGACGACTTTAGTCAACTCACGGCGACGATCCTCATTCAGCGCAGGAATGGTCAGCCGGATCGCCTGCCCGTCGGTGGAGGGCGTCAAGCCGAGGTCCGACTTGGCGATTGCTTTTTCAATGCTCTGAATGTCGCCGCGCGTATAGGGACGGATCAGAATCTGTTGAGCTTCTGGGATACTGATGATGGCAAGCTGTTGCAGCGGCGTCGGAGTGCCATAGTAATCCACCATTAAATGGTCCACCAGCGCCGGGGTGGCGCGGCCTGTGCGAATCGTCATCAGATCTTGGCGCAACGACTCGATGGCTTTGTCCATACGATCTTTGGCGTCGGCAATGACTTCGTTGATCATATACATACTCCTTGTTGGGAGGCTTATTGATCGGTCAACTGGTTATGAGCCGAATGGCAGGAATGACAATGACGTTATTGTAACAAATAATGGTGGATGTGAAAATAGTCAGGGATGAGTTGTAAATGGCAAGGGGCTTGCTGCACAAATCCAACAGCCCCTTCTACTCTCCATGCAGCAGATCGGCTGCCGGGATATTAACCTGTAATCATCGTGCCGACGGATTCGCCTTGCACAACGCGGTCCAGGGCGCCATCTTCCCAGAGATTGACGACGCAGATCGGCAGATCGTTGTCCATGCACATCGCCATCGCGGTGCTGTCCATGACGCCGAGGCGCATATTGAGCGCCTGGATGTAAGTCAGGTGTTCAAACCGTTTGGCGTCGCGATTTTTCTTGGGGTCGCTGTCGTAGACAGCATCGACTTTGGTGGCTTTGATCAGCACTTCAGCGTCGATCTCCATCGCACGCAGCGCGGCGGCGGTGTCGGTTGTGAAATAAGGATTGCCGGTGCCGGCGCCAAAGATGATGGCGCGTCCTTTTTCCAGGTGACGGACGGCGCGGCGCTGGATATAAGGCTCCGCCACCGCGCGCACCTCGATGCCGGTCATGACGCGCGTGGGGATGCCCATGCGCTCCAGCGCGTCTTGCAGAGCGAGCGAGTTCATGACCGTTGCCAGCATACCCATATGGTCAGCCGTGACGCGCTCCATGCCGTGGTCGAGACCATCCTGCTTGCCGCGCCAGAGGTTGCCGCCGCCGATCACGATGGCGACCTGCACGCCCAGATTGACGACATTGCAGACTGTGCGCGCCACGAATTCCGCCTGACGGGGATTGATGCCAAAACCACCCTCACCCGCCAGCGCTTCCCCGCCCAGTTTGAGCAAAATGCGCCGATATTTAACTTCCGCCATCTCTGCTCCTTTACTGCGTGCTATTGACAAAGAAATGCCCAGCCATTTTGCTAGGCTGGGCACGATGGATCATTCTGCGCCGACTTCGAGACGGCTGAAGCGTCTCACTTTGATGTTCTCGCCAAGCGAGGCGATACAGTTCGTCAGCAACTCTTGGATGGTGAGGTCGGAATCCTTGATAAAGGGTTGTTCCAGGAGGCAGACTTCACTGTACCACTTGTCGAGTTTGCCTTCGACGATGCGTTCGACCACCTGGGCGGGCTTGCCGCTGGTCGCCATCTGCTCGCCATAGACCTCGCGCTCTTTGGCAATGATGTCCGCGGGCACATCCTCACGCGCCACCCACATCGGGCGCGCGGCGGTCACATGCATAGCCAGGTCGCGAGAAAGCTGTTGAAATTCATCGGTGCGCGCCACAAAATCCGTTTCGCAATTAACCTCCACGACGGACGCCACCTTGCTGCCAGGATGTACGTAGACGCCAATGAGACCTTCGTTGGCCTCGCGGCTGGCTTTTTTAGCCGCGGTGGCCAATCCCTTCTTGCGCAAGATTTCGACAGCGCCCTCGAAGTCGCCGTTTGTTTCGGTCAGCGCCTTTTTGCAATCAAGCACGCCGGCGCTGGTCGCCTCGCGCAGCAGTTTCACCATTTCGGCGGTAATCTCAGCCATTGTCGGTTCCTCTTATTCTGCTTCGTCTTTTACTTCTTCTTCTAGCGCTTCTTCTTCTAACTCTGCTTCTACTGCTTCTGCACTCTCGCCCAGGATCTCATCGATCGCGGCATCGTCTTCGACTACGGCTGCATCGTCCTCTACGGCTGCGTCGTCCTCTTCGTATGCTTCGAAGTCTTCGTCGTCCAGGCTCTGGAGTTTGGCGAGCACGCTCGGCCCAAGATACTGCTCCATCTCCGCCAGGTCCTCACGGCTGACCTGACCGGTTTCGGCCATTTCGACTTCACGGATGCGCATCCCTTCTTCGGCCGCGTCCGCAATGGCGCCGACGATGAGCTTGATGGCGCGGATAGCGTCATCATTGGTGGGAATGACGTGTGAAATGAGTTCAGGATTGGAGTTGGTGTCCACCATCCCCAGGATGGGGATGTGCACCTTGTTGGCCTCGCTGACCGCCAACTCCTCGACATTGGTGTCGACAATGAAGAGCATATCCGGCAAGCTGCGCATGGTCTTCAAGCCGCCGATGCGCCGGTTGAGTTTTTCGACCTCGCGCTGCAGGCTCAGACGCTCTTTCTTGGGCAAGTTGCGAAATTCGCCCGCGTCCATGCGCCGTTCGAGCTGAAGCAGATACTGGATGCGCTGGCGAATGGTGACCCAGTTGGTGAGCGTGCCGCCCAACCAACGCTGGTTGATGTACGGCATCCCACAGCGCAATGCTTCCGACTCGATGGTGGCCTGCGCCTGGCGTTTGGTGCCGACAAAGAGCACAGTGCCGCCCTTGGCGACGCTGTCGCGTACGATGGTGGTGGCTTTGGCAAGCGACTGCACGGTCTGCTGCAGGTCGATGATGTGAATTCCACTGCGCTCCGTAAAGATATAGGGGCGCATTTTGGGGTTCCAGCGGCGCGTTCGATGTCCAAAGTGAACGCCTGCCTCCAAGAGCTGCTTCATAGTAACGTTAGCCATACAATCTCCTTTTGGGTTACTCTTCCGCCTCCTTCACCCCGGGAGTTGACTACCTGCATGCGTGCAAATAGCACCCAGCTCGCCGGTCAAGAGGCGTGTTGAATTTTGTCGGCGCTGAACACGCGCCAAGCGAAGATAATATCACAGAAAGCGGGTTGAGTTCAAACGCGGAGCAGGTAAAATTGAACCAATTCGAGAGAATTGGCTAGGGCGCGTTGTCTAGCTTGTGGCGCTCTTTGAAGTCGACAAAGCGATAGCCAAGCCCGCGCTCTGTAAAAATGTATTGCGGATGGCTGGCTTCAGGTTCGATTTTCTGGCGCAGATAGGTGATATAGAGACGGAGGAGATGATTGTCGTTGACGTACTCGTGCCCCCAGACCTTTGTCAGCAGCGTCTCGTGGGGCATGACCCACCCGGCATTTTGAATGAGATGATAGAGCAACCGATACTCCGTGGGACGCAAGCTCAGTCGCTCCCCTTCCACGATCACCTGGCGACGCTGCAGGTCAACCTGCAGGCGGTCGTCGATGGTGATGATCTGGTCTTCGGGGCGGCTTTGTGGCTCGAAGCGGCGCAAGACAGCACGGATGCGGCTGGAAAGTTCGCGCGGGCTGAAAGGTTTCGTCACATAATCGTCGGCGCCCAGATCAAGCCCCTTGATGCGGTCGTCCTCGTCCGCACGCACCGTGAGCATAATGACGGGCGCTTCGCTGATCTCCCGGAGACGGCGCAACGTTTCAAAGCCATCCATCCCCGGCATCTCAACGTCGAGGAGGATGAGGTCTGGCTGGTGGTCGCGCACTTTCTCCAGCGCCTGAAAGCCGTTGTTGGCTTCGAGCGTAATATAGCCCTCAAGGTCGAGGTTCATCTTGACGAAACGCACCATGCGCGATTCGTCATCGGCGATCAGGATGGTCTTGGGTGTTGGAGTAATCATGATAACTCTTTACGATATTGGTTGGTTTCTGGTATCGACCAATCTGATGATGCCATCCTATTCTGACGCATCGTTACGGGTCGATCCAAACGTACTGCGCCAGGGCGCCTGCATCGATCGCGACAACTCCATTCGTGGCAGGGACGAGCTTTTCATGGCCGCCATCTTGATCAAGCACCCGCGCCTGCGTGGCGGCAGGAAAGAATACACTCTGCGCGCCGGCATTTGACCAGACAATATAGAGCGTTTGGCCTTGACGTTCGAAGCGATAGGCCTCCACGCCTGCTGGCGCATTCGACGCCCGGCCCAGGCAGATCGCGCCGTCAAGCTGTTCTGCATACGCCTTGTAGGTGTAATATCCCTGATCTGGCTGATGCTGACGATTGATCAACCAGCGATGTAGTGGAGGGTCGAACGGTTCCTGACGAATGGCAAACCAGAAAAGATTGTCGGCGCCGGCGCAAAAAGCGCGGGTCTGCTCCTGCACGACGAAATTCTTTTGCGCGTCCAACCCCTGTGCGCCATTACTCCACATTGACGTTTCGGTGATCCAGATTTGCTTGTCCCAGAGCAGGAACCGACCGAGGGTGCTACGGATTGTATTGATCTTGTCCGCAATCGTCGGAAACTCGACCGGGTTGATGGGGTAGAAATGCAAGCTCACACCGTCAAAATAGGGGCCGGCGCCGCTCTGAAGGGTGTTGGCTAGAAATTCACGATCAAAGTTAGCCCAGCTATCGTAGGCAAGACCGCCGAAGAAGACCAATGCATCTGGCTGGCGCTGTTTGATAAAAGCGTAGAAGCGCGCAAGCTGCTCAGCATATTGTGCAGGATAAGGCGACCAACAGCCGATGGTCGGCCCTAAAGGATGCGGCGCAAAACCATCCGGTTCGTTGATAAACTCCCACGCTGTGGCGATGTCCCCGTAGCGATCGATGGCCTCGCCGAGAAATCCCTCGAACGCGGCCCAATCCGTGATCGGGCCGCAGCCTTTGTCGTTGGGATCAGAAGCCCACGCTGGAATGCTGTGAATCAGCACCAGCGGCTTGACGCCTAGCTCGCGCAGCCGTGCAAAGACTGCATCGTACGGCGCCCAGGCATACTCGCCGCGATTCGGCTCGATCTTGAGCCAGGGCAACTCGATGCGCGTCCAGGTTGCCCCCATTTCGGCTGCCAGAGCGAAATCCTGCGAAATCACCGCGGTTTCGGTGATCATGTTGCCGAAATCCGCGCCAAGTTTAACGGGCATCGGCGCTGCTGGAAGGCGAATCAGCGGCAACAAAAGCGCAAATGTATCTGTGAGCGCGCTAGACGGCGATGCCTGCGGCAGAACCGCGCCCTCGGGTATGGAAGAAGCGCGGGTGGGTTGCTGAAGCCCTGCGCCCGCCACGGCGGCGAACGTCAACAGGAGCGCGCACAGCAACGCTGTGGCGCCAGAGAACAATGCTAGCTGGGGACGCATGATTATCTCCTTTACTTTTCGGTCAATGCGAAAATCGTGACGCTGTCCTGCTCGTATATTTTTGTCGCCAAATCTGATTGAGCAATGATTTCCGGGTTAAATCCGCCTCCATCATAATTGCCGAGCGCCCCAATGTAAAGATAGCGATAGCCGCGCGCATAGAGTGCGGCAAGCGCGGACGGATCATGTTCAGCTTGTTTGACGAGCGTCGAGTCGGCAATGATCTGCTTGACCAGTTCAACCCCGCCCAGGCTGGAAATCATGACGCCGGTGTTTGTCGCGTGGTTGGTGAAGTAGGGAATCCAGTAGCCAGCATCGACGCCATGGGGTGAGGTAGGCAACCAGAATGTCGTGTTGATCGCCACCTTCGCGTCGGGATCGGCAGCGGGATCGATGTTGGCGGTGAGCCATTCCATTCCCGCCACATCTGCCGGGGTCACAAAATAACGAAATGCCTCAAAATCATGGCTGCGTATCCACACAAACGGCAGCGCGACCAGGAGCGCGGCAATCGCACCATAGCGTCGCGCGGGGCGCGCCCATTGTGCAGGCAGGGAGGCGATAAGATCCTGGCAGGCGGCGCCAACCACCAACGCAACCGGCATATACAGCATAATGAGGATTGCCCCTAGGTTGGTAAGATTCAGTTCGGCCACGCCTAACCAATAGAGATTGCCTGCCACCATGAGGAGAGCGAACCAGAGAATGGCAAGCCAG
The DNA here is from genome assembly GCA_014879855.1 of Caldilineaceae bacterium. Classification (GTDB taxonomy): domain Bacteria; phylum Chloroflexota; class Anaerolineae; order Caldilineales; family Caldilineaceae; genus Caldilinea. The sequence goes on along the minus strand of JACSRH010000114.1, from coordinate 13,806 downwards.
ACGATGCGATTACGCCGCCAGGCGCCGTAAAGCGTGCATATTCCTGCCAGGGCCAGCAGCCAGGGTCGAGCCGCCAGCAATGGGAAATGCGTCACATCGAACGCAAAGAAGCCCGCTTCATTTTTCTGAAGCTGTTCGGGTGAGGCAACCGGCATTTCCGCTGCCGCCTGATTCAGTTGCAACCAGGTATGGATGGCCGGCCAGACGACCGGCATAATGGTTATCAGCGCGACGGCGCCGATCAGGATCGTACTGGTCAATACACCTGTGAAGCGGCGGGCGCGGGCGGCGCGCAGCCAAACATACATGATGCTTGGCGCCAACAAAGCAATATAGAAAATTGAAACACGGAAATGGTAAAGAAAGACAGCAGCCGACGCCACGCCGGCAATGATGATTTGCGCGCCAATGCGCCTTTTCTGATGCGGATAGAGGGTTTGCCAGCTATGGATTGTATCTATCGTCATCACCCAGGCGATCAGCATCAGCATTTGCGCCGATAGCTGGGTAAAGCGACCCCAGTTTACGTAAAAGGCAGGCTGGTGGCTGAGGAGGCCAACCACCAACATGCCTATAATGGCGCCGGTGCGCCCGGCATAGCGGTCGAGGACAAGAAATACACCTACGACAGACAGGGCGTTGAGCGTCTGCGCCGTCCAGAGCAGCGCAGTGTGCGCCGGCAGCGCCAGCATCTGCATGACCAAGCCTGTCAGTGTATACAGCCCAAGATGATACATTGCCAACGGTATATCAAAATAGGGTTGCAGGCTGACAGGAAGTTGACCCTGCTCTGCGGTCAGTTTTGTCAACAGGGTGTGATGCAGCGAATCAGTCCAGGCTGGATAAGGTTGATCCCAGACAATCCAGACGCGCGAAAAAAGCGTTAGCAGCACAATCATCGCCACCAGCCAAAGATCGGGGCGGCGGAGCGAACATCGCCAGTGTCTCAAGTCGCTCAACGCTACTGCGCTGCTCAACGCCAGCAGCCCCCATGCCATCCACGCCTGAACATGAAAGCCCGGCGCGAGCAAGCGCAAGAAGTAAAAGAGAGCTGGGTAGAGCGAAAGTCCAATGCCAAACGCCAGCGCGATCTGTTGCAACCGCCGCCAATCGGCCCAGGCCCCACTTAGCCGGAGCAATGCCAGCCCCGGCAGCAGCAGCAGTGCGATAATCAACAGAATGGCGGCGAGGATAGTTACCATAAGATCGCACCGTGGGCGAATTGGCAAACTGCAAGCTGGAGCGGGTAAACAGTAGCGCGTGACAAACAACAATAATAAACTATGTAGGCTTTCTGAAATTAACTGTCCAAAAAGCCTACATACTCAAAATAATTCTCACGGAATCTATTGGAAACCTGGAATCGGCAGCGATGGGTAGCGCAGCTCGCCAAGTTCGACAACCTCGTCCGCTTTGACTTCAACCAGAATCGTATCTCCGGTTTCGGCTTCATCCAGCTGATATTGTGTCACTACTGCGTCCAAAACCAGTGTATACAGACCCGGTTTCAGATTGTTGAACACAAATCGTCCGTAATCGTCGGTAGTGGCTTTGGGAGCGGCTGACGCCTCATATCCACTAGCCTTGGGCAAACCGTCATCTCCTAGAATTACTTCGGCAAGGCCGATAACAAGCCCCGAAACCGCAACATCCCCTGTTGGTCTGACCACGACGATCTGTCCGGCCAGCCCGCCTTCTTCACCGGAGATTACTGGCGTAGGCGCGGGTGAAGGCGGCGCCAGCGGTGAAGGCGGCGCGGCTAATGGAGAATCAGGCGCGGCCAGCGGGGATTCAGCCTGGCTTGCTTCAACCTCTGGTTTGGCTTCCGCGGTAGCCGTCTCGCCTGAGGCTTCAGTTGTAGCTGGCTCGGCAGTTGGCGGTGTTGTTGGTTCTGCCATCGGTGTCGGCGACGCGGTGGGGATGGCTGTTGCAGGGAGAGGTGTTGCGGTTGGCGGCTCACCGCCGCCACACGCAGCCAAGGTAAGCGCAGCAACAACTAGCAGCGCAGCCAGGATCATTCTCGAAAAACGCATACGTAATCGCTTCATAGTTCCGTCTCGATCTAAACTCAATAACAGCATGTTCATCGATTGTAGATTAGCTTATTTGGCGTTCTGTGCCAACAAGTTATCCACAAAAAGAGAGGGAGATAAGTATCTCCCTCTCTTCGCAAATCCGATTGTCAAGAAGAGTACTTACTGCTTGACGCCTTCGTAGACCAGGAAGTTGTCAACCGTGCCACTCTTCAGCTGATTGACCACAGCCACCAACTGGGCGCCAGGGCCACCGGCGCAGGTCGCTGAGCCGACATATTTATCGGCAAGCTGATTGAGCTGCAAATCGTTCAATGCTTCACCCGGGGCCAAGCTCTTGGTGACGACGCGAGCATTGTTCTGGAAAGTGCAGTTTACCGTCACCGTGCTGCCGCCCACGTTCTGCACGTTGAAGCCGGTGAAGTAGCCGCTGTTGCGATCCATGATGAGCGGCATCACAACGGTCTCGCCTGCGTCGACCGCAGCGCTGAAGGAGACATACGCCTCACCGTTCACGTTGGGGAGGAGCTGGTTGCCGATGCCAACGAGCGGTTGGCTGGTCGAGTTGGCCGTCACCTGCGCCGAGCCAATGAATTTCGCGCCCTTGGCACAGTTGCTGCCAGGAGAGGGCGCCGTGGCATTGAAGGCGGCCAGGGCGAAGGTGGCGGAGCTGCTTGGCTGGATCGTCTGCGTCTCGGTGCAGGCGGCGCCGTTGCCCGGGGTCGGCGTGTAGCTCAACGTGACGTCGGTCGCTGCAGTGCCTGCATTCTGGATCTGAATGCCCGTGATATAGTTGGCGTTGTTGGCATTCACCAGCGGGAAGACTGGGGTGGTTGAAGCGTCCGTGTCGCGGAAACCGGTGTAAGCAAAGATGATCTTGTTGCTTTCCTGGATGACTGCCGCCACTACCGGCTGATCGCTCGTAACTGTACCGGCGAACACTTTATTCGGATGAGCCTCCTGCGACTGGTACACGACTTTGGCCGCGCCGGGCTTGATCGTGAAGGGGCCAGCCGTGACGCCGTTGCTGTACGCCACATTGACGGTGGCATTCTGGGAGCCAGCATTCTGAATGCTGTACCAGGTGGTGAAGCCGCTGTTGTCCTTGTTCAGCAGCGGGAGCAGAACCTTCGTGCCACCCTGCGAACGACCGACATACGAAGCGCCAGCCTTGAAGTCAGAGGAGAGAATGTTCACGATGCCGGCGACATTTTTGTCCGAGCCAACGACGATCGAACCGCTAAAGCCGGCCGATACGTTGCTGATCGGGAAGTAGGTTTTGGAACTGTTGCCTGGAATCGTGTCGTTCAGCGGCGAGCCATTCTGGCTGCCATCCGAGCTGTTGTAGGCGGTCAACGACACAATCGCCGATGTGGCGGTGAGGTTAGCAATTTGAACGCCTGCCGTGTAGCCAGGGAACTGTGTCTGCGCAGCGGCAGGCTGCGCGGTCAGGCCAAATCCGCCCGCCAGCACAATGGCCAGCACCAGGGTCAATCGACCCAATACCTGAAGTGTGTTTCGCATAATCTCAGTCTCCATTTGATATTACAAACTGTGTATTGATCGTCTTACCATTAGCCATCTTGCCTGTCAACCGACCTGCCTGTTTGCATTGCAGCTTCGTGGTGGCTCCTCCGCTTGCAGTTGCAATCACGCAGTTCGACTACACCGCCAAAGTACTAAAGTTGATGAATAGATGCAATACACCGTTGGTAGTATCTTGTAATCCTCTCTGGAGAAGGCGGCTGATGACCCTCAAATACACGCAATCATCCTTCAAGCGTTGGCGGCTGCGCAGCATGTTTTCTGACGTAGATCCTCCGCCAAGCGGCTTCACCACCAAACCACAGACCAACGGCCAGCAAATCAAAAACGGTCAACGTGACGCGCACAGCCAGCGCCACGATGACGGCAACCGAGGCGGGCATCACGGCGCTCATCAAAAGGCTGATGCCGATCTCGGTGAATCCAAAATTGCTTGGCAAGAAAAACACCAAGGTTGACAGCGCGCCGATCAGCGCCCACGCGCCGATCGCATACAGCATGTGCTCTGTTCCCAGGCCAGCAAATGCGTGGGCGAGCAAATAGAAGATCATGCCGCTGCCAAACCAAGCCGCAATATATGCCAGCAGCCAGCACGATAGTTGGCTGTAGCGCAGCGGCGGCGCGTCGATTTTCCCGACGCGCCGCAACAGCCACTGGCTCGAAGCCGGCTGCATGATCAACGCTCCGATCAACACTGCAGCGATCAGCACCCAAAGATAGCCGCCTGGCAACTGGCGAAACTCAGTTCCCCACAAGATCAAGGCAAGCAGTGACGCCCCCAATGTCAGCAGCACCAATTCCAGGCTGCTCACCACGGCCACCAGCCGCGCCGATTCCCCTTGCTGCCGGTACAGATAGCCTCGCCCGGCAATGTACCAGACCGTGCCCGGCAGCCGGCGGATCAGATGAGATGCAATGTAATGGTTGAGATGCACTGCGGCAGGCAGTGTACTGCCGACCGCGCGCATTTCAGCCACCCACACCGCCGCCACGATCGCAAAGGTGATAAGCATCACGACAAAAGCCAGCAGAATGGAAAGCCAATTGATCTGCCAGTCATAAGCCCCCAGGGTGTCCCGACCCTGATAGATCATGTAGCCCAAGATGGCTAAGGTGATAGCGACACTGAAAAGAGCAAGAAGTCTGACGCGAAAAGAATGCAGCACGGCGCCTTCCGTCAGTAAGGTAACATCGGGTAGTGGAGCGTGGGCGTGCTCGCAGTGGATCTACACAGAAACACAAAATGGTTTGCCAGATTGAGCGGTGCGAGCCTGGCAAGCGCGCCTTTTATATATTTTTGCGGTCTTACCGCGCTCCACGCCAGGTCGCTGGCCGTACGCGGCCGGTTGAACTCTCCGTAGGGCACGATCCGGTCGATGCGCACCCCCCCTTTTTGCAGCATCATTTCCCAGGTGCGTCGCGTTGCATAGCGCTGGATGGGCTGTTCATCGTCAAAAACCTCGCCGCTGCGCAGCACATGCCGGATATTGCCCAGCGCGCCAAAGGCATTGGGCAATAGCACGCAAATGAGACCGCCGGGCTTGACAATGCGGGCCAGTTGAACAACGCCCTCGGTAGGGTTGGCATAATGCTCCAAACTGCCGATGCTCATTACGACGTCGGCGCATCCATCGGGGATGGGCAAGCATTGACCGTCGCCGACAATCCATTGTGCGCTCTGGCTCGCGCGCGCTGCGTCGACGATGCCTGCCAGCGCCAAATCCAACCCGACGGCGCGCACGCCGCGCGCCGCCGCGAGTTGCACCAACCGGCCATTGCCACACGCTACATCCACCAGCAGCTCTCCTGGGCGCGCGCCAGAAACTTCGAGCAGCCACAGATAAAATGAGTCTCGCATCAACAATTTGCGTGCTCGATAAAGGTCGTTATAAGCGTGCTCAATCGAACCGCCGCCAGCGACTGCGCGATGTCGAATTTCAATCATACAAATTTATACCCTTATTTAGATGGACGCTTTCGAGCGCTGACAACCATAAGCGGGCCGCGTTTGAGCACGCTGGGAATCCAGAAGAGCGGCGCACTCGCCAGCCGCGCCGCCGGATGATAGAGCATCCGCGTGATGCGCCGCTTTGTCGCGTCCGAAACATTGCGCGCCGTCATCCAGAAGCGCAGACTCAGCACAAAGGTGACATACCCGCCAATGGCGCAGCTCAAGTCGACTGTCTCGAAGCGCGCCTGCGCCAGCAGCGCCGCCAAGGTCTCTGGCGAGAAAACGTACAAGTGCCGTGGCGCATCCAGACCGGCCCAGGTCTCGCCAAAGAGGCGCGCATCCCAACTCGCCAGGTTGGGCACGCGCAGGACGAGCAGGCCGTCATTTTTTAGGATGCGGTTGATTTCGCGCAGCGTTGCCAGCGGGTCGTGGACGTGCTCCAGCACATCCCACATCGTTACGCAGTCGAACGTCCCTGTCGGAAAATTGGCCTCTTCCAGCGTGCCGGAGAAGACATCGAGCTGGTGTTCAGTGCGCGCATATTGAGCGATCCGTTTGCTGGGTTCGACGCCCTGCACGCTCCAACGCTTCATACCGCGCATCCCAAGCAGAAAGGTTCCCGTCGCACATCCGATATCGAGCAGCCGGCCACCCGACTTGCGCCGCGTGACAAAGCGAGTGCGTTTCTGTGTGCCATATGCAAACGCGCGCTTCAACAGCGGGTTAGGTTCCTTACTCGCCGTGTGGTCGGCGTACGGCTCGTACTCAGGCGGGTAATGCGCATCGATCTCCGCCAGCGTCGGCCGCGGATTTTGATAGATGAGACCACACGCCCGGCAACGCACCAGTTGCGCGACCACCTGTGTACGCTCCAGCAGGTAGTCGGGGATTAGCCTCACCTCTTCATAGGATGTGCTGCCACAAAGATTGCAATCTGTTGTTTCCATGATGATATTCTTGTGAATTGAGCCGGCGCCCGTGGCTGCAATGCGCTGCCCGCGGACTCACGCGCGCGATCGTGTCGCTTGCTGCGCCAGCCGTCCAGCCAGGCGCGCCAGTTTGTGCGCACCAGCCCCAAACGGCCAGCCCATGTATCCTTACCGGAAAGGAGAAGGGTGCGCAGGAAGGTAAAGCTGAACAGAAACCAGGCGTGCCAGGCTTGGCTGTGGCTGCGATAAAACACAATCTGGTTGCGAATGCGCCAGTAGCGACTCTGCGGATGATGCACGCCTGTGCTGCGTGAAACCTTGTGCCACATCCGTGCACGCGTGGCGACGCCCAGTTGAAATCCGGCTTGGTGCGCGCGCCAGCAGAAATCCGCGTCCTCTGCGTACATAAAATAAGTTTCGTCAAAAAGGCCAATCCGTTCAAATACGTCACGCTGCACCAGCATGGCGCAGGCATTCAAGCTGTCTGCTTCCAGGTAGGCAGGCATATCTATCGGTGCGGGCTGTTCATGCAGGAGCGGACGCGTGAGCAATGTTGACCCGATGCGCCGGTCGCCCATTGACCAGATCAGATCGGGTTCACCGGCGTAGAGGATCAAGGGGGAAATCAGACGCCAGCGTGGTCTTGCCTCCATCGCGGCCGTCAGCGCCTGGAAGAACAGCGGATCGACTACGGTGTCGTTGTTGATGAGCAGCACCCATTCTGCTCCGGCGTCAAGTGCGTAGCGGATGCCAACATTGACGCCGCCCGCAAATCCGAGATTCCTGGTCAATGGTGCATACTTGATGCAGTGGCCGAACACCTGGATCAAGCGCGCAAGGGAACCATCGGTGGAATTATTGTCGACCAGGATGACCTGCGCCAACGGAAGCCCAGCAGCTTCCAGCGATTTGATGCATTCTTCCGTGTCGGGCGCTAGATTCCAATTTAATATGACAGCGTATGTAGACGCCAGGCTCATGCGGTTGCGTCAACTTTCTGCACAATAGCTCTTACAACGTTAGCAGTCCAGTATAGCGTATGCGTCGTTCAGTGCAGGAAAAGCGGCGGGCGGTAAAGCGCTACAACGGATGCAGGGAAACAATCGTGACGGGTGCTTTTTCAGACAGCAAACATCAATATCGGCGGCTACTGTTTGTTGCCGGCCGTGAATTAACCTATACGCGCAATGATGTATTGGTGCGCGCGCTGCGGCGCAACGGGTGGCAGGTCGACGTGATCGGGTCGCACAAACCGGTGCGCTCGATCAGCCGCACAACGGCCAGCCTGCTGCCCACGCTTGTCAGCAAGCTGTTGTCGCAGCATTATGACCTGGTCGTGGTTGGCTTCTATGGCTACCTTCTGCTGCCTGTCGTCAGAATGCTCACCCGCACACCGATTCTCTTCGACGCCTTTGTCTCCAACTATGATACGCTCTGCTTCGACCGTCGGGTTGTCGAGCCAGCCTCTCTGCCTGGACAAGCGATCTATCAGTTTGACCGGTGGAGCTGCCGGTGGGCCGATCACCTTCTGCTCGACACACCACAGCACGCGGCATACTTTGTTAATACATTTAATCTGGCGACAGCACAAGTTTCCTCTGTGCCAGTTGGCTGCAACGAACAGATTTTTTACAGGCGACCCCCTGTCCCGCGCCAGGACAAGACGATCGTGTTGCACTACAGCACTTTCCTGCCGCTCCACGGCGTCGATGTCATTTTGCAGGCAGCCGGCCGCTTGCGCGATCTTCCTATTCACTTTCGGCTTATCGGCGAAGGGCCGCTTCACACTTCCATGCTCGCATTGGCCGAAACATTAAACCTGACCAACGTAGAATTCCTGCCATCGGTTTCACTGACAAAACTGGCGGATGAGATTGCGCACGCGCACATCTGTCTTGGCGGCCACTTTGGCAGCAGTGAAAAGTCGCAGCGCGTGGTTCCCGGCAAGATCTATCAAATGATGGCGATGCAACGCGCCCTCATCGCGGTGGATTCGCCGGCAAACCGCGCGCTCCTGCAACATGGCAGTTCTGCGCTGCTGGTCCCTGCCCGCGACCCACGCCAACTTGCCGAGACGATCTTACAGCTTCACGCGGATCCGGCGCGCGGGGACTTCCTTGCCACAGCAGCTTATCAGCTCTTTACAGAGGAATGTTCGGAGCAGGTGATCGGCGCAAAAGTCGGAGAAGTCATCGCGACGATGCTTGCGTAAGTTCGTTTAACACGCTTTCGAAGGTTGCCGCAGCTTTGTCCCAGTCATAGGCAACCGCGGTTTGTTGGCCACTGGCCAGTAAGCGCGCCCGCAGCGCTGCGTCTTCCAACAAGTGTAACACCGCGTTTGCCACCGCTTCCGCATTTTGGGCAGGGACGATCAGGGCATTGATGCCATGCTCGGCGTAATCGTGCACGCCGCCGGAATCAGTCGCGACGACCGGCTTGCCAAACGCCATGGCTTGTAGCGCGGGATAGCCAAGCCCTTCGCCCCAGGATGTCGAGACGAACAAATCGCACGCACGATATAGCTTTGCCAAGTCTGCATCGTTTGGACGAAGATGCAATTCGTGGTTAATCTCACAGTCAATATGGCAAGGATTTTTGCAGACAATCACGGCGCGCGCGTCAGGATGGATGGCTTGCACCGCTTGCATCGCCTGCAAGAATTCGTTCAGTCCCTTACGCGGCCGGTCATCGCCTACGTAGAGGATGCGAGGGGCGTCGGAGGGTGCGGTCTGGCCGGATTGCGCCTCGTACTCGACAGTCAAACCGAGGCCAGGCCGCAAGAGTGCAACCTGGCCGCGGGCGCGCGGCTGAATTTCGGCTGCCAGCGGTTCGGAAATCGCGACGATCGCTGAAAACCATCTGGGCGCGTGCTTGAGCAAAAATTGTTCCACCGGCCGCGTGCGGAACATCTCTGGATAATCCATCAAGAGCCAGAGCCGTTTTTGGCGTTTTAGCCACGAACTCAGCAATACTGGCAGTGTGGTGGGCGTATGGGTGGCCACGATTACAGCGCCGGCCGGCGCGCGCCACGCCAGCGACGCCACCAGATAAGCCAGGCCAAAGAGGTTAAAACCGGCTGGCAATCCGGCGTGGCTTTCGAGCACAGTGATAGCGGGTTGTAGCTTGCGCTGGATTTCAGCGTCGATGGTCTGGCGCGGCGTCACCAGGGTGACGGTATGGCCGTGCGTGACCAGACGGTTGGCAAGCTCCACGACCAGAATGACGCCGCCGGAAAGCCGCAGCGAGGACAAAATAAAAGCGATATGCATTATTCTGGATCGGACAGCAGAGCAAAAGACTCTGGCGCGACTTCTTGTTGAAGTTCGAGACGCCGCAGCCTGTACAGCGTCTCCTCCATGATCTTGCGGTTGGCCCCGATCAGATCCGCCACCAGCCCGATCAGCAGCGTCTGAAAGCCGGCGATCAGCAGCACTGCCGAGAGAATCAGCGACTGGATGTGGCCGGCGCCTGTGCCGCTTAAGTAGGCGGCAAGAAAGCGGAGACCGATCGCGCCGCCGGCCAGCAGGGCGATCACACCGATGGTGGTGAAGACGCGCAGCGGGCGATAAAACGTGTAGGCGCGCACAATGGTGGTGGTCGAATTGGCCAGGTAGTGCGGCAGGTTGTTCATTAGTCGCGAGGGGCGCGTCGGCAGGTTGGTGCGCACAGGCGCGTAGCGAATCGCCCGCCGTTGCGCCCCCGCCTGGATCAGCGTCTCCAGCGTGTAGGAATACGAGCTGAGCACCAGCGTATGCAGCGCCGCGTCACGCGTCAGCGCACGAAAGCCGCTTGTTGCGTCGGGCACAGGCATCCCGGCAGCCCGCGAAATCACCCAACTTCCCAGCCGCTGCAGCCCGCGCTTCAGCGGTGAAAAGTGCGCAAGCTGGGCAACGCCGCGATCGCCGATGACCAGCTCCGCCTGGCCGGCGACAATGGGCGCCACTAGCAGCGCCATGTCGGCGGCGACGTACTGGTTGTCGGCGTCGGTGTTGACGATGATGTCCGCGCCGAGACGCAGGCTGTTGTCGAGACCAGTCATGAATGCCCGCGCCAGCCCAAGGTTGCGCGGATGGCGCACCACGTGGTGCACGCCCAGTTGCAGCGCCAGCTTTGCCGTGTCATCGCGGCTGCCGTCGTCAATCACAAGAAATTCCACCGTGTCGATGCCCGGTAAGGCGCGCGGCAATGCGGCCACAGTGTCAGGCAGCGTCTTTGCCTCGTTATAGCAAGGGATCTGGATGATGCACTTCAAGCGATCCTCGTCTTCATCCGTATGGGTTCATCGCCGGATTCATCGCCGGATTCATCGTTTATCTGCGTCTCCCGGTTTCTTGCCACCACCAAACAAGCCCCCAAAGAACAGCTGGCGCAACATTCCGGTGTTTTCCTCCTGAGCAGACGGCGCGAGCGAAGCATCCCACGTGTGGGTCAGCGCATGACCCTCCCAATTGAGGCGCGCGGTCTCCACCGTGGAGAGCGCCACCCGCAGCGGATGTGCGTCGTCGTCAGGCGCGTCCGTGGCCAACCATTGACGCCATGCCGCAAGTTCGGCGGTCAACTGATCCAGGCGCTGCAGTACGTTGCTGCGATTGGCGGTCAACTCCGCGTAAAGCCCCTGCGCGCTGCGATCCGGCTGCGTCGTGCGTGCGAAGGCGACGCCGGCGATGCGTTGCGCCTCGGCCCAACCGGGCGAGCTGGCAGCCATGTGAAAGAGCGCCGCGCCCAGCAGCCGTGGCAGCGCGTCCACCGCGGCCGTGATGCCGTCATGTTCGTCCGGGTCAACATAGAGCGGCTGCGCGCCGGCGCTTTCGGCGAAATCGCTGGCTAACTGAAGCGCGTCCGGGTTGGTGGCCGGGCCAGGCGCCAGGCAGAAGATCGCCTTCTGGAAAAGATCGGCGCGCGGCGTCAGTTCGCGGCCCACACCGTTGAGGATCGGATGCGCGACGACGGCGTTGGCGTGGTTGGGCAACACTTCGCTCAGCAATTTCAGCACGGGGCCAAAGACGCCGTTGAGCACCAGCACCATCGTCGTGGGCGAAATGTCTTCGCGCAGCAGTTCCAAAGTCGCGCGGACCTCGCTCAGTGGGATCGCCAGCACGATCATCGACGCGCCTTCGCACGCTTTGTAGAGATTCCACTCGACGCGATGCACGGCGTTGCGTTTGCGCGCTTCTTGGGCGACAGTCGGCTCCTTATCGTGCCCGACGAGCTCCAGCGCCGAGCCGCTCTGCATGAGCGCCAGCCCTAGACTGCCGCCAGTCAACCCCAGGCCGATGATCGTAATGCGTGGATTTGCCATAGTTTCTCCTACTGGATCTCATTCAGTTCATGTCGTCGGCGGCCTGCAAGCGCGCCAACAAGATGGTCTCTGGCGTCTCTACCAGCCAAGATTTATTTTGGTGTTCAGCGATCAGCCAGCAGGTCAGCGCGCTGGCGCCTGCTGCTTGCGCCCATGCCGCGCCGATGGCAGGGTGGTGCAGCTGCACATAGAGCGCATAGCGCAGGCTGGGCGACGGCCGTGCATCCGCAAGCCGAGCGAGCCACTGCGGCGCGACCGCCTCAGCCAACACAATGGGGCCGCGCAGCCATAGCCCCAAATACGCGCCCGCGTCGCGCGCCGCGCTCTTGCCGACATCGTGCAGCAGCGCGGCCACTGCCAGCTCGACCGGGACAGGCGCGTCTTGCTGGAGAGTTTGCAGCACGCGCAGGCTGTGGCGTTGCGCGTCGGCCGGCATCCGCTGGAAGAGCATCATCGCGGCCGGCGACAGGACAGCCAGCGCCGGCGCTTCGTCTTCTTCGCGCACGCCGGCTAGCAGCCCGCGTAAAAACTGGCCCACGCGATAGCCGAGCTTGCGCCACCAATGCACAGGACGCAAAGACGCCACGCGCACGGCGGCGGGCGGATCGGGCAATTCGGCCATAGGTTGACTACCCACCCACCAGGCGGCTGAGCAGCATCAGGATGGCATTGGTTGGCCCCCAGATAAGGCGGGGCGCAATGAGAATTACCGCAAACAGCAGCAACATGCCATATTGCATCAGAAAGATCTGCACCTGTCGAAAATCACCAGGCAGCAGCGCAAAGAGGACATGCGACCCATCCAGCGGCGGGATCGGCAGCAGGTTGAAGACAAAGAGCAGGACATTGATCGTGGCAAAGGTGAACAACAGCGACGCCAACATTTCATTTTCACCCAGCAGCCGCCACAGCAAAAGGCTGATCACGGCCAGCGCCAGGTTACTCAGCGGGCCGGCCACCGCCACCAGGATCGAGCCGAGCCGCGGGTCGATGTCGATGTTGCGCGGGTTCCACTGCACCGGCTTGGCCCAGCCAAAGCCTACCAGCACGATGAGAAGGGCGCCGATGGGATCAATGTGGCGCAGCGGGTTGAGCGTGTAGCGCCCCTGGACGCGCGGGGTGGGGTCGCCCAACTGCACTGCCACGAAGGCGTGTGCAAATTCATGGACGGGCAGCGCCACTAGAATGATGCCAGCCACGGCCAATAGCCACGCCGGATTGGTCAACCTCCCACCGCTGCCAAGCGTCACAAACAGACCCATGACCAGCAGCACACCCAACACGCCGATAAAAATCTGCTGTCCCTGGCTGAGTGTTTTCCAGCGATAACGCAACGAATCGAACAAACCTGCCTCGTACTTTCTTGAGACGCCAGAGGAGCGCCGATCTTGCACTCCTTGAGCGGCCATCGCAAGCACATATTTTAGCACGCTGCGCCACTCTGCCGCGAACCCGCACCGCGCGCAGAAACCGAGTTTCTTCAAGAAACTCGGTTTCTGAAACAGGCTACGGCGGCAAGCGCCGCTTTCTGTCTTAACGCTCCTGCGCCTCGATCACGGCGATCGTGGTGACGTTGACGATATCGCGCACATCCGCGCCGGTCGCCAGCACATGAATCGGCTTCTCCATACCAACGAGGATCGGGCCGATCGCCTCGGCGCCGCCCAGCTCGCGCAGCAGCTTGTACGATGTGTTCGCCGAAGCAAGGTCGGGAAAGACGAGCACATTCGCATTGCTGACGCGACTGAAGGGGTAATGGCGCTTCATCAACGCCGGCGACACCGCAATGTCGGCCTGCATTTCGCCGTCGACTTCCAGGTCCGGGCGCTGCTGGCGCACCAATGCGGTGGCGCGTTGCACCTTGTCCTGCTGCGGGTGGGGCGTGCTGCCAAAGTTGGAGAAGCTCAACATGGCGATGCGCGGCGTCACGCCAAAGCGCTCGGCCAGGTCGGCGGCGTTGAGCGCAATGGCAGCCAGTTCCTCGGCGTTCGGGTCGATGATGACGGTGGCGTCGGTGAAGAAGACCATCTTGTCCTGCACCAGCATCAT
>JACSRH010000351.1 GCA_014879855.1 Caldilineaceae bacterium | reverse complement strand
CGAGCGTTTTGCCGCCACCTACACCTATCTCACCGACCGGCGCATCGGCGGCAGCCCGCCCTACAACAATCTCAACGACGTCTTTCTGCGCACGACGCTCTACAGCACCACCTACTATGTGCTGCTGCTGATCGGCCTCACTGCGCTGGCAGTGACGCGCGTCTTCCGCCAGAATTTCCGCCCCGCGGTGAGCTGGACGCTCTCGCTGCTGGTCGTGATCTTCTTCGGCGCAACGCTGTTCAGCCCCACTTGGCTGACGATCGGCGACCAGGATTGGATCGTCGCGCCCTTTGCGCTGCTTTTTGGGCTGGTCGTGCTGCTCCCGCGTCAGCGGCAGGAAAACCGCACGGTGTGGATCTGGTTCAGCGCGGTCATGATCCTGGCGCTCTTTCTCACCGAGAAGCCACGCACGCACGTCTACACCTTTTTTATGCCGTGGATGCTGATCGCAGGCGAGGAGCTTTCTCTGTTGTGGCTGGCGTTGCGGCAGCGGATCGGCGCCCGCGCCGCGCTCCTGGTGGGCAGCGGCGCGGCGGCCATCGTGCTTCTGGCGTTTGGCTACTACGCCTACGCCTACTTCCTCAGCCAGGACGAGGTGATGCTCGACTATTTTGCAAAACGGCCGGCTGGTTATGCCGTGGTCTACGACGAACCGGACAACAAAGCGCGCTTTGGCTTCCCGCTCAACAACGGCTGGAAGACGATCGGCGAACTTTACCGCACCGGCGTTTTATCCGGCTCCTTCGAGACCAACGAGAAAGAGGCGTGGGTGCCGGCCTGGTACACGCGCGGCGAAGATCGCTGCCGCCGCGACGCCGAGTGGTTCTTCGAGATTCGCAACCTGGAGCCGTGGGCTGATGAGGACGCGCTGGCAATGGAGCATTATCTGCGCCAGGGCTTCGAGAAGTGGGGCAGGGTGCAGATCAACGACCGCGACAAGCTCATCATCTACCAGCGCACGGGCAATCACCAGGAATATCCCACCCAGGCGCCCAACGAAGGGCTGACCACCTATCGCGGCGAGGATTTTGTCGACGCGTTCGATCAGCACGCACTGGCCGATCTGCCGCTCACGTATCCCTCGGTTGATCCGCCCATCTCCCATCCGCTGGAGGTCAACCTCGGCGATCTCATCACGCTGGAGGGTTACGACATCCAGCACACAACGCCGCTGCGCCCCGGCGACAACATCCATCTGACGCTTTACTGGCGCGCGCAGCGGCCGATCGACAAGTCCTTCAAAGTATTCAACCAATCCTATTTTGGCGACGGGCAAATCGTCGCCCAACGCGACGGCTACCCAGTCTGTGAGGGGCGTGAGACGTGGCGTTGGGATCCTGGCGAGCTGATCGCCGATCCCTACGTCATCCCGGTCAACCAGGACGCGCCCGACGGTCTCTATCCGCTGTACACAGGCATGTACCTGGAAGAGACTTTCGACCGCCTGCCGGTGCTCGACGACCGCGGCGCCGAAGTGGGCACGCAGGTGCATCTGACCGACATCCGCATTGGGGAAGAATGAAACTGCGTGCGCGTGAAGCAGCCTGGCTGCTTTTCCTCTTTTTGCTGGCCTGGCTGCCGCGCACCCTGGCGCTGGACGCCTATGTATCGCCCGACGAGCGCAAGTGGCTGGCGCGCTCGGCCAATTTCACCTATGCCGTGAGCCACGCTGACTACGCTCAGACTTTCCAGCGCGAACACCCTGGTGTGACGGTGATGTGGGCCGGCACGCTCGGCCTGCTCAGCGAATATCCTGCTTATGCGCGGGAAGCGCCCGGCTATTTCACCTGGGAGCAGGAAAATCTCGAAGCGTGGCTCCAGGCCAACACAGATCATACCCCGCTCGAACTGCTGGCGGCCGGTCGCCGCTGGATCGCGTTCGGCGTGACGCTGACCTTGTGGCTGTGCATCTTTCCCTTGCACCGGCTGTTGGGCAGGAACGCGGCCCATTTGGCTTTCATCTTTCTGGCGGTGGATCCCTTTGGCGTGGCGCTTTCGCGCCAATTGCACCCCGACGGCTTTGTCGCCAGCTTTATCTTTTTGGCGTTGATCTATTTTCTCGCCTGGCTCTATGCGGGACAACGGCGGCGCGATCTGGTGATTTCCGGCGTCGTCATGGGGCTGGCGTGGTTGACCAAAACGCCGGCCGCGCTGCTTGTCCCCATCGCGGGCGTGCTGGTCGCGGCGCAGGGTTGGCGCGTATGGCGCCGTCGTCACCGCACGTTGCCTGACGACCCGTATGGCGATGCGGAGAAAAGCGCCGCGCGGCGCAGCGGATTGCCCCCCGCCCTTCACCTCTCGCACCTCGCGGCCGGTTATGTGCTGTGGGGCGCCATCGCAGTGGTGACTTTTTTCCTGCTCTGGCCAGCGATGTGGGTTGACTCCGCGGGTTCACTGCTGCGCATGGCGACGGAGATGGAAGCGTACGTCGAGGGTCACGTCAACCCCAACTTCTTTTGGGGACAGCCAACCGCGGATCCGGGCTTCTTTTTCTACGCGGTTGCGCTTTTCTTTCGCATCACACCCGGTGTACTTATCGGGCTGGTCGCGGCGGCCGTGTTCTATGGGCGCCGCGACTGGACGTTCGCTGAACTGCGCACGCGGCGCACCGTGCGCGCCCTCACCTTCTTTGTGCTGGTTTTCGTCGCGGCGATGACCGTGCCCGCCAAAAAGTTTGACCGCTACATCTTGCCGGTCTTCCTGGCGCTGGATGTGCTGGCCGCTTTAGGCTGGCTGGCGCTTTCGCAACTGCCCTGGCGCGTCGACGCGACTGCCTGGCAGCGCCGCCTGCGCGTGATTTCGCCCACCGCGGCGCTGCTCGCGGTTGCGTTCCTGCTGCACGGCGTCTTCACTGTGCTGACCTACCCCTACTACCTGACCTATTATAATCCGCTGGCAGGTGGCGCGCGCACCGCGCCCCACGCCCTGTTTGTGGGCTGGGGCGAAGGCCTGGACGCGGCTGCGCGCTGGCTCAACGCGCAACCGGGCAGCGAAACCTTTCGTGTAGCCGCGTGGTACGCGGATGGCCCGTTCTCCTATTTCTCCAACAGCCAGGCTGTACCGATGGGCTACAGTTCGCCGCTTTCCTGGCTGGACACCGACTACGCCGTCACCTACGTCAACCAATGGCAGCGCCAGCTTCCCTCGCCCGAAGCTGTGGCCTGGTTCGCAGCACAGACGCCGGCCTACGAAGTGCGTGAAGATGGCCTGACGCTGGCGCGCGTCTACGATCTGCGCGACACGTTGCTGCCACCCTTTATCGACCTCAACACCGCGCCCGCGGCCGATTTTGACGCCGCGATCCGGCTGATCGGCGTCCACATGCCGCAGGGGCAGATGGCGCCGGGCGACCAACAACTGGTGACTTTCTATCTGCAAGCGTTGGCGCCGATGCAGACGAACTACAATGTGCTGGTGCGCTTGCTCGCGCCCAACGGCGACGAACTCTGGCGCGAAGAAGGCTGGCCCTGGGGCGCGCCGACCACAAATTGGCCTGTGCGCGAGGTGCGTCCCGACGGGCATACGCTTGTGATCCCCGCGGACGCCGCGCCGGGTCTGTACCAGCTTGTGCTTTCCTTCTACGACCCAGCCACCTTTGAACCGTTGCCGGCGGTGGAGGTGCACGGCCGCGCGGCGCTGCCCGCGGGCGAGCAAAAGGTGGCGTTGGTGCAAGTTGGCGCGGCGGTCACGACGACGGAGACAGAGACGGAGACGGAGACGGAGACGGAGACGGAGACGGTGGACCCGCCGTGGGTCTTTGGCGCGACCGCGCAATTGTCTGGCGTTGCCTTGCCCGCAATCGCGACGGCCGGCGACACGTTGACGGTGGGGATGCAGTGGGACAGCTTGAAAACCACGCCCGGCGACTACACAACCTTTGTGCATGTGGTCAATTCGGTTGGCGAGCTGGTCGCGCAACAGGATCAACCGCCGCTGGGCGGGTTTGCCCCGACGCACACCTGGCAGCCCGGCCAACGCCTCGTCGATACAGTGACGCTGACGCTGCCACCCGACCTGCCGCGCGGTCAGTACGGCGTGCGCGTCGGGCTGTATCAGGGGGACGCGCGGCTGCCGGTCAGTCGAGACGGTGTGGCTGCCGGCGATTTTGCCGCAGCAGGCGAGTTTGAACTGTACTGATGGAGAAGATGGCATTGACCTCCATTGCCCCACACCCAGGCAGTCGCCGGCGTCTGATCTTGGTCGCCACGGCGCTATGGGCGGCTGCGCTGGTTTTGTTATTCATCACGCCGGCTACCAATCACCTGGGCCTGTGGGTGCGCTGGGGAGCGATCATGCTGCTGGCCTGGTGGCTGCCTGGCGCGCTGCTCGTTGCCCACTGGCGGCTGCCTGGGGTAGATCTGCCGACCGCCAGCGTGTTGGCCGCCGGCCTGGGGTTGCTCTGGATGGTCTTCCTCCTGTTGCTTGTGCACTGGTGGCCAGGGCCGATTTCGCAGTGGCAACTGATTTTGGCTTATGCAGGCGGCGCGGCGGCGCTTGGGACAGGGCTTTTTTGGCGCAACCCGCTTCCTCTGACGCCGACAAGTGCAGGCGTCTGGGTGTGGGTGCTTGTATTGCTGGTGCTGGGCGCCGCGCTGCGGCTGCCTGGACTGAGCTATCACGAGTTTCACACCGACGAAGTCGTCGTTCTGACGCGCGCACGCGAGGCGCTGCTTGGCGAAGATGATGCATTGGCGCGCCACACAAAAGGGCCTGGCGAGCTCGCCATTGCGACCGTCGTCTACCGAACATTGGACACAGCCAACGAAGGCGCCGCGCGTCTGCCATTTGCCCTGAGCAGCGTTGTCAGTATTGTGGCCGTAGCCTTGTTAGGGCGCTCCCTCTTTTCCGCTCCGGCCGGAATTTGGGCAGGCGTGCTGCTGGCCGTCAATGGGTTTGCCCTGGGGCTTTCGCGGATTGCGCAATATCAGCCAGTTGTCATGTTGTTGAGCGTGCTGGCGATCCTGGCCGCCTGGGAATTTGCACGCGGCGGGCCGATCCGCTGGCTTGCCTTGGCCGCGACATTCGGCGCCTGGGGCCTCTTGCTGCATTACGAGCTGGCGCTGGTCTGGCCCGCGCTGCTGCTGGCTGCCTGGTTTGGCTGGCGACAGGCGCCGGACAAGAAACGCGTTCTCCTTGCATTGTTCGGGGCGTCAGCGCTGGGCGGCATTGTCGTGGCTGTGGTGTATCTGCGCGCTTTCCTCAACCCCTATTTTGCGACCACGCAGTCCTATCTGGACACACGCATGGGCGGCCTCGGCCAGACCTTCAACCTGGCGTTTCTGGCAGAGATGGCAACCTTTTACAATTCCACTTATTTTGCAACTGGCCTGTTGCTGCTTGTGGCGCTGGGGCTATGCATCGGCTGGCGCGCGCAACTGCGGGGAACGCTGTTGCTGATCGGGTGGTTTCTGCCCTATCTCTTCGTCTATCTGTTGGTTGTAGAGTTTCCAGGCACCCATTTTTACACGATCATGCCCAGTTGGTCGCTGCTGGCTGCATTGCCGCTGGCTGTGCTGAGCACATCCCCACCGCGACGCCGGGTTTTGCGCTACTCGATCTGGGGTGGTTTGGCGCTCTGGCTTGTGGTCTCCATTTATTATCTCTACCTGGTGTTCTTTCGGCAGCATCCAGAGTATGTTGTCAATTACGAGCAAGAAAGGTCGCCATTTTATTGGGCGTTCTATGGCGAGAATATTCCCGACAAGCCACGCTTTGGATTGCCGATCAAGGAGGGGTGGGGGGTGCTCGGCGTGTTGGCGGAATGGAATTATCTGACCGGATCCTACGCCAGCAACGAATATTCGCGACATCTGCGCTGGTATCTAGGGGGGCTGGAGCGCGTGGATTTCGACGCGCAGCCAGACTTCATCTTCGTCGCCAAGCATCTTCAGGAGCCGGACCTGGCGTTCCAAGACCACGTGCTTGACGGCTATCAACGCATCGGCGAAGTTCAAGTCCGCGGCGAAGCGCGCATTGCAATCTGGTCACAGGAAGTGTTGCCTGGCGGCTATGTCGTTTATGACGCCGCCCAGTTCGCAGACATCTTTGATGGGCTGGTTCCGGCATTGCACGCGTGGCCCGATCCACCGGCGCTTGTGCACGACATTACACTAGCCGGCAGGATGACGCTGGTGCAGGCGGGCGTGGACAGCGTGCACAGTTCACCCGGCGAAACCCTGCATGTTCATCTCGTGTGGACAGCCCAGCAGCCGCTTGACCACGACTATAAGCTTTTTGTGCATCTGGCGGATGCAACAGGCCGACCTGCCGCGCAATGGGACGGCCTGCCAGAGCAGAATACGGCGCAGACCAGCCAATGGAACCCAGGCCAGACGCACGAAGATCACGTCTTGCTGGCCATCCCTGAGACCACCCCACCCGGCGATTACACACTGCGCGTCGGGCTGTACGACCCGACCAGTGGCGAGCGGCTGGGCAACCGCGCCGTCGATGTCGCGCAGATTACGGTCAAGTGACTTGAAAATAGCTTTGACGCAAAGACGCGAAGATGCAGAGGTTCGCAGAGAAAAGTATTTTCACAGATTGTTGCGCTTCGATCTGCCTTAAAGTCTATCGTATGTGAAGGTTGTCTTGTGATTACCGGAATTGCGCGGAGAAACTTAATTTTTGTTGGCGCTATCCTCCTGATGGGCGTGCTGCTGGCGCTTGCCTTTTGGCTGCGCTGGCAATACGTGCAGACGATCAGCCTCTACGTCGACGAGTTCACTACGTTGTGGGCCGCGCAGCGCACGCAAGAGGTGGGCGCGCCGTTGATGCCAAGTGGCGTGCTGTACACGCGCGGCTTGTTGGCGACCTATGTCACGGCCTTCGTGGGGAGGGTGGCCGGCCTCGATTATACGACCGGGCGGCTCCCCAGCGTGCTGTTTGGGCTTGCGACGATTGCCGTGATCTGGGCCGTGGGGCGGCGCGAATGGAATGCACGCGTCGGTTGGCTGGCCGCGCTGGGTCTGGCGCTGCTGCCCGAAGCCATCATCTGGAGCGGGCGCGCCCGTTTCTACGCCCAGTTACAGTTCTTCGTCTTACTCACCATCTGGGCGGCATTCTGGGCGGTGCAGGCAGAATCTGCATCAGGCAATAAAAGCCGCGTTTCTTTAAGAAACGCGGCTTTTATCCGGCACCTGATCTTTGCCGTTTGCTTCATCCTGGCGCTCTTTTCTCAGGAAGAAACGATCCTGCTCTACCCGCCGCTGGTGTTGAGCATGGCGCTCTGGCGCGGCTGGCGCTATCTGCTGCACCGCGAAGTCTGGCCGGCGCAGGTCATCATGCTGGGGGGAATGGCCGTGCGCTATGCGATCGAGGTGCTCGGCCAGCCCGGCTTTTTTGAGACCATCCAGGCGGAGCGCCCCTACGTCGGCCTGGTCTTTGATGTGGCGGCGACGTGGCCCGCGTATGCCTCGCTGTTGATCGCACCGGATCGGCTGCTGTGGACGTTGGCGGGCGTGCTGGCACTCATGGTCGCGCTCGTGGCATTGGCGCGCGGCAGCTGGCGGCCAATCAATCTCGAACGCTTTCATCAGGCGACGCTTTTCTTTGCGCTGCAATTTGTCTTCGTGCTGCTCTTTATCTTGACGCTGGTGGGCGGGCAGTGGCGCGAGACGCGCTATCTTTTCCTGGTGCAGCCGGTCTGGCTGCTGGGGGGGGCCGCGGGCCTGGTGTGGCTGATCGATAGGTTGCTGGCGCGTGAGCCAGCGCGTTGGGTTGCCACCGCTGGTCTCTCTGTGCTGGTGATATGGTTGGGCTGGCAGCCTGCCACCGCTGTGCTCGAACGTCAGGTTGAGGGCTATGATCGTGCGTTTGCCTATGTCGCCGCCCAGCGTCAGCCGGGCGACGTGGTGATGACGCCACAGCCGCCGGCGTGCGCTTTTGTGCTCGGCGCGCCGTGCGACTACTACGCAGTGCAGCGCGCCTACGAGGAATTTGTAATCGCAAAGGATGGCGTGCTGGTGGATCGCTGGTCGGGCGCCACGCTGCTTAACGACGCCGGCCAGCTCGCCGAGGTCATCCGCCACGCGCCGCGCGTCTGGCTGGTGACGGACGCCTTCCGCCTCGCCACGCGCTATGACGGTGACTTTCAACGCACAGTGGTCGAACAGTTCGACCCGGTGTTCCAGGAACGGGGCGTGACCGCGTTGCTGGCCGAGGGGTGGCGCACGCTGCCTGTTTACACGCAAGCACATGGGCTTGATGCGCCGCTTGCCTTTGGCCGACTTGGCTTGACTGGCTGGAAAGCTGGGATTGCCACGCCGGGCCAGCCGCTGCCGGTTGCACTGACCTGGCAGGCGACTGCGCCGATCGACCGCCAGCTCAACACGTCGCTGCGACTCACCTCTGCTGAGGGCGCCACTGTGGCTCAGCAGGACGGCCCGCCGGCGCGCGGCATCATCCCGACCAACCTTTTCTTTGACGCGTCGTTGCCCGATCTCAAGATTCTCGACCTGCCCGCCGGCTTGCCTGCTGCACGCTACCGGTTGGAGGTGGTGGTGTACGATGTGGCGAGTGGCGCGGTGGAGGCCGGTCCTCTCACGATTGGCTGGATCGATGTTGGCTGAGGGAATGCTCGCGCCGCGCGTGTGGGAGCGTTCGAAGTTTTGTCGGGCTTCCAGTCTCTGTTGGCGCCACTAGGCGAGCAGGTGAATCTGTGGCGCACGCGGTGTAAGCCGCCAGCCGCGATTGCGTTTTGCTTGTATTGGCGCAGATGCGCGCGAGGCGGAGCTTTGCAAAGCTTTGCCCAGAATAATAGTCGCTTGTGCGTTGGTCACACATGATGTATCATGTTTTCACACGCAAGGGTGGCGTGCGAGAAGCATCTGTCCATTCCCGTTGCACACCCATTCAATTGACTTTTTCGACCCGATTTAAGCAAAGAGGAGACTGCTTATGCAGGCGATACGCAAGTTCTTGCCGATTCTCCTGGTGGTGGCGGCCGTGCTGTTCGTCGTTGCCGCGTGCAGCGGCAGCGGTGGCGGGCAGGAGAAGACATGGTTCAACCTGCCTTCCACGCCGGTTAATGTGGACGCCACAGGCGCCGCCAGCATTTATGGCATTGGTCTTGGTCAAGTAATGACTCCCGACCAGGTCCAAATGATCCAGGCGTTGGGCCAGAAAGTGGAGTTACGCGCCGGCTTTAACGGCATCCATGTCTATGTCAACGGCGAAGATCAAGCTTACCTTGCCTGGGACAATGAAAGCGCCAGCAACCTGGAGCGTTTCCTCGCCGATGTGCCCGCCACTGCGCAGGCGGCGCCGGTGATCCCCTGGCTGCGTCGCATTGGGCTGGGCGCGGCAGTGTTGCCGCCCAGTGGTGGCGCTGCGCTTAATATCCCGCGTTGGCGGGGGGAGACGGCGGTTTCTCCGCAGCAGCCCGAAAACCCGACAGAGCCGTTGTCGTTGGGTGTCTCGTTTGACGAAAGTGGCAGCGGCAGCATCGGCAGCATCCCGGGCAACCTGCTGGCCTCGTTGACCGGCGGCGCCAATCCGCTGCAACTTGACCCGGCGATGTTGTCGCAAATCAAGGGGTTAGGCATTGAAAACCTTGGCCTCCAGACCACGCCTGGCGGTTTAGAAGTAACTGTCAACGGCGCCAGGATGCCTGGTCTTGCCTACGATGCCACCTATTTGGATCGTCTGACCAATCTCCTGCCGGCCGTGCCGGGCGTCGATGAGATGACGGCAAAGCTGGTGAGTGGCGTTGTCGACCAGTTGCCTAAGTTGAATCTGGATCTCAACGTCAACCTGACCGGCCAGCCTGGCGAATTCAAGCTGGCTGATCTGCCGGTGAAAATTGGCGAGGATGGCAGTTTGCAGGTGCTAGGGCTTGCTGTGCCTGGCGTGTCACTGCCCGCGGATGTGCTGCAGCCGCTGCGCGATCTGGGGGCAGGCCAACTGGCCATCAGCGCGTCCACGGATGCGGTCAACATCGCCGTGGATGGCAACCCGCTGCCGCGTATTCGCTTTGCGCCAGAGAGCATGGCGACGATCGCCGGCATTGTCGGGAAGCAGACTGGGCTTTCTCCCGATCTGATTGATGTGGGCATCAACGCGTTGCTCAAGGATGGCATCACCACGCGCATTGCGCTGCGCGATGACGTGGAAGAAGCGGCAGCCCCTGGCGAAGCGACCTTTGCGCCGGCTGATCTCGGCGACATGGCTGCTCCCGTTATCCGCGCCAATGTCAGCGTCAAAGACGGCCAGATCGTTTCGGTTGGCGACCTTTCCGCCGAACAACTGGCGCAGCTTGGCGTTGCTCTGCCGGCTCTGCCGCCTGACGTCATGCAGATTCTCAGCGATTTGAACGCCCAGACAGTGGGCATCGTCAACACACCCAACAACTTGGCGATCAGCGTCAACGGGTCGGAGCTGATGTCGCTCGACTATGACGCCGCCTCGCTTGCCACCGCGCTCGAACTGGCCAAGCCCTATCTGGCCGGCACGCCGCTCGAAGACCCGGCCGTCATGCAGTTGATCCAAGAGCAGATTCTGCCGATTGCGCCGGCCGCCGACGTCAATGTGCAGATCACCGTCGAGTAAGACGTCCCGCTTTTCCTGACGCCAATGCGCACTGGCAGAATGCCAGTGCGCTGACTGTAAGTGTTACAAAGCGCCGCTCGTTGTAAGGGTCTACAACGAGCGGCGCTTTGATTGGTTTAGCTGCTCGATTCCTGGATGAAAGCGCGGCGCCTTTTGTAAGGAAAAATCTGCAAAGGTAGCTATCGTAACAGGAGAGGCGTTAGGGTTAATCCAGCGTAACAATCTGGCAAGCAGCGCCGGGCGAGGTGAATCAGCTTGAGTTAATACGTTACAGGCGCAAGCACATAGATCGCCCAGCCCAAGTACTCGCGGCCAAAGCGCAAATACTCCTCCTGCATGGAGCGAAGCCGTTCAATGACCTGAGCGCGATCAGCATGGTGCGGATTTTCCTCCAGCCACCGAATCAAGCCATGCCAACGGCCACCTTCGTACGCGTCCCAGTCCTCATGGCTGGCTCTGACAATGCGCTCCACGTCGAAGCCTTCCTGGCGCGTAAACTGGAGGAGTTCTACCTCGCTGTAAGTGGATGACTCGTGCTGCACGTAAGTGGGAGGCGCGCTGCTGGAAAGCCAGTACTGCTCGCCGATTCCCAGCCGGCCGCCTTTGCACAATGCCCGGCGCATGGCACGAATTGTCTGCTGGTAGCCGCCCCAGATGAAGGTTGCACCAAGACAGGTGACGGCATCGAACTGCTGCCCGTCGACTCTGTAATCTTCTCCGGCCGTATGGACAATTTCAATGCGATCAGCCAGACCTCGCGCAGTCACCTTCTGCCGCGCGCGCGTACAAGCATATTCACGCACTTCGACCCCGACGGCGGTGATGCCGTATTCTTCAGCCCAAAGCACAAGCGGTTCGGCAAAGCCGCAGCCAAAGTCGAGCACCCGGCTGCCCTCACGCAGCCCCAGGTACTTGCCAATTGTCAATATTTTTGCCGCCGAAGTGGGATTTTCCAACTCCATGAATTGTCCGGCAATGTTGATCAGATCAAGAAACTCCATACTGCAAACCTCTTTCATAAAGCAAATGATAGATGGAATGATTGTTTACTGTACGAGCATGCCAGATGATTGGCGCACGATCAGCTCGGCCTCCAGCACGACCTGCTGAATGGGGCGGCCCGGCTCGGCCATGCGCGCCAGCAGCAGCTCGGCGGCGGCGTTGCCCTGATAGGAAGGATGCTGATTGACCACGGTCAGCGGCGGGTTGTACGCGCCGGCCCACGCCATTTCGTCGAAGGCAACCAGCGCCACCTCTTCCGGGATGCGCAGCTTGCGCTCCTGCAATGCCTTGAGCGTTCCAATCGTCGCTTCGTTGTTGATGGTCAGCAGCGCCAGCGGCTGCGGCGTGCGCGCCAGCAGCCGGTTGGCCGCGGCGTAGGAGCCGTCGATCTGCCAGTCGCCGTTTTCGATCCAGATCGCATCGTCGCCAATCCCGGCTGCATGCAGCGCGTCCAGAAAACCTGCCTGCCGCTCGCGTGCGGTGATGTAGGACAGCGGGCCGCCGACCAACCCAAACGAACGGTGGCCCAGCTCGATCAGGTGACGGGTCGCCTGCGCCATGGCCGCGCGGTTGTTGGTCATCACGCAATCCAGGGAAAGCCCTTCCGGCACATGGTCGAAGCAGACGATCGGCGCCTGGCTGTGCAGGAGGGCTTGGTAGAATTTGCGCTGCGTCGAGGTGAACTGCGCAATGATGCCGCTCACCTGCTCTTCCAGCATCAGTTCGATGTTGATCGCTTCATAGCCAATGTCGTTGTTGGAGTTGCCGACGACGATGGCGATCTGTCTGGCGACGAGTTGTTGCTCCACGCCTTTGAGGACATCGGTAAAAAAGGAATTTTGAATGTTGGAGACCAGAAAGCCCACGCGCTGTAAAGAGCGACCGGAGCGCAGCGTGCGCGCCGAGCGACTGGGGCGGTAGCCCAGCGTCTGCATGGCGGTTTCGACGCGGACGACAAGCTCCGGGCTGACCGATGTCGGACTGTTGAGCACGCGCGAGACGGTTGCCGTAGAGACGCCGGCCGCGGCCGCCACTTCCTGCATCGTCGCGCGCGCGGTGGGATAGTGCTTTGTCATTGCCTGTCTCGTTCTCCGCTGTTTCAGGTCGGCGCTTAACCGCCCGGTTGGGTGTGTGGGCAAGGCACAGGTGCGCTCGCCCATTCCGTCTAGTGTTCCTGCCGACAACGTCCCCGGCACGCCGCCGATGGACGCTCCAGATCGACCGCACGGTGCGGCGCGCCGGGGACGCACCGTGATGCTGCACTGGGCACAGTGTACGTAGTTTGCGCCGATTGACAGAGATCGCCGCCTGTGCTATTTTTGAAATGTAATTGTAATCGTTTTCTGGATAATTTCAAACGTCCCTCTCTTTCTTTATTCTTTGTAGGTGTGTTGCCCATTCGGATTCCTCGCCGAATGTCGATCAATTTGTATGTGCAAGAAAAAAGGAGTCTCACGATGTTTCAACGTTTTGTCCGTCTTATGGTGGTGCTGGCCATCGGTGTGGTGATGGTCGCCTGCGCCGCCCCTGCCGCCGCACCCGGTGGCGCCGAGCCTGCTGGCGTTGCGCCCGCCGGCGAACGGCAGGTGCTCGATCTCTGGTTCAACAGCGATGACCTCTTCAATCAGTACAACGAAAAGATTATCGCCGAGTTTGAAGCCGCCAATCCCGACATCGACATCGTCTACAGTCCCTATCCGAATGAAGCCTACAAAACCAATTTGCAGGTGGCGATCGGCTCGGATGATCCGCCGGACATCTTCTTCAACTGGGCGGGCGACGACACCGGCCGCTACGTGCGCGAAGGGCATCTACTCGATTTGACGCCCTATGCCGACCAGTACGCCTGGGGCGAACAACTGTCGCCGGCCATGCTGGCTGCCTTCTCCGTCGACGATACACTCTATGGCGTGCCCTACAGCCAGGAGGCCAAGTATTTCTACTATCACACGGACATGTTCGAGGAGATGGGGCTGACCGTTCCCACCACCTTCGACGAACTGCTGGCGCTCTGCACGACAGTCAGCGACGCGGGCATGCCCGCGCTGGCCTTTGGCAACCAGGAACGCTGGGAAGGCGTCCACTACATGACCATCTTCAACCAGAAGATGGCAGGCGAGGATACGCTGGCGGCTGATTACTCGCTCTCCAACGATCCCGATACGCTCTTCACCGACCCCGGCTATGTGGAAGCCTTCAAGCGCTTGCAGGCGATGCAGGAGGCCGGCTGCTTTGGCGACGCCATCAACTCCACCACGCCGGACGCCGCGTTGATCCAGTTCGTCAACAAGCAGACGCCCATGTACTACCAGGGCACCTGGATCATGGGTGCGCTCAAGGACAACGGCCTCGAAGGGCAGTACGGTATGTTCCGCATGCCGCCGATGACTGACGCCGCGGCCAAGGGCAATCAAAACTTCGTGTTGGCCGGCCCAGTGGGGTTGGAAGTCTCCAACAAGACACAGTATCCCGACGCCGCCGCCAAATTTCTTGACTTCTACGTTTCACAGCCGTCGCAGCAGGCGCTGTTGGTGGACACCAACCGCATCCCGGTGCGCGCCGATGCTGTCGACCGTGAGACAGCGGCGCCCGGCGTGGTCGCGGTCGCCGACGACCTGGCCACTGGCGAAGGCACCGCGCTCTGGCTGGATGTGGTGCTCGAAAACAGCATCTCCGAAGTCTATCTGAACGCCATTCAGGAAGTGCTGGCCGGCACGAAGACGCCGGAAGAGGCCGTGCAGGCCGTGCGCGAGCAGGCGCTCAAGGTTCAAGCCGAGATGGCTGAGTAGTCCACTGCCAGACCGCGCCTCAGAGCTTGCTTGAAGACGGCAACGCTCGACGCGGAGGCGCAGAGATGCGTAGAGGGAAAGCACGTAGCATCGCTTGATTTCTCTGCGCCCCTCTGCCTCTCTGCGCCTCCGCGTCAAAGTGGACGCCTTTTCCAGCAACTCCTCAGCGCGACGAGCCAGGCAGACTGTATAGGATTCTTCTATGACCAATTCGGTGCAGACCTACGACAACCAGAGCGAGAAGCCGCGCAAACGGCGCCGCGCCAGCGCGCGCCAGCGGAGCGAATGGCGTGACGGCTACATGCTCGTCGCGCCCGCGCTCATTCTCTTCGTGCTGCTCGTCGTCTATCCCATGTTCAACACGATCTACCTGTCGTTCTTCAACTACGGGTTGACTGACGCCCGCATCCGCTTTATCGGCGCCAACAACTTTATCGAGCTGATGGGCGACGAGGTCTTCTGGCGCGCACTGCGCAACAACCTGACGATCCTGATCGTCTCGGTCATCGTGCAGGTTGGGGTCGGTTTGATCCTGGCCGCGCTGATCGACCGGGGGATTCGCTGGGGCAAGAGCATCGCGCGCACGCTCAACTTTGTGCCGGTGGTGATGTCGGCCGTGGCCGTGGCGATTCTCTGGCAGCTCATCTACGACCCGACCGTTGGCCTCGCCAACCGCTTTGTCAGCTTGATCGGTCTCGATCCGCCCTCGCAGGGCTGGCTGGGCGACCCGCGCATCGTCATCTACTCGATCCTGGTCGTTGCCTGCTGGCAATACACCGGCTACGTCATGATCATCATTCTGGCCGGGATGCAGTCCGTTTCGCAGGAACTCTACGAGGCCGCGGCCATCGACGGGGCGACGGAGATCCAGAAGTTTTTCAGCATCACGCTGCCGTCGATCCGCAACGTCAACATCGCCGTGATTCTGATTACGATGATCGGTGCGGTCAAGGTCTTTGACCTGGTCTACATTCTCACCCGCGGCGGGCCGGCCAACGCCAGCCAGGTGATGGGCACCTACATCTACTACAACGCCTTCACGGTCAACCGCGCCGGCTATGCCAGCGCGATCAGCGTTGTCTTGCTCGTCTTTGCGCTGATCCTCGGTTTTCTGCAATTACGCCTGAGTGTTCGCCCGCGGGAGGCTGCATGAAACTACGCTTCTCAACGATAATCGTCTATCTGCTGGTTGGCGGCTATACGCTGCTCGTGTCGCTGCCCATCGTCTGGATGTTTCTCTCGTCCACCAAGACGGTGCGCGAGTTGTTCAGTTCGCCCTTTGCGCTGCCGCAAGAGCCGCAGTGGTCGAACTTTGCCAAAGCGTGGGAGAGCGGCATCTCGCAATATCTGGTCAATTCGCTGATCGTGACGACCCTTTCGGTCGTGCTGATCGTCCTGGTCAGTGCGCTGGCCGCGTACGCGCTGGCGCGCATCAATTTTCCGGGGCGCATCGCCATCTACCTGCTGCTGATCGCCGGCTTCGCCATTCCGGTGCACACGGTGCTGGTGCCGCTCTATCGCAGCTTGAACAGCGTCGGCCTGCTCAACACGCACGCGGGGCTGATCCTGCCCTATGTCGCCTTTGGCATTCCCTTCTCTGTCCTGTTGCTCTACGCCTTCTTCCTGGAATTCCCCTCCGAAATCGAGGACGCCGCGCGCATCGACGGCTGCAACATCTGGCAACTGGTGCTGCGCGTGGTGATGCCGCTCTCGCTGCCGGCGCTGGTCAGCGTCGTGGTCTTCCAGTCGGTCTTCCTCTGGAATGAGTTTTCCCTGGCGCTGATCGTGATTCGGGATGATGCGCTGCGCACGATCCCGCTTGGCCTGACCAAGTTCCAGGGGCAGTGGTCCACCAACTGGACGCTGATGCTGGCGTCGCTTTCGATGGCGACGCTGCCGGTGCTGATCCTCTTTATTATTCTGCAACGTCAATTTATCCGCAGCCTGGTCGGATTCTCCAAATAATTATTTGATCGCCGGCGCGCCCGGCAACTCTCTGTGATGAGGCCATTATGAACGCCCAACCGCTCCGCTATCGCCAGATTCATCTGGATTTTCACACCTCGCCCGCCTGCACCGACGTTGGCGTCGATTTTGACGCTGATCGCTTTGCCCGCACCCTGCAGGAGGCCAGGGTCAACGCCATCAACATCTTTGCCAAGTGTCACCACGGCTATTCCTACTATCCCACCAAGGTGGGCACGGTGCATCCCGGCCTGCAGATCGACCTACTGGGCGGCCAAATCGAGGCGCTGCACCGCGCCGGCATTGTCTGCCCGATCTACGTCACGATCCTCTGGGACGAACTCGCCGGCGAGCTGCACCCCGAATGGCTGATCGTCAACAAGGATGGCACGGTCGCGTCGCGGCCGCCGCTCTCCAATGCCTGGGGCTGGACCACGCTGGATGTCTCCACCACCTACGCCGACTACGTAATGGATCAGGTCACCGAACTGACGCAGCTTTACGAAGTCGATGGCTTCTGGTTCGACATCTGCTTCCCGCGGCCCAACTACTCGCCCTGGGGACAGGCGCAGATGCGCGCCGCGGGCGTGCCCTTGGACGACGACGAGGCGGTGTGGGCATTTGCCCGGCGCAAGCAGGAACGCTTCTTTGACCAACTGACCCGCCACGTCAAGCGCCTCACACCGGAGGCCACCATCTTCTACAACGGCACGATCAGCCGCGACATGCGCCGCATCACCGCCTACGAAACGCACTTCGAGGTGGAAAGCCTGCCCACCTCCGGCACCTGGGGCTATCTGCACTACCCGGTGATGGCGCGCCAGGCGCGCACCTACGGCAAGCCCATCATCGGTATGACCGGCCGCTTCCACAACTTCTGGGGCGACTTTGGCGGCCTCAAGACCGCGGACCAGTTGCTCTACGAATGCGCCACCGTGGTGGCCGCGGGCGGTCGCGTCTGCATAGGCGATCAACTGCATCCGCGCGGCGTGCTCGACCCGGCTGTCTACCGGCTGATCGGCTCTGCCTACGCCAAGATCGAGGCGCTGGAGCCGTGGCTGGTGGATGCAACGCCCACTGCCGAAGCCGCGGTGCTGGCGATTGGCCCGCTGGAAGAGGAGCTGGACGGCATCGGCACGCAAAGTCCCGATGCCGAGGGCGCGATTCAACTCTTTATCGAACTGGGCATCCAGTGTGACCTCGTCGACGCCGAAGCGGATCTCTCCGGCTATCGTCTCGTCGTGCTGCCCAATGGGACCAAGGTGGATGATGCGCTGAAAACGAAGCTGGATGGCTTCGTGGCCGCGGGCGGCGCGCTGATCTTCAGCGGCACGGCCGCGCTGGCGGACGATGGCCACACCTTTGTGCTGGCCGATGCGCCGGTGCACTACGTCGAGCCGGCCCCCACCACGCCCAGCTATCTGCGCCCCAGTGGCATCGACGCCGCGGGCAGCGAACTGGCCGCCGACTACGACTATGCCTTCTACGGCCAGGCGCATGTGGTGACGCCGCTTGATGGCGCAAAGGCTTACGGCGACCTCCGCCGCGCCTATTTCAACCGCACGTGGGAGACCTTCATGGGCCACCAACACGCGCCGGTCGAGCGCTCGCTGGAAGCGCCGATTGCAGTGCGCAAGGGCAAGGTGCTCTATCTCGCCGCGCCGCTCTTCACCGGCTACAAAAAGTGGGATTACTGGGCCTATCGCGCCCTGCTCGATTCGCTGCTGGCCGACCTGCTGCCGCAGCGCCTGCTCTACCCGCAGGGGCCGGGCTGGGTCGAGTACACCCTGCACACGCAGCCGGCGACGGCAGCGCACGCCGCCCGCCAGATCGTCCACGTCATCGCGTACCAGCCGCGGCGCAGCTTGCAGCCCATCGCGCACGTCGATCAGGCCTGGGCAGTGGCCGGGCTGGGCGTCAAGGTGCGCTGCGAGCAGGAACCGGCGCGCGTCTATCTCGCGCCGGATGCAAGCGAAGTGGCACATTCCTATGAAAACGGCTACCTCACCGTCCAGCTTCCGCCGCTGGATGTCTATGCGGTTGTCGTTGTCGAAGGGTAACATGTTTTAGCGTATCGAGGTGGACTTCAGCCATCACTCCGACGCGACGAACGTGAAAGACAGCTCCGTTGTCGTCATGGCTGGTTCGTTCAAAGCTTCGGATGCAGTGAAGATAAAATCTGATGGATAGACCACGGATTTGGCGGATTCGACGGATATGCGCGGATTGTATCCGGCTTTTTCCGTTTCCTCCGCGCGATCCGCGGTCTATCTGCGCGCTATTCTTCGGTGACGTAGACCGTGGCGTACTCAGCTATAGTGTTGTCGAGCACATCGCTGACGATAATGCCCAGCGAGTATTCACCAGGATAGCTTTCGTAAGCGGTGACGGTGAAGGGCCGGCCGCTGAAGGTGAGGGTGTCGCCGAGATAGTCGTTGGTGACCCATTCCCCTTCCTCATCGAGTTCGTACCACTGCTCGATGATCGTGAACGCGTCGCCAGGGCGTGGGTTGAGCGCACGCGGCGCGCCGGTTTCGTCTGCGCCCGTGAAGGTGAGCAGGCGCTTGTAGTCGAGGTTGCCGTCGAACTTCATGATCGCCGAGCGCTCCTCGCCGCTGTCCGCAAAGGTGTAGACGCCGCGCACATCATATTCGCCTTCTTCGTCGCTGGCGCCGTAGATCGACGGTTCAAATAGCGCGAAGGCTTCGCTCTCGCCGTCGCTGAGGCTGTAGATCGTCGGCTCCCACTCGAAGATGAAGTCCTCCAAATCGGCTTCGCTCCACGCCGGATAGTAGATGCCGTCAAACTCAATGGTGTCGTCGGCCGCGATAAAGTCGATATCTTCGACGATGTAGGCCTCACTTTCTTCGTCGTAGCGCGAGGTCTCGATATAGATGTAGCCGATCTCTTCGCCGGTGATCTGCGTGGCGAGCAGCACGCTTTCGCCTGTCGTAATCGTATCGCTGCTCACCTCCAGCGGCGTCATGCTCAGCTCAGTGTCGACGCCGGGCGTGGTGACTTCAGGCTCCGCCACCAGCAGCGGCGCGGCATAATCCGCCAGATCGGCCTCAGCCGCGCTTTCCGGGTCAAGCAGCGCCGGCTCCACCGCGTCGGGGTCGATGTCCTGATTGGTGTAGTGGAAGAGCAGGAAGTCATCCCACAGCGACGCGCCGGCAAAGCGGCTGGCGTAGGCGGTGTAGGAAATTTCGCTGACCTCTGTGCCCACGGCGACCAGCAGATCGGGTGTGGGGAAGAAGATCGAGAAGCCGGTGGCGCCAGGGCGCCCTTCACCATGTTTCTCGGCGATGATCGCGGCTTTGTAGGCTTTGGTCAGCGTGCGCAGGGCCGTGTCAAGCGGCTTGGAGCCGGCGAACTCGGCGACCAGGGCGGCAAAGTTGCCTAGATCCAGAAAAGGCGACGGCTCCTCTTCGCCAAACACGCTTTCAAAGGACTGCGCATAGGTGCGCGCGCGTGCGACCGCGGCAGGATCAACTTCGGTGAGCGCGTAGGTGAATTCGTTGAGCGCGTCGATCAAGGCGGGGAGCTTCGCCAAGTCAATGGCGGTCAGTGTGATGCTCCGGCCCTCCATCTGGGCCAGTTCTGCCGGATCGACCTCATCTTCCACACCGTAGACTTCCAGCACGTAGTCGCTGCGCGCGTCGTCGTCCTGGATGCGGACGTCATCGACAATGTAGCTCTCCACAATCGACTTCGCCAGCACCTTGCCTGACTGCGCGGGGTTGTCGGCCAGCGCGCCCAGAAATTGGGCGTAGGCCCAGCCGATGGCCGGCTCGGTCTCCTGCGAGGCGACCGCGTAGTGCGCGTAGGGCGCAATGCCCGCCAGCGCCTCCACCTGGCTCATGAGGCAGGCGTCGAAGCCGACAAACTCAAATTGCGCCACACCGGTTTCGGCCAGGATCTGCGCCAGGGCCTGATCGATCTCGTTGATCGTAAAGCTGCTGCCTTCGTCCGGCGCGTCGTCGTTCCAGCCGCCGACCCAGCCCGCGCCGTGGTCAGAGAGGATCAGCGCGTACTTCTTTGCCGGATACTTGGTCATCGCCCACACGGCAAAGTCAACCAGCGTTTCCGGCGCGCCGCTGTCCACCTCGCCCAAGTCGTCAAGCTCTTCGGAGGCCAGCGTGGACAGGTCGTCGTCCTGCGTCACCAGGAAGCGCTTGGCCGTGGTCCAGTCGCCGTCGCCATCAAACGCGCCGTCGTAGCGGTCGAGCTGCGCCACAATTGTGACCGCGTCCGTGGAGCCGACCCACTCCGCCTCGTTGAGGTCGGTGAAGATGTCGCGTTCGAGCACCTCGTCGTCGGCGTTCTGATAGAGCATGATGAGCCATTCGGCCTCTTCTTGATTTGTCTGGCGTGGCGTCGCGTGCGCGGGAAGGGCCGCGGCAAGCAACAAGAAAATTGTTGTAAACACTGCTGCGGTCGTGCGGGTGTTGCGCATGAATTGATTTTTCCTCAGCTTGTCAGGCGTGCGAACTAATGCCACAGATAGCAATCATCATCGACCAGATACAGTGTACTCGATTTCAGATGAGTTGCGAATCGGCCTAAAAGCGCGGGGGACGCACCCGTGTATTTTCGTTCATTTGTGGCGGCTTGATAGGTGTGATATGCTGTGAGCGTGGCATTGTCCCGCTGTGATGGAGAACCGTCCAGAGGCGAGCCGCCGCTGAGCGGGCATCGACGCAAGTAGATTTTACCAACGCACAGTATTTTTGCGAAAGCCGGCGGTCAGTGGTGGTTTCTCGGGCGTCCCTAATAAATGGCAAAGGTCATGAGCGTTGTCCAATGGGCGACGCTTTTCTATATCCCTATTTTCCAAATTTTTTACTTGAGGCACTCTATGCGTTACAGTCTCTGCTCCTACAGTCTTCACCGCACCGTGGCAGCCGGCCAGATGGATCTGTTCGGCTATTTTCGTTTTTGCCAAGAGGCAGGCTATACCCAGCTTGATCCGTGGAATGAGCACATCAAGCAGGCGTATGACGACAATGGCTTTCTCGCCGAAATCAAGGCGGCTGCGACCGAAACGGGCCTACCCATGGGCTGCATCGCGGTTGACGGCGCCCACATCTACGAGCCAACGACTGAAGGCCGCGAGCTGAATCGCACGCGCCGTTATCGCTGGCTGGAGATCGCTCACGAGTTGGGCGCTGAACAGTTGCGCATTGACGCCGGCGGCCGTGACCAGACGCTCGACGAAATTTTCGACGTCGTGGTCGAGGGCTACAAAGACATCATCAGCCGCGCCCAGGCGCAGGGCATTGAGATTATCATCGAAAATCACTGGGGGCCGACCAATCACCCTGCCGCCATCCACCGTTTACTGGCCGCGACGCCTGGGCTGGGGCTGCTCTTTGACTCGTACAACTGGCCCGCGGGCACACATGAGCAAGCCTGGCGCGAATGCGTCCCCTATGCGCGGCTGACTCATTTCAAGACCTTCTCTTTCGACGCGCAGGGCAACGAGCCAGAATGGGATCTGCCGCGTCTGATCGGCATGTTGCAGGCGGCGGGTTATCAAGGCGCTTGGGGCGTCGAAAGCAGTCCCTACGACAACGACGAAATCGGCGCGGCGCGCAAGTCGATTGCGTTGCTCAAGCGCGTCCTGGGCGATCAGTAGTCAATACAAAAAGGATGAATGTATGAGCAACGCAGAACAAATACGCGTGGGGGTGATCGGCGTCGGGCAGATTGGGAAGCGGCACGTCGAAACCTATGCCGCCATGCCCAATGTCGAAATTGTCGCCATTGCCGATGTCAACGAAGCAGAGGCGGAGCGGGTCGCCGCGCGGCACGGCATTCCGAATCGTTACGCCAAAGTGCAGGATCTGCTGGCGCGCGATGACATTCAGGCGGTCGATATCTGTCTCCACAATAACTATCACATGCCGGCAACCGTGGCCGCGCTGGAGGCGGGCAAGGATGTTTTCTGTGAGAAGCCGATGGCCGGCGCGTATGTCGATGCGGTGAAGATGTGGGAGACGGCGCAGGCCACCGGGCGCAAGCTGGCGATCCAGTTTGTGACGATGTTTGCAAACGAAACCAAGGCCGCACGCTATCTGATCGAGGCGGGCCATGTAGGAAAGCTTTACCACGTGCGCTCGGTCGGACATCGCCGCCGCGGTCGCCCCTTTGTCGATGGTTACGGCAGCCCCACCTTTGTGCAGAAGGAGCATTCGGCTGGCGGCGCGCTCTACGATATGGGCGTCTATCATATCGCGACAGCTTTATGGCTGATCGGCAACCCACCGGTGACGCGCATCACAGGGCGCACGTATCAGGAGATCGACATGGACGCGCGCCGCCGAGAAATCAGCGGCTACAACGTGGAGGAGCTGGGCGTAGGCTTCATCCACTTTGCTACAGGACTGACGCTCGACATTGTCGAATCCTGGGCCGTGCATATTGATAACCTGGGCAGCAGTGTGATTCTGGGCAGCCAGGGTGGGGTGAAACTTGACCCCTTTGGCTACTTCTTCAATCTAGGCCATCTCGATCTCAATGCGTCGGCCAACATGGAGGCGTTTGACTGGCGTCTACATAACGTCGCTGAAGATGGAGACGCCTATGACGGCCCGCAACAGCACTGGATCGCGGCTTTGCAAGGCCGTGTGCCGCTGATCCCGTCGGCGGCTTGCGCGCTGAACACCATGCTCATCTCCGAGGGCATCTATCTCTCGGAACGCCTGGGGCGCGAAGTCACAGCCGAAGACGTGCTGGCGCATTCCGTCTCCACCGCGCGCCCCGTCTGATTGACGTATCGACTTTTGGCGCGGATTCGGGTGCATGGTTTGCTACCAATTAAGGGGTGAAACCTACGCCCGAATCCGTAGCTGCGCTTACGACAACCCGCCATTGTTCTCCACCCCTAGATCGATTACCCTGAACCTGAACGCATTGATGGTTGTTCGATTGCCCGTCTATACAAGCAAGGTTGATTGCTATCAGCTCCCCAAGCTAGCAAAGCAAAAGCAGCGGCATGGTTCATGGATCAATTGGGGGAACCGGACAATGGATTTTTGGGTCAGTTTAGGGATGATGTTGGGCATTGGTGCAGTCGCTGGATGGACTGCAAGCGTTATTCTGCATGGTCAGGGGTCGGGATTGCTCGGCAACATGGTGGTTGGTTTTCTGGGCGCCTATATCGGACACTGGATGTTCGACTATCTGCGCCTTCCCCCGCTGTCTGATTGGAGCTATCTGGGCGAATTCATCTATGGCGTCGTGGGTTCAATGGCGCTGTTGCTTGTTTTCGGCCGCATGTTTATCCAGCAGGATAACCTCTAAATTTTTCGCAGCAATGGCGCTGCGGAAAATTTAGGGCCGCTCGCTTCTTCCTGAGATTCCTTCACAACATACGCTTCAGCTTTACTCCCGTTCCAGCACTCATCTCGGAATATGCAAAAACAACCTTTCAACATCGATCAGGCTATCACGCGCATCGAAGAGGCCGTCAAACCCTATCCCAAGGCGGCCATGTTTGAATTGTTCGACAAAGGCTTCACCACACCCTTCGAGCAGCTCGTTGCCTGCATCCTCTCCATCCGCACCTACGACGAGGTGAGCCTGGTCTGTGCGCAGCAGCTCTTTGCACTGGCGCGCACGCCACAGGCGATGGCGCAACTGCCCATTGCGCAGATCGACGCCGCCATCGGCCAGAGCACCTTTCACGAACGCAAAGCGCCGCAGATCCACACCATCGCGCAACGCATTCTGGACGAGTTCAACGGGGATCTGCCCTGCGATCCCGAGGTGTTGCTCTCGTTTCAGGGCGTCGGCCCCAAATGTGCGCATCTGGCGCTGGGCATCGCCTGCAATGAGTTTTACATCAGCGTAGACATTCATGTGCACCGCGTCACCAACCGCTGGGGCTACGTGCACGCGAAGACGCCGGAGCAGACCATGGCTGCGCTGGAAGCCAGGCTGCCGCAACGCTACTGGGTGGAGATCAACCGGCTGCTGGTGCCTTTTGGCAAACACATCTGCACGGGACGGTTGCCCAAGTGCAGCGCCTGTCCTGTGCTCGCCATGTGCCAGCAGGTGGGGGTGGAAGAGCATCGTTAAGGTGCTCTTTCTTACCACCCTTTGGCAACTACGCGCCGCAATACCCCTCGATCAACCGCGTTGCCGCCTCTGTCACCGCGCTGGCTGGATTCTCCGGCGTGCTGCCGAAGACGCGCGCGGCCATGTACGCGCCGTCCATCAGCAGGAAGAGCGCGTCGGCTAATGCCTGCGGCTGCTGTGCGCCAGCCTCCTGCGCCAGTTGTGCAAAGTGTTGGCGCACGGCCTGCTTATGTTCCAGCGCCACCTGATGGCCCACATAATCGCGCGCCGGATATTCGGTGGCAATGTTGAGGAAGGAGCAGCCGTAGCAGGTGGGCGAGAGGACGTAGTCTTGCAGCGACGCAAAGAAGGCCAGCAGCTTCTGGCGCGCGTCGGGCGCGCCGGCTGTGCTGCGCTCGAAGTAGGCCCAGAACTCCGCGTTGCTCTGGCGCAGAAACGCCACGATCAGCTCGTCCTTTGATGGGTAGTGGCGATAGAGCGTCATCTTGCCGATGCCCGCCTCAGCGGCGATGGCGTCCACGCCAGTGGCGCGATAGCCGTGCGCGTAGAAGAGGCGCGCGGCTGTTTCAAATAATTTCTGCTTCGGAGTGCTCTCTTTCATCCTATTCCCTCTTGACATGATACAGGTCTGTATTGTATTGTGTGCATGGCGATACAGATTTGTATCGTATCATAACGCTTTGAGCGATGCAACAGGAGGGACAACACATGAACATTGGGATTTTGGGCGCTGGCATGGTGGGACAAACGCTCAGCGGCAAGCTGGCCGAGCTGGGCCACGATGTGATGGTCGGTACGCGCGATGTTGACCAGACGCTGGCCAACGCCACCCCGCACCCCTACGGCTTTCCGGCCTTCAGCGTCTGGGTGAAAGAGCATCCGGCGGTCAAGCTGGGAACTTACGCGGCGACCGCGCAGCACGGCGAGCTGCTGATCAACGCCACGAACGGCAACGGTTCGTTGCACGCGCTGCAACTGGCGGGAGAGGCGAATCTCAACGGCAAGGTGCTGATCGATGTCTCCAACCCGCTCGACTTTTCGCAGGGCAACCCGCCGCTGCTTTCGGTGTGCAATGACGACTCGATCGGTGAACAGATCCAGCGCGCGTATCCGCAGGTCAAGGTCGTCAAGACGCTCAACACGGTCACGGCCAGCCTGATGGTCGATCCGCAGCAATTGGCCGACGGCGATCATCATCTCTTCATCAGCGGCAACGACGCGGCGGCCAAGGCGCAGGTGGTGGCGTTCCTCAAAGATGAGTTTGGCTGGAGAGAGATCCTCGACCTGGGCGACATCACCACCGCGCGCGGGACGGAGATGTATCTGCCGCTCTGGCTGCGGCTGTGGGGCGCGCTGGGGACGGGCGTCTTCAATGTAAAGATTGTACAGTAGGAGAGTTTACGTCGCTGGCGCCTGGGCATGAGATTGCCTGCAACAACTTGGGGACAGCGCTCATGTCCCGGCAGGGCACAACGAGCAGCAAAACGGCCTTTGCGTAAAGGATTATTTTCTGATGAATGGATCAGGTGACTGTATGACAATGCTGACTCCTTTGGGCCGTAGCACTCTGATGGTTCCGCGGCTCGGCGTTGGGGCAATGACCTGGGGCGAACCGACCGGGCTGGCGCGCTGGCATCCGGCCAAATTGGCTTACGGCGGCGCGCATGGGTTTGACGAAGAAAAACGTGCGCTGGAAGCAAGCATCGCCGGCGGTGTGACGCTCTTCGACACCGCGGCCATGTACAGCGGGGGCGCGGCGGAGCGGCGGCTGGGCGAGCTGGCGCAGGAGAAGGCAGTGCTGATCGCCACAAAATTCCCGGGTTCATTTTTCTTCCGCACCGCAGATCTACCCAAGGAACTGGATGCCAGCCTGGCGCGTCTGCAGCGCACTTCGGTTGAACTGTACCAACATCATTTTCCTACCAACGCCAAGGCCATCCCTCGGCTGATGGAACTCATGGCGGATGCGGTTGCAGCGGGCAAGGTGCGCGCGGTCGGCGTGAGCAACTACTCGGCGCAGCAGATGCGGCTGGCGCATGCGGTGCTT
This sequence comes from Caldilineaceae bacterium, assembly GCA_014879855.1. Lineage (GTDB taxonomy): Bacteria > Chloroflexota > Anaerolineae > Caldilineales > Caldilineaceae > Caldilinea. Next base: position 2,811 of record JACSRH010000351.1, on the reverse strand, counting down.
GCCGACCGCGGCATCGCGCTGGCTTCCAACCAAGTGGAATATTCGCTCCTGCACCGCCAGCCTGAGATCAACGGCGTGCTCGAAAGCTGTCGCGAGTTGGGCGTCACGCTGATTGCTTATCAGCCGCTGGCGGGCGGCGCGCTCACCGGTAAATACGCAGCAGGTGCGCGCCCCGCGGGCGTCTTTCGGCGCTTTATGAAGAACTTCCGCGGCAGTGGGTTGGAAGCAATCGCGCCGGTTGTGGCGCTGCTGCGCGAGATCGGTGCGCGCTACGGCAAAAGCCCGGCGCAGGTTGCGCTGCGCTGGCTGATCGAGAACGAGCATATTCTGCCCATTCCCGGCGCAAAGAACAGCCGGCAGGCAGCCGACAATGCCGGCGCGCTCATCTTTCACCTGACGCCGGCGGAGATCGAGGCGCTCGACCGGGCGACGCTGGCCTGGCGCGGCTAGTTTGCCGGCAAAACGTCCCATAGGGCAGGCTAGTAGCCCGACGTTATGAGCAGTATGCGGAGGCGCAGCGGCTGCCGCTGGTCGATCTGGCAATCGTCGGCCTGAAGCTTGCATTTTCAGCAAACGGAACAGGAACAACATGACCTTCGAGGAACTTTATAGCGCAGCCAAAGCTGTGCTCAACCCGCGCCGTCTCTCCACTGAGGCCGAGGCGGGCGGCGTGAGCGCGGCGCTGCTGAGCGACAGGGGCGCGGTCTATGTCGGCGTCTGCATCGACACCGCCTGCTCTATGGGCTTCTGCGCCGAACACGCGGCCGCGGCGGCGATGGTCACAGCAGGCGAGAACCGCGTGCGCAAGATGGTCGCGGTCAACTGGGATGGCCGCGTTTTACCGCCCTGCGGCCGCTGCCGCGAGTTTATCAGCCAGCTCCATGACGACAATCTCGACGCTGAGGTGTTGGTGGCGGAAGGCGCGGTCGTGACTCTCCGCGATCTTCTGCCGCACGATTGGCGCAAAGTGGCGCGCGAGCAATAGCCACGCCGCGCCCGCGTCACTCTCCCCTGGTCCAGGTCTCGTGCACATGGCGCCACTGCAGCCCGTTCGGCGCGGCTGCATGGGTGATCAACAGTGCGGTGCTGGTGCGGCAGGTGGTCACGCCGTCGCGTGTCTGCCACTCCAAATAGGTAACGAGTGTACAGTCGCCATCTTCGTAACGAATAAGATGGTCTGTGGTCCATAGGCGGAAGCCTCGCCGCGTGCCGTGCGCACGCCGGATCCAGGCGGCAACCCCGTCGCGGTCCAGCACCTTGCCGTCGGGGCCGATCAAGATGAAGTGAGGATCGGTTGTAGCGGCGAAGCGGGCAAACGCGGCGTCGCTTTCGGGCAGCGCGCCGTCCAACCACGCTTCAAAAAAGGTGTGTAGATCGATAACTTCCTGAATAGCCGGTTGTTGTTGCATGGTGGCGGCTCCTGTTTATACACCAGAACTGACAAGCGAGTTAGATCGTTCCTAAGCAGGCTCGGTGCTGGCAAGCCTGTCAGGGCAAAAAGCGAATTTGGAGCAAGTCCGATGTTCATTCATGTTATAATAGCTCCGGCATCAAGAAAGGAGCTATCGATGGTGCAACGCGAAATGTGGGAGACATTTGCACCTGTGCTCACAATTTGGTAGTTGCTTCCCCTGTAAGTTTCTAAAAAGTCAAAGCGTTGATTATGAAGATCGAAGATTTCCCATTTGCTTACCGCGCCACCGCGCAAGGCAAAGTGTTGATCTACTGGCATGGGAAACAGGTGATAATTCTTAAGGGAGCCAAGGCGCGTGCTTTCTTGGCGCGCACTGCTGACGCAAATGAGGCGCAACTATTCTTGGCTTAAAAAGTAGAACCGACTTGCTATCAAAGAAAAATAGAATGCGGAGTTGGCGGGTGTTCGCGGAGATTGCGCATGTTCTGATCCGCCCTCGTCCGCCCGATCCGCGTCATCTGCGTTCCATCAAGCTTTTTGGAGATTTTTATGCGAGTTGTCATGATCGGCGGCAGCGGGCATGTGGGGACGTACCTGGCGCCGCGGCTGGTGGAGAGCGGGCATGAGGTGCTCAACATCAGCCGGCGGCAGCGCGAGCCTTACCAGCCGCACGCCGCGTGGACGCAGGTGCAGCAGGTGGTCATTGACCGCGCCGCGGCCGAGGCGGACGGCAGCTTTGGCGCGCAGATCGCGGCGCTGAATCCCGACGCCGTGATCGACATGATCTGCTTTACGCTGGAGAGCGCGCAGCAGCTCGTCGAGGCGCTGCGCGGGCGGGTGCGCCACTTCCTGCACTGCGGCACGATCTGGGTGCACGGGCCGAGCGTGGTCGTGCCAACCACGGAGACGCAGCCGCGCCGCCCCTTTGGCGACTATGGCATCCAGAAAGCCGCCATCGAGGCGTACTTGCTGGACGCGGCGCAGCGCGGCGGCTTCCCGGCCACGATCCTGCACCCCGGCCACATTGTCGGGCCGGGCTGGGCGCCGCTCAACCCGGCCGGCCACTTCAACCCGCAGGTCTTCACCCAACTGGCGCGCGGCGAGACGCTGGCGCTGCCCAACTTCGGGCTGGAGACGGTGCATCACGTCCACGCCGACGATGTGGCGCAGTCATTCACGCAGGCGCTGGCGCACTGGAGCACGGCGGTGGGCGAGAGCTTCCACGTCGTCGCGCCCGCGGCGGTGACGCTGCGCGGCTATGCCGAGGCCGTCGCCGGGTGGTTCGGGCAGAAGGCGGCCCTGCGCTATCTACGGTGGGAGGACTGGCGCCAGACGGTGAGTGAGGACGAAGCGCGCGCCACGTGGGATCACATCGCGCACAGCCCCAATTGCAGCAT
>JACSRH010000361.1 GCA_014879855.1 Caldilineaceae bacterium | reverse complement strand
ACGCTTGAAGATATAAGCTAGCATCCGGCTGCCTTCTCTCTCCATTCAGGGTAGCAGATTTGGCCCACGTTCAAGCGGGTACAGATCCACCCATCGCCTGCTCTTTGTCTGTGATCCAAAGCTTGGTTTGCTGCAGCAGGTTGCGGAATCGGTTGCGCAACCGGTTGCGGGTATTGTAGCAAATCCGGAGAGGAGCGTCAATAGGTTTCGATATTCTGCAGCAGTTCTCAATTTGAATTGGTTCCGTAGTTGGTGGGTGTGAGAACGGGTGCGCCACAGCCTTGATCCAGGATCAGAGGCGGGAAGTGGGCCATGTTCAAGCGGTTTATGACGAGACTGCGGGAGTGTGCGCAACAGTTTCCTGACGTGCGCAAGCGGCAACCACAACTGTACACGGTGAGCAATGCCTGCCTGAGTGCCTTTGGCGTGTTTTTCACACAATCGTTCTCGTTTCTGGCTTATCAACGCGAAATGCAGGTGCGCCAGGATGTAAGAACTGCTGCTCATGTAGCTCTATGATTCTTCTCAGCCTGGTTTAATGCTATAATCGCAAGGACGATCACGGCAGGGTCAATACAAGGTTGGCTGTCCTGCCCTGTCGCCAAAACGACCGGAATACGCGCAGGTGTGTTTGCAACCCGCGTGTATCGTTTTGTTGAGCATTGCAACGGAAAACGCTCATGCGTGCAGAATTGCCGCCAAATCCTTCACCTGATGATGAACTGCGTTTGCAGGCGATCCGGCGCGTCGAAGATGAGGTGCTGGTATGTACACGCTGCCCGCTTGCGGCAAGTCGAACGCATGCAGTGCCCGGGGAAGGCAACCTCAATGCCATTGTCATGTTCGTGGGCGAAGGCCCTGGCTATGAGGAAGATAAAAAGGGACGCCCCTTCGTCGGGCGCAGCGGCCAGTATCTGACCGATACGCTCGCCAGCCTCGGCATCGCGCGCGGCGATGTCTACATCACGAACGTCGTGAAATGTCGGCCGCCGCAGAACCGCGATCCACGCCCTGAAGAGTTGGCCGCGTGCTCCGACTATCTGACGCGCCAGGTGGAGATCATCAACCCGCGCATCATCGTGACGCTGGGGCGTTTCAGCATGCAACGCTGGTTCCCAGATGGCGCCATCACCAAGATTCACGGCCAGGTGCGCAACATCGGCCACGGCCGGATTGCGATGGCCATGTTTCACCCCGCGGCGGCGCTGCGCAACCCGACATGGCAAACTGCATTCGAGCAGGATATGGCTGCCCTGCCCGGCTTGATCGAGCGCGCACGGCGCGCCAATGAAGCTGCGGCGCGCGGCGAGGGTCTCCCGTCAGGAGCGCCCCATCCAGGCGATGCTGATTATAGCGCCTGAGATTCCATTTTTATGACGCACACAGGTGCGCTGCGACGCGCGCCTGTTTCGCACTTTTAACAATTGCTTTGTTTTTTACAAGGAGTATGCGACACATGGCAAAACAGGAAAAAAAATCGAATAGTACGACCGCGCCCTTGCTGCGCATCATCCCGCTGGGCGGGCTGGGCGAGATCGGCAAGAACATGCTCGTGCTGGAGGCGGGCGACAATCTGCTGATCGTCGATGCCGGACTGATGTTTCCCACGAGCGAGATGCACGGCATTGACATCGTGATTCCCGACGCCGCTTATGTCATTGACCGCCTGGAAAAGGTGCGTGGAGTCGTCCTGACGCACGGCCACGAGGATCATATCGGCGCGCTCTCCTACTTTGTCGAGCAAGGGTTGCGCGCGCCCATCTATGCGACGGCGTTGACGCAAGGGCTGCTGGAGGTCAAACTGCGCGAGCAGAAGCTGCTCGCCGAGGCTGAATTGCGCACGATAACCGCCGACGATGTGGTGGAGCTTTCTCCCTTTACCATCGAGTTCTTTCACACGACCCACAGCTTCCCGGACAGCGTGGGCGTCTGCATCATGACGCCGGCTGGGCGCGTCGTGCACACAAGCGACTATCGCTTCGACCCGACGCCCGTGGACGGCCGGCCAACTGAAGAGGATAAGCTGCGCAAATGGGGCGACGCCGGCGTGCTGCTGCTGCTGGCCGACAGCACCAATGCCGAACACATGGGCAGCACGGCCAGCGAAGCCACGCTCGAAGCCACGCTGGAGACAGTGATGGAAGAGGCGACCGGACGCGTGTTGCTGGCAACCTTTGCCTCCAATTTGGGGCGCGTCCAGCAAGTGATCAACGTGGCGCGCCGGCACAACCGCCGCGTCGGCATGGTGGGGCGCAGCATGGTCAACAACGTGCGCATTGCCATCAAGCTTGGCTACCTGGACATCAAGGAAGATGAGTTGTTGACCGCGGGCGAGATGGAATCACTGCCCGGTCATGAGGTCGTCATTATCGCCACGGGCAGCCAGGGCGAACCAACCAGCGCGATGGTGCGCATGAGCATGGGCGACCATCGCCAGTTGGTGCTGCGTGAGGGCGACACGGTCGTTCTCAGCGCAACGCCCATTCCCGGCAACGAGGAATTGTTCAACCGCACGGTGGACAACCTCTTCCGCCAGGGCGCCAATGTGCTCTATCACGAACTGGGCAACGTCCACGTCAGCGGCCACGGCGGGCAGGAAGATTATCTGCGCATGTTCGACCTGACGCGACCGCAATATTTCATCCCGGTGCACGGCGAGTATCGACACCTGGTTTTGCACGCCCGCCTGGCGCAACGCTGGGGGATTCCCCAGGATCACGTTTTTATTCTCGAAGATGGGGAGACCGTGGAGTTTGGCCATTTCTCCGGCAAGGAGGAGATCGAAGCGCGCGGCGGCGAAAAGATCGAGGCCGGACATGTCTATGTGGACGGGCTGGGCGTCGGCGACATCGGCAATGTGGTGCTGCGCGACCGACGCCAGTTGAGCCAGGAAGGCTTCATCGTGTGCATCGTCGCCGTGGACGAGTACGACGGCGAGATCATCTACGGGCCAGAGATCATCAGCCGCGGCTTTGTCTATATGCGCGAACAGGAAGATCTGATCCGCCGCGCGCAGGAAGCAGTTTCCAAGGTCATCAAGAGAAAGATGCCCGCCTCGATTCTGGAGAACAAGATCAAGGATGCGCTCGGCAACTTTGCCTCTCGCGAAATCGGCCGCCGCCCGATGGTGCTGCCGCTTGTGATTGAAATGTAAAGAATAGGGGGTGTGAGGTCATAGAGTGGTGGGCTGACAGGAGTGCAAGATCGTTGCTCAAGCCTCCCGGATCTTTCCGCTCTTGACGCCACACCCCACCGCCCTGCCCCGCCTATTTATCGGCGTCACCATGCCTGCACCCAACAAGTACATCCCCTATTACGACGATATCATCGAAGCGATGGCCGGAACCGGCTGCGCGTTCTGCACGCTGCAACTGCGCGCGGCGGAACGCTACATCGACGCGCTGTTGTGGGAAAGCGTCAACGACCCGCGCATCCGCCGCGAAGTGAGCGCGGCGCGCGGATTTTGCAATCACCATGCCTGGCTGTTGGTGCGACCTGGCGGCGCGTTGAGTTCCGCCATCATCTACAAAGATGTCGTGCAGAGCGCTGCGCGGATTGTGCAGAACCCACCCGCGGCGGCAGGATCGTTCTGGCAGCGCGTGTGGGCGCGGCTTGGCGGCCGCACGCGCCATGCAGATGCTTTGGTTGCCGCGCTGTCGCCACAACAGCCATGCCCTGTCTGCATCAACGCCGGCGAGATCGACGCGCATCTGAGCGAAACGGTGCTGGCCGCGCTGGCAAAGTCCAACGATGTGCTGCAACATTATCAAGCATCATCCGGGTTATGTCTGCATCACTTTCGCACCCTGCTCAGCCATGTGCGCCGGCCGGCGCAACGCGACGCGCTGCTGGCGGTCCAACTCGAGGTTTGGGCCGCATTGAACGTCGAATTGGCGGAGTTTATCCGCAAAAACGACCATCAATTTCGCGGGGAAAAATTCGGCGCGGAACGCGACGCCTGGGAGCGCGCCATTGCCCTGACCTCCGGCCCTCAACCCGCGGGAAAATCTCAGCGCGGGGGACTCACCCAGTCGCTCTAGTCAGCACGCCGCTGGCGCCGCGCCGGGCAAAGGGACAATCGTCCCCTCAAGATCGGGTATAACACCGTCTTGTAAGATTTTCGGCTTGGCGCGACAATAAATGTATGCTCTGAAGTGGCTAGATCGCACTGTCAGACATGGTTTATCAACGGCGCACGCAATCGTTGCTCGATAGTCGGAGTGAGTCTTATGCACATGCATTGCTCGCACCTGACCGCAGTCTTCCCCTGCTCCTCGGCCACATTTCCAGGATCTGCCCCGGTTCTAACCCATATTCCATCGACGACGTCGTTTATACATGAAGTCGCAGGGCACAACGATTTCTGCAGCGATCATCCTCCTCACGCGGCCGCGCGCTGACCCGCGTCTGGTCATGATCCTGCCCAACGCGGCGATAAAGGCAAGCACCCGATTGCTTGTTCAAGCTTTGCTGATATGTCACCACGGATGCAGCGATCGAAGCTTCCTTTGCGCCGTCCAAAAAAATCTACAGAAAGGATGCAGGTTTGTATGTCTGAATTAACCACACTTGAACAGATGGCGATCTGGGGCGTCTTGGGCACTTCCCTTCTGGGATTGGTCTATGCGTTCCTGCTGCGCGGCCAGATTCTGCGCGAAGACAAAGGCACTCCGAAGATGCAGGAAATCTGGGGGTGGATCAAGGATGGCGCCAACGCCTATCTGAGCCGCCAGTTGCGTTCGATCCTGCCATTTATTGCGGTGCTCACCGTTGCGCTCTTTTTCTCCGTTTACATTGTCCCGCCTTCTGCCGAGGCCATGGCGCATTACCGCGGCGCTACACCCGACCAGGTGCGGCTCTACATCGGCCTGTGGCGGGCGTTTGCGTTCATCATGGGCGCGGTGTTCTCCCTGACCGTGGGCCAGATTGGGATGCGCATGGCGGTTGAAGGCAATGTGCGCACGGCCGCCGCGGCGCGCACGAGCTTCTCCGATGCGCTGCGCATTGCCTACCGCTCCGGCGCCATCACGGGCATGTTGACCGATGGGTTGGGTCTGTTTGGCGGCACGATCATCTTCATCTTTCTCGGCCCTGCCTCGCCGGACGCGTTGCTTGGCTTCGGGTTCGGCGGCACGCTGCTGGCGCTCTTCATGCGCGTGGGCGGCGGCATCTACACCAAAGCAGCCGATGTCGGCGCCGACCTGGTGGGTAAAGTCGAGGAAGGGTTGGAAGAGGACGACCCACGCAACGCCGCGGTCATTGCCGACCTTGTCGGTGACAATGTGGGCGACTGCGCCGGCATGGCCGCCGACATCTTCGAGTCCTACGAAGTCACGATCGTGTCCGCGTTGATCCTCGGGCTTGCGCTGGTGGCCTTGACTGGCCATTATGAGTGGATCGTCTTCCCCCTGATCGTGCGCGGCATCGGCGTGTTGTCGTCGATCGTCGGCACCTATCTGGTGCGCGCGCCGAAGGGTGAAGGCTCCGGCGACGCGATGGCGGCCATCTTCCGCGGCTTCCTTTCGTCCGCGGCAATTTCCGTCGTGCTGTTTGCCGGCGTTGGTTTCTTATATCTGCAAAATGTGCCGGGTGGTTGGTGGCGTCCGGTGCTCGCCGTCACCGTTGGCGTCGTGCTGGCTATTCTGATCGACCGTGTGACCGAATATTTTACAGGGACACACGGCGCGCCGGTCAAGGACATCGTCCGTTCGACCAGCGGTGGCCCGGCCACGACGATCCTCTCCGGCATTGTCCAGGGCTATGAAAGCGCGGTCGCGTCGACGTTGATCATCGCCGGCACGATCTTTGCGTCGATCCTCATCTTTTCGGGCGTCGGCGCAACTGTAGCAGAAACAACGGCCTACATCCTCTATGGCGTGGCGCTCACCGGCATTGGCATGTTGACGCTGACCGGGAACAACGTGTCAATGGATTCTTTCGGCCCAATCTGCGATAACGCCAATGGCATCGGCGAAATGGCCGGTCTGGACAAGCAGGCGCGCCAGATCATGGCCGACCTCGACGCCGTCGGCAACACGACCAAAGCCATCACCAAAGGGATTGCGATTGGCTCCGCCGTGATCGCGGCGGTGGCGCTCTTTGGATCGTTCCTGACCGATGTCAGCAAAGTGCAGCTCGCGGCCAACGCAGCAGCCACCAGCGCAGGGCAGCCGCTGCCCTTCTTGCAGACCTTCCTTGACACCGGCATCCGTGTCTCGATGCCGCAGGTTTTCGTCGGGATGTTGCTCGGTGCGGCGTTGCCGTGGATCTTCTCTGCCCTGGCGATCAACGCCGTGAACCGCGCGGCCCGCCTGATGGTGAACGAAGTGCGCCGTCAATTCCGCCTGGGCGCGCTCGAAGGCAAAGTTCCGCCCGACTATCGCCAGTGCGTCCTCATCTCGACTTCGGCCGCGCAGAATGAGTTGCTTTCGCTGGCGATTCTCGCCATCGCGCCCCCCATTCTGGTGGGGTTGCTGCTGGGCGCGGAGGCGCTGGGCGGCTTCCTGGCCGGTCTGATCGTCTCCGGGCAGTTGCTGGCCGTCTACATGGCCAATGCCGGCGGGGCATGGGACAACGCCAAGAAGGTGATCGAGGATGAGCCGCGCGACCCGGCCAGGAATCTCGGGAAGAATTCCGACCGGCACAAGGCCGCCGTCGTCGGCGACACGGTTGGCGACCCGCTCAAGGACACAGCCGGCCCGGCGCTCAACCCGATGATCAAGGTGGTCAATCTCGTCTCAGTGATCATTGCGCCCATCGTCGTCACCTTTGCCACTATCAACCTGGGCGTCGTCGTGGCGGCGGTCGTACTGCTTGCGCTTGTAGTCTGGGCGGTTTGGAAGAGCAAGCGCGAGGTGCAAACTGAACTCGTTGCGCCGGCGCTGGCGGCGGCCGGGGCCTCCCAATCTCCTGTCAAGCAGGCAACTAAGACGCCGTCCAAGAGAAGATAGGGAAACAAGAAGACCGGAATGCAGGGGGATGCTTGCAAAGCATTCTCCTGCGCCCTCTGTCTCAGAAACTGACTTGAAAATAGTTTCTTAACGCAAAGGCGCGGAGAAGCAGAGGCGCAAAGGCATTTTCAT
>JACSRH010000245.1 GCA_014879855.1 Caldilineaceae bacterium | reverse complement strand
GGCAAGCTACATGAGTTCAACCGCCTGGTGCGCGGCGCGTCGGACACGACCTACGCCTGGCAATTTGGCGATCTGGACCAACTTGGCCACATTGCATACGTGATCACGCTTGACGTGGACACCGTGCTGCCGCGCGGCGCGGCTGCCCGGCTGATCGGCGCGCTGGCGCATCCGCTGAACCGCGCGGTTTTCGACGCGCGCACCGGCAAAGTCACCGCCGGCTACACAATTTTGCAGCCGCGCACAGAGATCAAACCCGTCAATGTAGGCCGCTCCCTTTTTACGCGCGTCTTTGCTGGTGACAACACGCTGGACTTTTACACGCTGGCCGTGTCGGACGCTTACCAGGATTTCTTTGGCGCGGGCATCTTTGTCGGCAAAGGCATCTACGCCATCGACGCCTTTGAGCAGAGCCTGGTCAACCGGGCGCCCGAAAATACCCTGCTCAGCCACGACCTGTTTGAAGGCATTCACGGCCGGGCTGCCCTGATCACCGACATCGTCCTTTATGAAGATTATCCGACGCACTATCTGCTGGCGATGCAGCGCACCCACCGGTGGGTGCGCGGGGATTGGCAACTGCTCCCCTGGCTGCTGCCGCGCACGCCGCGCGCAGACGGCAGCGGCCCCAATGACCTGGCGCTCATCGACCGCTGGAAGATCTTCGACAATTTGCGTCGCAGCCTCTTTGCCCCTGTGTCACTGCTGCTGCTGATTCTCAGTTGGACAGTGTTGCCCGGTTCGCCGCTGGTCTGGACCGGGCTGAGCCTATTGATCCCGGCGATCTCCATCGCGGGTTCACTGTTTACAAGCGGCGCCACGATGATTGCCAATCTGGGCGCGTGGCGCAACATTTTGTGGGGATTGCGCAATGGCATCTTGCGTTGGCTGATGTTTCTTGCCTTTTTGCCCTATGAAGCGCAACTCAATCTGGACGCAATTGTCCGCACGCTTGTGCGCACTTTTGTAACCCATCGCCAGATGCTGGAATGGACCTCGGCCGCACACGCGGCTCGCATCCACAGCGACAGCCAGACTCAGGGAGCGATCAGAAAAATGCTCCCCACCCTGATTTTTGCGACTCTACTGGTGCTGCTCATCGGCTTCGTCAACCCGGCTGCGCTCTGGGTGGCCGCACCCTTTGTGCTGGTATGGATTTCTGCCCCTTATCTGGCCGACTGGATCAGCCGGCCCATCGTCTCTGACGTAGCGTCGCCCACCCCCGCAGAAGCGCGCAAATTGCGCACTCTGGCGCGGCGCACCTGGCTTTTTTATGAAAACTTTGTCGGGCCAGAAGATAACTGGCTGCCGCCTGATCACTTTCAAGAAGCGCCGCGCGGCGTTGTGGCGCACCGCACCTCGCCCACCAACATCGGCCTGTATTTGCTTTCTGCACTGGCGGCCTTCGACTTTGGCTACATTCGGATGGCCAACTTTGTGCTGCGCGTCAATTTTACGTTTGACACCCTCACCCGACTTCAGCGCTATCGCGGCCATTTCCTCAATTGGATCGACACAAGCAGTCTGCAACCGCTGCCGCCCCCCTATGTCTCTACGGTGGACAGCGGCAATCTAGCCGCGGCGCTGGTCGTGCTCCAGCAAGGTTGTCTGGAGTTGCAGAGCCAGCCTGTCTGGCGTACGGCGCGTTGGCAGGGCCTGCTCGATACGGTCGCCGTCGTCACGGACATTGTAACCTCCTTGGCCGCACGCACTGACAACCCGAGCGCAGCAGTGCTTGCTTTGCAGGAATGTCTTACCAACCTAGAGCGCCAGACTGAAACGGCCATTCAAGACCACTCTGGCGCACCATCGATGCTCGCCAAATTGCTGGAATCGGAGCAAGAAAAGTTAAATCGTTGTCTGATGACGCTGATCGCCGACGAAGGCAACCGCATCGACGCCGATAGCCTGCACACCGTGCGGCTCTATATCGCGCGCATCCATCAACACCTCGAAGGGATGCAGAGCGAACGTGACGAGATCATCCCGTGGCTGCCTTTATTGGCTGCCCCGCCTGCCTTCCTCAGCGCCGCCGATCGCGCTGAATCTATACGCGGCGCCTGGGCGTCTTTGTTGGCAGCGATCCCCGATGCGCCGCGCTGGAACACGCTGGGCGACGCGAGCCAGCACGCGCAAAGCGCCCTGGAGAACCTGCGCGCGCAGCTAGCAGCCGACTCCTCGCTTGATCAAGACACCGTGGTGAGCGGGCTGGCCTGGTGCAATGCCCTGGCCGAGGCATTTGCGACCGCGGCCCACAATGCCGAGGTGGTCTGCCATGACCTGGCGCGTCTGGCAGAGCAGGCAGGCGTATTTGTCGAGGAAATGGATTTCAGCTTTTTGTACGACCCCACCTGCTCGCTCTTCCACATTGGCTATAATATCAACACCGGTGACCTGGACAACAGCTACTACGATCTTCTGGCCTCGGAAGCACGCATTGCCAGCCTGCTCGCAATTGGCAAGAACGACGTGCCGGTAAAACATTGGCTGCATCTGTCCCGCCCCATTAAACAGCTTGTCAACGGCGAACAGGCGCTCATTTCCTGGAGCGGCACCATGTTTGAATATCTCATGCCGCCGCTGCTGGTGCGCACCTATCCGGAAACTTTGCTTGAACAGACATATGCCAGCGTGATCGACCATCAGATCAACTTTGGCCGCGAGCACGACTTGCCCTGGGGCATTTCCGAGTCAGGTTTCTACGCCTTTGATTCCGCGCTGAACTATCAATACCGCGCGTTTGGCGTGCCTGGATTGGGCTTGCAGCGCGGCATCGGCGACGATCTGGTGGTAGCGCCCTATGCGTCCATGTTGGCGCTGTCTTTACGCCCGCGCCCTGTCTTCAGCAATCTTCTGCGCCTCGAGCAGATCAAAATGATCGGGCGCTTTGGGCTGTACGAAGCCGTCGACTATACACCGGAGCGCCTGAGCCTGGGCCAGGAATACGCGATCGTGCAGTCGTACATGGCGCATCATCAGGCCATGATCTTGCTGGGCATTGCCAATTACCTCCTTGATCACCTGATGGTCAAACGCTTTCACGCGGCGTCGATTATCGAGAGTGTGGATTTACTTTTGCAGGAACGCATTCCTCAAGGGGTCCCTGCCCAGTTTGTCGACACGGAAGACGCCAACGCTGCGGAAATAGCCCCGCCAGTAGAAGACGTCGCGCCCTGGCGCGTGCCTGTGGACACGCCCATGCCCCAGGTGCACTACCTTTCCAACGGCCGGCTGAGCACGTTGATTACCAACGCAGGTGCAGGCTACACCACAGGCGAAACAATGAGGCTGACCCGCTGGCGCGCCGATACTACGCTGGACAATTGGGGGCATTGGCTCTACGTCCAAGATCTCGAAAGTGGCGAAATCTGGTCGGCCGGTCGCCAGCCAAGCAAGCAGAAAGGCGCGTATGAGGATGTCGTTTTCTACCCGCACATGGCTGAATTCCGGCGGCGCACGCGTGCCGCCTCTCTTCACATGGAGGTGTTCATTGCTCCTGATGCGAATGTAGAGGTGCGGCGCGTTACCATGACAAATGACAGTGACGCGCCCACGCGGCTGGGGCTAAGCTCCTATAGCGAGGTGGTGCTGGCCCCGGCAGAAGCTGATCGGCGCCACCAGGCGTTCACCAAACTCTTTATCGAGAGCGAATATCGCCGTGATCTGTCGGCATTAATTTTCCGGCGTCGCCCGCGCGCGGCAACCGAAGCCCCAGCCTGGATGCTTTACATGTTCGTGCGCGGCCCTGTGCCCACGCCGGATGTCTGGGGCGCGACAAGGTTCTCCGCCGACCGCGCACAGTTTATCGGGCGTACAGGCTCCCAGCAAAGCCCGGCCGCGCTCCAACCCGGGGAGTGGTGGGAGGCCGACTGGCAAGGCAACGCTGGCGCCACGCTCGACCCGATCATGGCGCTGGGGCAGGAAATGCGGTTGGGCCCGCGCGCTTCTGGACAATTTGCGCTTGTCACGATCCAGGCCGACACGCAAGCAGAAGCGCTGGAGCTTGCCCAGCGCTACAGCACGTGGGGCGCGATTGATCGTGCACAAGGGTATGCCCAAAACCAGGCAAGACGCGAAATGCGGCAGTTTGGCTTTACGAGCACACTTTTCCAGCAGACGCTGCAACTGCTCTCTCTGGCGCTTTACCCGCACGCGGCCCTGCGCGCGCAGCCGGAAACGCTGGCTGCCAACCGGCGCGGCCAGCCTGGGCTGTGGGCCTTTGGCATTTCTGGCGATTACCCGATCGTGCTCTTGCATTTGAATGAGGAAAACCACATCAGTCTGCTCCAGGAGATGTTGCAGATTCACGCCTACTGGCGCCGGCGCGGCTTGAAAATCGATCTGGTGATCGTCAATGATCGCGACACCTCTTATGATCAAGGGCTGCACAACAAAATTTTCAGGGTCATCCGGCGCATGGCAAGCGACGCCTGGTTGAACCAGCGCGGCGGCCTTTTTGTGTTGCGCCGCGACCAATTGGGGAAAGCCGAGCGTCTCCTGCTCGAAAGCGCGGCGCGCGTCATCCTGGATGGAGAGCGTGGCGCCTTGAGCCAACATCTGTCCGACCTCTACCGCCAGCCCGCGTCGCTGCCGCGCTTTGTGCCCGTGCGCTCCGAGGAGCAATGGCAAGCGCTGCGCAGCGCGGAGCAAGGCTGGATCCCACGCCCGAATGATTTGCAGTTCGACCAGGGCCTGGGCGGCTTTTCCGCGGACGGCAGCGAGTATGTGATCTATCTGCGCCCCGGTGAAACCACACCGGCGCCGTGGATCAATGTCATCGCCACGCCGGATTTTGGCTTTATCGCCAGTGAAAGTGGCGTGGGGCCGAGTTGGGCCATCAATAGCGGGGAAAACCGGCTGACCAGTTGGCGTAACGACCCGGTGTCCAACCTGCCGTCTGAGATCATCTATCTGCGCGATGAAGAGACCGCCGATATCTGGACGCCTACGCCTGAGCCCGCGCCGGCGCCCTCCCCGTACCTGATCCGGCACGGCGCGGGCTACACTGGGTATGAACATCACAGCCACGCGCTGCAACAGCATCTGCGAGTCTACGCCGCGCCGGACGCGCCGATCAAAATTATGCGGCTGCGTTTGCAGAACATGATGCAGACGCCGCGCCGCATCACCGTGACCTGTTACGCCGAGTTTGTGCTGGGCGTGGACCGAGAAACGACTCAGCCCTATCTTGCGCCCGAGTATGATAGAGCGCACGCCGCCATCTTTATGCGCAACGCCTACAACGAGGAGTTTGGGGAACGCGTGGCCTTTTTGGCGGCAAACAAGCAGGCTATGAGCGCCACCGCGGACCGCACAAGTTTCTTCGGACGGCTTGGCTCTCTGCGACGGCCAGACGCCTTGCAGCAGATCGGACTGACCGACACCATTCAGGCGGGACTGGACCCTTGTGCCGTGCTGCAACTACATATCGATCTGCCGGCGGAAGGTGTAGAGGAAGTCTATTTCCTGCTCGGTGAAGGAGCGCATCAAGCCGACTCGTTGGCGCTGGTCGAACGATTCCGCCACGTGGAGGAGATCGACAGCGCGTGGCGTGGCGTGCAGGAAAAATGGGAGCAACTGCTGGGCGCGATCACGGTCGAAACGCCCGATCCGGCCATGAATCTGCTGCTCAACCGCTGGCTGCTCTACCAAGCTTTGTCGTGCCGCATCTGGGGTCGCTCCGCGCTTTACCAGTCGAGCGGCGCGTATGGATTCCGCGATCAGTTGCAGGATGTGCTTGCATTGTTGTCCAGCGAACCCCAGCTTGCCCGCGAACAGATTCTACGGGCGGCCGCACATCAATTTGAGCAGGGGGATGTGCTCCACTGGTGGCATCCGCCGTCAGGACGCGGGGTGCGTACGCGTATCAAGGACGATCTGTTGTGGCTGCCCTATGTCACGGCCCACTACATTGCCACGACCGGCGATACAGCCATTCTGGACGAGAAGACGCCTTTCCTCACCGGGCCAGAACTGACCGGCGAAGAGGAAGAGCGTTACGGGCACTTTGAGGCCACCACGCAGGCGCACTCGCTCTTGGAGCATTGCCGTCGCGCCATCACGCGTGGCCTCACCGCGGGCGTGCATGGCTTGCCGCTGATGGGCGCCGGCGACTGGAATGACGGCATGAATCGCGTTGGCATCGAAGGCAAGGGCGAGAGCATCTGGCTCGGCTGGTTTGTGTACGCGACGCTCAATGCGTTTGCCGACGCCTGCGACGCGGCGGAAACCAC
The DNA here is from genome assembly GCA_014879855.1 of Caldilineaceae bacterium. GTDB lineage: Bacteria > Chloroflexota > Anaerolineae > Caldilineales > Caldilineaceae > Caldilinea. The sequence goes on along the minus strand of JACSRH010000245.1, from coordinate 918 downwards.
CGGCGGCGAGCACTATCGGCAGCAGGCTGAGGTGGTGCGGCAGGCGATTGAAGCGCATGGCTGGGACGGCGCCTGGTATCGTCGCGCGTATTATGATGACGGCGCCCCGCTCGGTTCCGCCCAGAACGCCGAATGCCAGATCGACGCGATTGCGCAGTCGTGGGCGGTGCTTTCGGGTGCAGGCGACAGCGAGCGGACACGGCAGGCCATGGATGCACTGGCAACTCATCTGGTCAAAGAAGAGGGCCGGCTGCTGCTGCTCTTTACGCCAGCGTTTGACAAAACGCCGCGTGATCCAGGCTACATCAAAGGCTATCTGCCCGGAATTCGGGAGAATGGCGGGCAATATACCCATGCCGCGCAGTGGAGCATCTGGGCTTTTGCCGAGTTGGGAGACACCGCGCGCGCCTATCGCCTGTTCCAGATGATCAATCCCATTTTGCGCAGCGATACACCGGCCAAAGTAGAGCAGTACAAAGTTGAGCCTTACGTCATCTCTGCTGATGTCTACAACATTGCCCCGCATGTCGGCAGAGGTGGCTGGACCTGGTACACAGGCTCGGCTGCCTGGATGTATCGAGTGGGGATGGAGGCGTTGCTAGGGCTGAAGTTGACCAAAGACGCCTTGCGGATCCAGCCGCGCATTCCGGCTGCGTGGCCCGGCTACAGCGTCAAGTGGAAGTATAAGAGCAGCGAATATTTGATCCGCGTCGAGAATCCTGGCGGTGCAGGGAATGGCGTGCACACCATCCTGCTGGATGGAGCAGCTTGCCCCGGCGACGAAATCCCGCTTCGAGATGATGGGCAGCAGCACAGCGTCATTGTGCGCCTTGGAGACGCAGAGCGTGCACTTGACAGCCGCTAGTTACTGATGGCTAGATAATAAATTGATGCTGGTCTGCAATCTTCCCGGAAGCT
>JACSRH010000187.1 GCA_014879855.1 Caldilineaceae bacterium | reverse complement strand
AGTGTCACTCTACTTTCAGACCCCAGAGCGTGTTGCTGCAGCCACCAGAGAACGCATTGCCGAAGCTGCCGTGAAGCTGGGGTATACACCGCGCAATCGCTTATCAAATGACGCTCCCCTCCGACTCTTCACGTTGATGATGGAAGAGTTGTCGCTCTCGGCGTTCCCGGAAACCGTTTATGGAGCCATTATTCGCAGCATTGAAGCGCAAGCGCGCCAGCATGGGCTGGGAATGTTACTGGCGACAGTGGAGAATGGGCGGATCCCGCACTCCATACGCGAGAATCAGGTGCAGGGTGCGATCATTCTGGGCGGCTGCCCGGCAAATGACGCCCTTGCTGTGGAACTGGTAGGACTTGGGATTCCACTAGTGCTTGTTGATACATATATTCCCGGCCTGCCGGTTGCGTCAGTTGTCCCAGACAATGAATGGGGGGCGTATCGAGCGTACCAATACCTGGTGGAACTCGGACACACGCGAATCGCCTTGATTGAAGGACCGCGCAAATATCGAACGCTGGTGGATCGCCGGTGGGGGGCGTTGCGCGCCGCAGAAGAATTTGGGGTGCCGATTCCGCCGGAATATCGACAGCCGTCAATCTCAAGTGGCTATCTGCAAAAAGGCTACCGAGAAATGAAGACGCTGTTGGCGTTGCCGGAGATTCCAACTGCGGTGTTTGCGGTCAGCGATCGCACAGCGCTTGGCGCCTTAGAGGCCATCAAAGAGGCGAACCTGCGCGTGCCCGACGACATTACATTGATAGGGTTTGATGATTATGCCGCCGCCGAATGCGCCACCCCGCCGTTGACAACGGTTCACTACGACCGAGAGCAGATGGGCGTCACTGCGCTTGAGGCGCTGAGGATGCAAATTGAAGGGAAGTCACCCGCACCTGTGCGCTCCATCGTCACCTCCGAGCTTGTTATTCGCGCGTCGACGATTGGTGCAAAGCGCTGAACGTCGACTTTAGATCTTTCGTAACAACTGGTTCTGCCACTATTTCAGCAACAAGGAGGAGGACAAAATGTCAAGCCAAGGTGAATCGTTGGAGAAGCGTATGCTGAGCCGTCGCGATCTATTGCGCTGGACTGCTATTGCATCGACAGGTGTTGTGCTTGTGGCATGTGCGCCCAGCGCGGCTCCAGGAACCGCATCGGAAGGAGGGGGCGCCGCGCCAAGTGTGGACGAAGCAGTGACGCTGACCATATTTGATTTTGGCGGTGAAGCCGACCAGAAGATTTATGCCGACGCCCACGCCCGCTTCAAGGAGGCGCACCCCAATGTGACGATTGCGGATAACTTTACGCCGGTTTCCACCTGGTCCGAGTACTCCAACAAGATCGTGACCCAGGTCGCTGGCGGGCAAGCCCCTGACATTATCAATATCGCGATTGAAGGCGCACGGCTGCTAGTCAGCAAGAATGTGTTGATTCCCCTGGACGATATTTTAGCGGGTGACCCTACGTCCAAGGAGTTGACAGATGACGTTCATCCAGAGTTGATCAAGCCGTTCAATATCGATGGCAAAACTTGGTATGTCCCGCACTCGTGGAATAATATGGTGATCTACTACAACACAAAAATGTTCGCGGATGCCAAGGTGGAGCCCCCCAAGGCCGACTGGACTTGGAGCGATTTTCTGGAAACTGCCCAGAAGATGACCAGCGGCGAAGGCGACAACAAAGTTTTCGGCTTTGGGATTCCCTACTTCAATTTTGGGCTGACCCCCTGGCTGTTGACCAACAGCACCTATCAGCTTTCGGATGATTGGAACAAGTCTAATCTAGCCGATCCGAAGGTTATCGAGGCTGTTCAATTCGTCCATGATCTGGTACATGTGCACCAAGTTTCGCCCGCCGTTGAAGGCACCGATACCAGCAATCTCTTTGTGTCGGGTCGGCTTGCCATGTCTGGGTGGGGACATTGGCCCATTCAGGGTTTCCTGGCCAACGACTTCAAGGATTTCGACGTGGCATACTGGCCCCGCAATTCCGCAGGGACGTCGGTCTTCGGTGTAGGCGGTTGGGGGATTGGCAAAGAGACACCACACCCAGATCTTGCCTGGGAACTGATCAGAGAACTGACAAGCAAGGAGACCATTCAGGCATCCGCAGATGCTGGCGTCGCAATTCCCGCCCGCCGCTCTGTTGCAGAGAGCGCTCAATTCCTGGAATTCCCCTCCAATTCGGAAATCTTCTATGGCAGCCTGGACGACGCCAAGCCGGTGGCGAGTCCCGCTAATTTCAACGAATTGGAAACCATCTTCATGCGTCATATGGGCGAAGTGATGAGCGGCACCGTGTCACCTGAAGCAGGCATGATGGCTGCCGATGAAGAATTGGCGACCGCCATGGCAAAACTTCAGGGTTGATGAGCCTCCAAGAACGATTGGTTAATCGCGATGGTTCGAGCGCACGAACCATCGATGACTGACTATTGTCGTGTCGACAATGGCAGCGGTTGCGTAAGGCCACGAAAGCAATTGGGAGGGTAGAGATTCAAATACAATCTCTCAACTCTCCCAACGCTTTTAGTCTGGGAAGATTCTGCAATGACACTCTCACCCTCCACAAGGCGCGCATCTGGCGGCTGGCTGCAGAAAGAAAGCCAACGCGAGGCGCTTGCTGGCTATCTGTTCATTCTACCTACTTTCCTTGGCTATACTATTTTCATCGTCGGTCCGATTTTTGCGGCAATAGGCATTAGCTTCACTAGCTATGACATTCTCAGCCCGGCAAAGTTCGTCGGCGTTCAAAATTATGTGGACCTGCTCTCAGACCCGCGCCTGCGACAGGTGTATTGGAATACGATCTATTTCACCGTCGTGGCTGTCACGCTAAATGTTGGGATCGGTTTACTGTTGGCGGTGCTAATCAACCGCCATATGCCCTCGTTTCTGAAGTATCTCTTTCGTACAGCCTATTTCTTTCCGGTTCTAGTCGCCTTGGCCTATTCCGCGATCATTTGGCAATATCTGTACCAGAAAGATACTGGAATCATCAACTATTACCTCCACTTCCTCAATATTGCACCGATCCCCTGGCTCAGCTCACCACAGTGGGTAATGCCCTCGATTATCGTGATGGATGTCTGGAAAAACACGGGCTTTGCCATGTTGGTCTTCCTGGCGGGTCTACAAGGCATATCCCCGGACTATTACGAATCTGCCGCGTTGGACGGCGCCAACCGCTGGCAATCCTTCCGCTACATCACGTTGCCACTGATCACACCAACGCTTTTTTTCAATGTCATCATTTATATGATCGGCGCACTCCAGGTCTTCGACTCGATCGTAGTGTTAACGCAAGGTGGGCCGGGCGACAGCAGCCGCAGTTTGGTCATGTACATCTATGAAAAAGCCTTTCAGGTATTCCAGATGGGATATGCTTCGGCGATCTCTATCACATTGTTCGTCGTGATTATGATACTTACATTGATCCAGTTCCGCGTAGGGCGGAGTTGGGTGCACTACGAATAAAATAGCGATAAGGAACCTCAATGGTGGACAAAGCTAATAGCCGGCCAAAGCTTATGACGAGTAAACGCGCTTCGAAATCTTTTTTTAGCTGGCACAAAGCGCCTGACTATGTGGCGGTTCTGATCCTCACTATGGGCGCAATAATGATGATTTTGCCATTCATGTGGATGTTTTCGACATCTCTGCGGCCAGCTCAGGAATCGTACAAACTACCGCCAGCTTGGTTCCCCACTGAGTTTCATTGGGAAACCTACCTTGCGGTCTTTCAATCGTCAGTGCCGATCGTGGCTTTTGCTATGAATAGTATCAAAGTGACTTTCTTTGTCACGCTCGGTCAGATTGTCACATGTTCCATGGCCGGGTATGCTTTTGCCCGCCTGCGTTTTCCTTTCCGTAACACGCTCTTCGTCTTGTTGCTTGCCTCGCTGATGGTACCGGGGCAAGTCACGATTATTCCTGTCTTTATTATCATGCGCCAGTTCGGGCTGGTAGATAATCACCTCTCAATTATTTTACCCTTCCTCACCAGCGCCTTTGGGGTCTTTCTATTGCGCCAAGCCTTCCTCACCTTGCCCCAAGATCTCTTCGACGCTGCCAAAATCGATGGTGCAGGACCTTGGACAGTTTTCGCACGGGTTGCTCTCCCGTTGGCAGGACCCTCACTGGCCGCGTTGGCGATCATCTCTTTCAACAACACCTGGAACAACTACTTTTATCCGCTGATTTTTCTGAACACCTGGGAAAAAATGACGCTCCCTTTGGGCATTACTGCCTTACGTGGTTATCTGGCAAGCAATAGCGCTACCGTCACAATGGCTGCGGTTTCCATGGCGATTCTTCCCGTCTTGCTGATTTTCCTTATTGCGCAGCGCTGGTTTATTGCTGGCATTACGCGCACTGGCATCAAAGGCTAGAGGAAATCCAACCCTAATGACCCAGTTAATCCTCATCGGCGGCTTTCTCGGCGCCGGCAAGACCACCCTTCTCCTCACCGCGGCGCGGCGGCTGGCCGCGCGCGGCCTGAAGGTGGGCCTGGTGACCAACGACCAGGGCAATGATCTCGTGGATACGGCGCTGGCGCATCAGCAACAACTTGCCGTCACCGAGGTGGCGGGCGGCTGTTTCTGCTGCCGTTTTCCCGATCTGCTCAAAGGGCTGGAGACGCTGCACCGCACGGTCGCTCCAGATGTAATCCTGGCCGAACCAGTCGGCAGTTGCACCGACCTGCTGGCAACGGTGGTGCGGCCGCTGCGCTATTACCATGCCGACCGCTTCCGCATCGCACCGCTCACGATTCTGATCGATCCCTCGCGCAACCACAGCCGGTTTGCCGCGGAGATCGACTATCTCTTTCAGCAACAGCTTGCCGAAGCGGAGGTCGTCGTCCTGCCCAAACAGGATTTGCCCGCAGCAGTGGCAGGCGGCAGGGAGGCGCTGGCGCTGGCGCAGCGCCATGGCGCTGCGCCGGTGTTTGCGCTTTCCGCGACAACGGGGGAAGGCGTCGACGCCTGGCTGGATTTCGTTTTGGCTTCGACCAGCGCAGCCACGCGCACGCTCGACATCGACTACAGCGTCTATGCCGCTGGTGAGGCCGCGCTGGGATGGCTCAACGCCAGCGGCGCCATCACGGCCCACCAAAGTTTCTCCCCGCGCAACTGGGTCGCCTACCTGCTGCGCATGTTGGATGGGGCACTGGCAACACATGGGGCCGAAATTGCCCACCTCAAGGTTTATGCCCGCACCCCTGACGCTGATTACAAGGCGAGTTTGACCCAGACCCGTGCGCCGGTAAGCTGGGATTTAGATCCCGACGACTGCGCATGTACAAATCTTACATTTGTGCTCAACGCACGCGTGCAAGCCGCACCAGAGGTGCTGGCGTCTGTCGTGCGCAGCATCTTTGCTGAACTCTCTCCCTATCCTGACTTTGCGTGCACCTTTACCCAATTCGACTGCTTTCGTCCGGCCGCGCCGCATCCGACCTATCGCCTGAAAACCATCGACCCGCCCGCAGACTCGCAACACTCCAGAGGTGACTTATGAACGACTTTACGTATCGAGGCGCCAAGACCACGCAGATCAGCTTCCCGCTCGGCGGCATCGGTGCGGGCAGCATTGGCCTCGCTGGCAATGGCCGCCTGATCGACTGGGAAATCTTCAACCGACCCAACAAGGGCAGCGTCAACGGCTTCTCCCACTTTGCTGTGCGCGCCGAAGCGGGTGGCGAAGTGCTTGACGCGCGCGTGCTGCACGGCGATCTGGCCGCGCCCTATCAAGGCGAACTGCACGGCCCGCACTTCACTAGCTTTGGCTGGGGGCCGCGCCGCGAATACCTGACCGGGCTGCCTCACTTCGCCGATGTCGAGTTCAAGGGCGAGTACCCGCTGGCGGCGCTGGCCTTTGCCGATACGCGCTTTCCCGGCGACGTGGCGTTGCGCGCGTTCAGCCCGCTGATCCCGCTCAACGACCGCGATTCGAGCCTGCCCGCCGCGTTCTTTGAGTACACAGTCACCAACACCACGGCGGAGGCCATCGATTACACACTGGCCGGCGTGCTGGCCAACCCGCTGCCCGCCAACAACCACAACGCCGTCAGCACCCCTGCGTGGGGTCACGCGCTCCATCTCACCTCCGACGGCGTCGAAGCCGGCACGACTCGCTACGGCGATCTGACGCTGGCGACCGACAGCGCGCGCGCCGCAGACGCCAGCGCAAGCTGGCAGGAGTACTGGTTCCGCGGCGTCTGGTTCGACAGCCTGGAAGTCTACTGGAAAGATTTTACGACGCCCGGCCCCTTCCAAAACCGCCACTACCCGCTCGACCGCGCCGGCAGCGGCAACGAGGGCTTGCTGGCCGTCCATTTTCGTCTGGCGCCCGGCGCAAGCAAGTCGGTTCGATTTGTCATTGCCTGGAATTTCCCGGTCTGCGAAAATTACTGGAAGCCCGATCAGGCGCTGCCGGCCGGCGTTGCCCCCACGTGGCAGAATTATTACGCCACAGTCTGGCCCGACTCGCAGGCGAGCGCGGCCTACGCGCTTGAACAGTGGGATCGCCTTTACGCCGAAACACAGCGCTTTCATGATGCGCTCTTCGCTTCCGACCTGCCGCCCGCCGCGCTCGACGCCATCTCCGCCAACATGGCGATTCTGAAGTCGCCGACCGTGCTGCGGTTGGAGGACGGCACGTTCTACGGCTGGGAAGGCTGCCATCCCGACGCGGGCTGCTGTGAAGGAAGCTGCACCCATGTCTGGAACTACCAGCAGACGCTGCCCTTTCTCTTTCCGGCGCTGGAGCGCTCGATGCGCGAGGCCGATTTCCACTACAACCTGCGCCCCGATGGCGGCATGGCCTTCCGCCTGCAACTGCCGCTGGGCGCCACGCCCTGGGCCTTTCGCCCCTGCGCCGACGGGCAGTTTGGCGGCGTGCTCAAAACCTACCGCGACTGGAAGATCTGCGGCGACAGCAAATGGCTGCACTCTCTGTGGCCGGCCGTCAAGCAGTCGATCGACTTTGCCTGGCATCCCGACAATGAAGATCGCTGGGACCCGGAGCAAAGCGGCGTGCTCTGGGGACGCCAGCACCACACGCTCGACATGGAACTCTTCGAGCCGAACGCGTGGCTGACGGGCATGTATCTTGCCGCGCTCAAGGCGGGCGCGGAAATGGCCGAGCACCTGGGCGATGACGCCAGCGCCGCCGAATACCGGGCGATCTTTGCCCGCGGCAAAGCGTGGGCCGACGCCAACCTCTTCAACGGCGAGTACTACATCCAGCGCATCGACCTGCACGACCGCAGCATCGTGGAGGCCTTTGCCGGCGACGGCAGCGTGCTCGTCGGCGGCTCCACGCTGGAAGCGTACTGGGACGAGGAGCACCAGGAGATCAAGTACCAGATCGGCGACGGGTCGAGCATCGATCAACTGCTGGGCCAGTGGCACGCCAGTCTCTACGGCCTGGGCGAAATCTTTGACCCCGCGCAGGTGCGCAGCGCCAACGCCGCCATCTACAGGCACAATTTCATCCCGGTGATGGGCGAAGTCTACAACCCCTGCCGTATCTACTGCCTCAACGACGAGGGGGGTCTGGTGATCTGCGCCTGGCCCGCGGGTGCGACCAAGCCGACGATCCCCGCGCCCTATTCGCAGGAAACCATGAACGGCTTTGAATATGCCGCGGCCATCCACATGATCATGGATGGGCTGGTCGACGAGGGCATGACCTGCGTGGCCGCGATCCGCAAACGCTACGACGGCGAGCGGCGCAACCCGTGGAACGAATTCGAGTGTGGCAGCAACTACGCGCGGTCGATGGCGGCCTATGCGTTGCTCAACGCCTTCGCCGGCTTCGAGTTCGACATGGCGCGCCAGCACATCGGCTTTCGCCCGGTGCGCGTGCAGGAAGGCCGCTTCCGCTGCTTCTGGTCGCTCGCCAGCGGCTGGGGCGAGTTTGAGCTGGCGCCAGGCAACGCCGAGCTTCGCCTGCTCTACGGCGATCTGACGCTGCGCTCGCTGGCGCTGCCGCTTGCCGCAGGCCAACTGGCGGCGGTGCGGCTGGACGGGGAGCAGATCGCGTTTCAGCAACAAGGGAAAAGTGTGCAGTTCCAGGAGAGCGTTCATATCCTGGCAGGAAGTGCGCTTACAGTCACTTTCGATTTGACACGCCTTTCCTGACCTGCTATATTCGCAAACAAATTGAATAGAAAGACTCTTATCCAGAGAGGTGGAGGGACCGGCCCTGTGAAACCTCGGCAACCTTGCTCTGTAGCGGTGACGCTGCTCGGTAAAGGTGCCAACTCCGGCAGATTGATTCTGGAAGATGAGAGGCGGCAACATAGATTTGTTCGATGCGTCCCTCTTGTCTTGACGGCAAGAGGGACGATTTTATTTTTGAGCATAGAAATCAATAAATTGGCAAGGAGACAACGATGATTGTCATGAAATTCGGCGGCACTTCGGTCGGCAGCGCGGATGCATTTGCCCAGGTGGCCCAAATCGTCAAAGACGCCGTCGCCCACGATGGGACCAGCGCCCAACCTGGCGTCGTGGTGGTCACCAGCGCCATGTCTGGCGTCACCAATATGCTGATCGAAGCGGCGGAGCGCGCCGCGCGCGGTGACGAAAGTTTCCATCAGGCGCAGCAGGACAGCCTGCTGCTCAAGCATCAGGTTGTTGCGGGCCGGCTGGTGGAAGATGGCAGCGAGCGCGCCGCGCTGACGCGCATCTTCGAGCAGCGGCTGGCCGAACTTGACCGGCTGTGCAGCAGCATTGCTGTGCTGGGCGAATTGACGGCGCGCGGGCTGGATGTGGTGAGCGGGCTGGGCGAGCGCATGGCCGCGCCGCTGCTGGCGACGGTGTTGCGTGCGGCCGGCTTGCGCGCCGAGGCCATCGACGCCACCGAGCTGATCGTCACCGACAACACGTTTGGCAGCGCCGCCCCGCTCGACAAGCTGACCGAAGCCCGCTGCCGCGAACGCCTGTTGCCGATGCTACACAGCGGCATCGTGCCGGTGGTGACAGGCTTTATCGGCGCCACGGTGGAAAACGTTCCCACCACACTGGGACGCGGTGGCTCCGACTATTCCGGCGCTCTCATTGGCGCGGCGCTCCATGCCGACGAAATTCAGATCTGGACCGACGTCAACGGCGTCATGACCGCCGACCCGCGCATTGTGCCCAACGCGCGCAGTCTGCATCAGTTGAGCTACGAGGAAGTCGCCGAGTTGGCCTACTACGGCGCCAAAGTGCTGCATCCCAAAACGGTGACGCCTGCCATCGAAAAGAAGATCCCCGTGCGCGTGCTCAACACCTTCGAGCCAGCCCACCCCGGCACGCTGATCGTTGAGAAGACGCACGTCGAAGCGAAGGGCACAGTCAAGGCCATCACGGCGATCCGCAACATGAATCTGATCACGATTGCCGGGCGCGGCATGATGGGCGTGCCTGGCATCGCCGCGCGCACCTTTGGCGCGGTGGCGCGCACTGGCGCCAATGTGCTGATGATCAGCCAGAGCAGCAGCGAGCAGAGCATCTGTTTTGTCGTGCCTGAAGCGTCGGCCCGTGAAGTAATTTCTGCATTGCGCGAGGATTTCCAGCACGAATTGGAACGCCATTACATCGACGACATCCACGGCATGCCGCACATCAACATCGTGGCCGTCGTGGGCAGTGGGATGCGCGGCACGCCAGGACTGGCCGCACGCGTCTTTACCGCCGTCGCCGCGGCCGGCCTCAACGTCATCGCCATTGCGCAGGGGTCGAGCGAGGCCAACATCAGCCTGGTTGTCGTCGACGCCGACGTGACGTCCGCGCTGCGCGCCATCCACGACATTTTCGAGCTGCACGTGCCCACCGAGGAGCGCGCACATAAACTATAACAGGAGGCAACGCAACCGCTTGCCGCGTTGTGGTTATCGCGTTGGCATTCGTACATGGTACAATTTGATGCTGTTTTTTGGCGATACGACTTCCTGGAAAGGGGATTATGCAGCGCGCACCGCTCATCTTGTTTGGCATTGGCGGCGTAGGCAGTGCACTGGTTCGGCAGATCGTGCAGAACCGGGCGCACCATGCAGCTGACTATGACCTGGAGCTGCCGATCTTGGCGCTCTGCGACCGCGACGGCGCGGTTGTCACCCTGCGCGACGCCATCGACGACGCGACGTTGTCCGATGTGCTCGACTTCAAAGCGCGCAAAGGGCGGCTGGCCGACCACAGCCAGGGCGGGCCGCAGCACGATCTGGCAGCCGTGATCGACATCGCCGGTCAGCCGGACACGATCATCGTCGACTGCACTGCCAGCGAAGCGACCGCGCCGGTGCTCCTTGCGGCCCTGGCGCGCAAGCATCGCGTCGTGCTGGCGAACAAAAAACCACTCACTATGCAGCAGGAGGTGTACGACCGGCTCACCAGAGCCGGTGACACCGAAACCGGACACGCGCCCCGCCGCTTCCGTCGCACGCGCTGGGAGACGACCTGCGGCGCGGGTCTGCCCGTGATTGCCACGCTCAACCGGCTGCTCGCCAGCGGCGATCCGGTGACGCGCATTGCCGGCGCGTTCAGCGGCACGCTGGGTTTTGTGATGAGCGGGCTGCAGGCTGGCCAGCCCTTCAGCGCGGTCGTGCGCGAGGCGCACCGGCTGGGCTACACCGAACCTGACCCGCGCGACGACCTGGGTGGGGTGGATGTGGCGCGCAAGGCGCTGATCCTGGCGCGTGGCCTGGGCTGGCGTCTGGCGCTGGAGGATGTCGCGATCACGGGACTTTACCCTGCGGCGATGGCCGCGCTCTCGGTGACGGAGTTTATGGACGCGCTGCCTTCGCTTGATCCGCAGTTTCGCCAGCAGGCGGACGAGGCAGCAGCCAGCGGCAAGGTGTTGCGTTACGTGGCCGCCATTGCGGATGGACGCTGCACGGTTGGGCCAGCCGCGGTGGAAGCCAGCAGCCCGCTGGGACATTTGCACGGCGCTGACAACCTGGTGGAGTTTCATACGCGCTGGTATCACCCCACGCCGCTGGTCATCCAGGGACGCGGGGCTGGGGCCGACGCCACCGCCGCGGGCGTGCTGAGTGATATTCTAGAATTAGCCTTGAAATGATGATCTGGAAATGATGACCCGCTTGAGGGGAAAGATAAGACGATGAACAAGATCAAAGTTGGTGTGTTGGGCGCTACGGGCGCGGTCGGGCAACGCTTTGTTCAGATGCTGGAGGGGCATCCGTGGTTTGAGATCACCGCACTGTTTGCCTCGGAGCGCAGCGCAGGCAAGCGCTATGTGGATGCCTGCCGCTGGAATCTGCGCGGTGATATGCCCGCGGCGGTGCGCACCCTCATTGTCCAGGAATGCGAGCCTGGCGCGGATTGCCAGGTCGTCTTTAGCGCGCTGCCTTCGGAGACGGCGGGCGAGATCGAGGAAGACTTTGCGGCGGCCGGCTATGCCGTGTGCAGCAACGCCCGCAATCATCGCTACGACGCCGACGTGCCGCTGCTGATCCCGGAAGTAAACCCGGAGCATCTGGCGCTGGTCGATCTGCAGAAGCGCAATCGCGGGTGGAGCGGCTACATCACCACCAATCCCAATTGCAGCACCACGCATCTGGTCTCGGCGCTGCACCCGCTGCACGTGCGCTTTGGCGTTAAAAAAGTCTTCGTCGTCACCATGCAGGCCATCAGCGGCGCCGGCTATCCAGGGGTCAGCAGCATGGACATCCTCGACAACGTCGTCCCCTACATCAGCGGCGAGGAAGAAAAAATGGAGCAGAAGGAGCCACAGAAGCTCCTCGGCGTTTTCGACGGGTCGGGCATCCAGTACGCGGACTTCGTGGTGAGCGCCCACTGCAACCGCGTGCCCACGCGCAACGGGCATCTGGAAGCAATCAGCATCGAGTTTGAAGCACAGCCGACGCAGGAGCAGATCCTCCAGGCGTGGCGCGAGTATCACCCACTGGCGCAGCAATTGAAGCTGCCGAGCGCGCCGCAACCCGCGATCCTCTACGACGAACGCCAGGATCGCCCGCAGCCACGCCTCGACCGCATGGCGGGCAGCGTGCCAGGCATGGCGACGGTGATCGGCCGGTTGCGCCCCGACCCGTTGCTCCATTTCAAGTTCGTAGTGCTCGGCCACAACACGATCCGCGGCGCCGCGGGCGGCAGCTTGCTCAACGCTGAATTGCTGGTAGCGCAGGGCTATCTCGGACAAGACCATGCACTTCTGGCAAAAAGCGCAACATTTGCGTAGAATATGTTAAACGGGTGGTCGTGAAGACCGCGGCGCGACCACCCAATTTTACGAAAGTCAGGGAAGGCGGCAGCCAAATCAGGTTGGAATCCGATCGGAGAGAAGCACGTGCCTTCATTATCTGCGAGTGCTGTACTGGGGAATGAGAAAATATCCATGTATGAAAACTTTGGGCGGGCATCGTTGGCAGACATCTGTGACGACTGGGTAATCTTCCGCAACCTGGAACCGGTCGACAAACGTGTGCCCGGCCTCAAACAGTCGTTTTACGACATGGAGCTGCGCAGCGAGCAGATCCCGCGCAAGCAGGATCGCGACTATGCTAAAGCCGCAGTCTGGTTTGTCAACAAAATCCAGCAGGTGCGCGGTGTGCGTACGCCTGTCGGCGAACTGCTCTTTTTGGGGGACACTTTATTCAACGATGGCCAGGCCTTTATCAATATGATCGACGTAAGTGGCTGGCGAGGCGCGTGCTTCATCGGCGCCGAACGCCTCGATCAGGCGCCGGCCACCCACGTCGAGCAAGCAACAATTTCCATTGCCAACCGCTGGAGTGCGCTCGTCGATTGGCTCCATTCTCTCAAAGCGCTTGGCTTCCAACTGGATGCCAACACCGCCGTGGTGATTGACATCGACAAGACCGCCATTGGCGCCAAAGGGCGCAACGATAAAGTGATCGACCGCGCCCGGCTCGCCGGCATCTACCGCACCATGAACGCCGTGCTTGGCGATGATTTTGACCAGACGCGCTACGAGGAGCATTACAACGAACTCAACCGCGCACGCTATCATCTGCTCACTGCCGACAACCAGGATTATCTCGCTTATATCTGCATGGTGCTCAACACGGGCATCATCAGCATCGACGAGATCGTGCGGGAGGTGGAAAGCAAGAGCCTCGACAACTTCGAGCAATTCATCCGCTGGGTGGACAGCCGGATGATGATCAACCCGACGGCAGGCGAATTCCTGCGCGAAGTGCACGAGGCGGTCAACGGCAGCGTGCGCATTGGCGATCCAACGCCCTTCAAACGCTTCCGTCGCCAGGAATTCATCAGCACCATGGAGCACATGGGCAACATGCCCGACACCGCCAGCGTCCAGGAATTGCTGGAAAACGAAATTACGATCACCGAAGAAGTGTACCAACTGGCGCTTTGGCTGAAGGAGCGCCAGTGCGAGATTCTTTGCCTCAGCGACAAGCCCGATGAAGCGTCGCGCCCTCATGCGCGCGTGTCGCCCGATCTGGCGCCGCTGCATCGTGCGCAGACGCATCGCGTCGGGGTGGATGTGCGGGCGGCTTTGCGTAACGAGTGATGCGTGATGCGACTTACTGACGTGGCGCCTTTGTTGCGAGAAAATCAGAGTAGAGCATTCGAATCTATCGTCACAGGAATTTGAAATCAATGAGCGAAAAGAAACCCGACTCCAAACGACCAAACGATGCAAACAACCGGAACACAACCGGGCCTGGTGGCAGCAACTGGTTCAGCCGCGGCTGGTTTTGGATCGTGCTGGTTATTCTGCTTGTGATCGGTTCACGTTATTTATTCACCACGTCTGGCGACGCCGCCAATCTGGTGGGGCTGAATCAGCTCGCCGGCCATGTCAACGAGGACGAGGTGCGCTCCATCGTAGTCCAGGGAGACACCGTCTATGTACAGCTAGACAACGGGGATAAACTCCAGACGCGCAAAGAAAACGACGAGAGCCTGCTGGAGACATTGCGTTCGTTTGGCGTCAGCGAAGCAAAATTGCAGACGCTGCCCATCAAAGTGGAAAGCGCGCCCAACAGCAGCGCCATCTTCAGTTGGTTGTTGATGCTGCTGCCGATGTTGTTGGTCTTTGCCTTTTTCATTTTCATCATGCGACAGGCAGGCGGCGGCGGGCAGAATCGCGCCATGCAGTTTGGCCGCAGCCGCGCGCGCAAAATGGAAGGCGCCGACCGTCCAACCGTCACGTTCGCCGACGTTGCCGGCTCCGATGAAGCCAAACAGGAGTTGTTGGAAGTTGTCGAATTTCTCAAAGAACCGCAGAAATTTGCCGCGCTTGGCGCGCGCATTCCCAAGGGTGTGTTGATGGTGGGTTCGCCCGGCACCGGCAAGACGTTGCTTGCCAAAGCGGTGGCCGGCGAGGCTGGCGTTCCCTTCTTTGCCAGTTCCGGCTCCGAGTTTGTCGAAATGTTTGTCGGCGTCGGCGCCAGCCGCGTGCGCGACCTGTTCGAGCAGGCCAAGAAAAATTCGCCGTGCATCATCTTCGTCGATGAGATCGACGCGGTAGGCCGGCATCGTGGCGCGGGGATGGGCGGCGGCAACGACGAGCGCGAGCAGACGCTCAACCAGATCCTGGTGGAGATGGACGGCTTCGACACCGACACCAATATCGTCATCATCGCGGCCACTAACCGCCCCGATATTCTCGACCCGGCGCTGATGCGTCCTGGCCGCTTCGACCGTAAGGTGGTGGTGGATCGTCCAGACCGGCGCGGGCGTGAAGCCATCCTCAAGGTGCACTCGCGCGGCAAGCCGCTGACGCCCGATGTAGACCTCAACATCATCGCCGCGCAAACAGCCGGCATGGTGGGCGCCGACCTGGAAAACCTCGTCAACGAGGCGGCCATCCTGGCCGCGCGACGCAACAAGCGCACCATCGGCATGTCTGAGTTTGTCGAGTCCATCGAGCGGGTCATGGCGGGGCCGGCGCGGCGCAGCCGTGTGCTCGACGTCGATGATCGCCGCGTGGTGGCCTATCATGAAGCAGGCCATGCGCTCGTGATGGAGGAACTGAAATACACGGAAGGCGTCGGCAAGATTACCATTGTCAGCCGCGGCCAGTCCCTGGGGTATGTCATGCCGCTGCCTGAAGAAGATCGCAACCTGCGCAGCCGCGCCGAGTACGAAGACACCATCGCCGGTTTGCTCGCCGGCCGCGTGGCAGAGGAAATGATCTTCAAAGAGCCATCGACCAGCGCTGCCAACGACCTGGAGCGCGTCACTAAATTGGCGAAGGCGATGGTCACGCGCTATGGCATGAGCGATGTGATCGGCCCGATGCAGTTGAATCCAGGCGAATCCAATCCGTTTATGGGAATGGAGCTCGGCGAGCAGCGCTCTTACAGTGAAGACGTGGCGCGCAAAATCGACCGCGAAGTGCGGCGCATCGTCGACAGCGCCTACAAGCGGGCGCGCGAAGTGCTCCAGCGGCGTCACACCCACCTCGTCCAGGTGGCGGAAAGTCTCCTGGAAAAAGAAGTGATGGATCGCAAGGAGTTCCTGACCATCTTCGAAGGCGAGTTGCCGGTCCCGCTGGCCGCGGGCGCCGATTAAGGAGAAAAGGCGTCACGTACATAGAGCGCGGGTGCTCACGGATTTTATCTAAAAGTCACACCCAAGTTTTATCACCAAATCCGTGGTCTGGCCGGACCAACTGAATTGTTAGCCACTAATCAAGCAGGACGAGTTTCCAGAGAACTCGTCCTGCTTTTTTATTCAGAGCGCCACCGCAATCTCGGCGGCGATGGCGGCGTTGTTGCGGAGCAGCGCCAGGTTGGCGCGCAGGCTGCGTTCGCCGGTCAACTCGGCGATGCGCGTCAGCAGGAAAGGCGTCACCTCGGCGGAGCGCAGGCCGTGCGCTGCCGCCTCTTGCACCGCCTGCGTAATGGCCGGCTCGATCTCAGCCGCGGGGATTTCCATCTCCACCGGGATCGGCGCGGTGACGAGCAGCCCGCCGGGCAGGCCAAGCTGCTGCTTAGCGCGCCAGATCGCGGCCACCTCCGCGGCAGTGTCACAACGCACATCCACGGCCAGCCCGCTGCTGCGGCTGTAAAACGCCGGGAACACGTCCGTTCCGTAGCCGACGATGGTGACGCCCTGCGTTTCCAGATATTCGAGCGTGGCGGGCAGGTTGAGGATGGCTTTGGCGCCAGCGCAAACGACGATGACCGGCGTCTGCGCAAGCTCCTGCAGGTCGGCGCTGATGTCGTCGCCCGCGCCGCGATGGACGCCGCCGATGCCGCCCGTGGCAAAGACGCTGATGCCAAAGCGCTGCGCCACCCACATGGTGGCAGCGACGGTGGTGGCGCCGTCAAGCCGTCGCGCGGCCACAATCGGCAGGTCGCGACGGCTTACTTTGCGCACCGCAGTGGAGGTCGCCAGGTGGAGCAGCTCGGCTTCGCTCAGCCCGGCGCGCAGCTCGCCGCCGATGACAGCGATCGTGCGCGGTTCGGCGCCGTGGCTGCGTACGATCGCCTCCATTTCCTGCGCCAGCGCTAAGTTATGCGGATAGGGAAGACCATGCGCGATCACGGTGGATTCGAGCGCAACCAGTGGTGTGTGCAACGACATGGCAGGATTCCTTTTCAGAGTGTTGATGGCAAGAGTTGGCGGCGCGCGTGGGCAAGCAAATCAGCGGCCGTGGCGACAGGCAGACCGCCGCCCTGAGCGTACTCAGGCCGCCCGCCGCCGCGACCGCCGAAAGCAGCAAGTGTATCGCGCAGCAAGTCGCCCACCTGCAACGTCAGGTCGTCGCTGCGGCAAAAAATCACCGTCAGTTTGTCACCAGCCGTCGAGGCCAGCAAACCGACGACTTGGGAATGCGCGCACAGCAACGCCGCCATCTGCTTTAATACATCTGCGGGCCGGTCAGCCGATAGAAATTCGACCAGCGCCATGCCGTTGCTGCGGCGCGCGCCGGCCAGCAGTTCAGCAACTTCGTACGCGAGAAGCTGCTCCTGGAGCGACGCGGTTTGCCGCTGCAAATCACGCACCTGATTTTGCAGGCGCTGCGTCATGGCGGGCACAGCGCTGGGTTCGGTGCTGAAGAGGGCAGCGCTTTCCAGCAGCAGGTGATGCTTCTGTTGGTAGTCGCGCAGCGCCCGCATCCCGCACAGGAAGGTGAGGCGCGTCTGCGCACGCCGTCGTTCTTGACGCAGCAGCTTGATGGGCGCAATTTCGGCAGTTGTGCGCACGTGCGTGCCGCCACACGCCGAATAGTCATAGCCGTCGATCTCGACGATGCGAATTTGTCCGCTGACAGCCGGCGGGCGCCGCAGTGGGAGCTTGGCCAGCTCACGGTTGTCGACAAAATAGGCGCGAATCTCCAACCCATAGTAAGCCAGTGTGTTGACCTCGCGTTCGACTTCAGCCCACATAGCAGGATCGATTGCGGGGACATCCAAATCCAGGGTGGATTCTTCACGGCCAAAGTGCACCGAAACAGTCTCGAAGCCAAATCGTTGGTGCAGCAACTGAGAGAGCAGATGCTGGCCGGAATGCTGCTGCATGTGATCGTAGCGCCGCGCCCAATCGATGCTGCCAGTCACAACATCGCTAACGGCACATGAAGGGGCGTCAGCCAGCACGTGCAAAACGACGCCTTGCTCGGCGATTACATCGACGACAGCAACATCGCCCAGGCGACCGGTGTCGTGCAGTTGTCCGCCGGAAGTCGGGTAGAAGCACGTCTGATTCAGCACAACAGCCGGCTTTCCTCCCCGTTCCAAGAGGGTGACTACCTCAGCCTCAAAACGTTGCTGATAGGGATCGAAATAATCCAGCCGTTTCGTCATAAAGCCGTTTGCCCTTGTGAAACAATGGGAAGTAGGTGCTTGTGGGCTACAATATAAAGCATTACAAACCTATCCTGAGGAGGGAAATTTATGCATCTGTTTTTGATTCGCCACGGACAAAGCTATGTCAATCTGCCTGATTGGTCGGGCGCCAATTGGGATCAACCGTTGACGGAGCTGGGCCAACGCCAGGCGACCGCGCTGGCGATCTGGTTGCCGCAACGCGTCGAGCAAGTCGCTGCGATTTACGCCAGCACGATGTTGCGCGCGCGTGAGACAGTCGCGCCGTTGGCGAGTATGTACGGCCAGCCGATCCGTTTCGACGATCGCGTGCGCGAGATCGGCAACAACCGGTTCGACCATACTCCGTGGGGCATTGACGATCAACCGGGCGAATTCTCCAGCTTCTGGGCCAGCGAACGCCCGTTTGCCCCCGTCATGAAGGAGCCGCTCAGCGAAACGCTGATGCATTTTCGCGCGCGGGTAGGCGTTTTTATCGAGGAGCTGGCCGAAGCACATGCTGGGGAGCAGGTGCTCGTCATCTGCCACGGCGGTGTGATCGAATTCGCCTTTGATCATATCTTCAACATTGGCCCTTGGCGGCGCTGTGAAGTGTGGACGCACAACACAGGCGTTACGCATTTCGAATATGTCGAGCATCCGCGGCGCGAAGTGTGGCGTTTGCGCAGCCACGACAGCATCGACCATCTGACCACCGAGTTACTGTCGTAGCACGCGTGTCATCTCTGTGGATGCGTTTTCAACTTTTTTCCACAGATGGCACGGATTCCATAGATTGAAATACTTTGTGCGATGCCCGTGACATCAGACCAGATGCAACGCCTCCACCGCGGCGCCGTCGGCTGCTTTGGTCATGTAGACTTCCGGCCAGATGCTGGTTGCCTTTGGATAGTGCTCAAAGATGGCGTCGGCCACTGCTTGCTCGCGGCCTGGTTTGACCAACGCCACTGCGCACCCACCGAAGCCGGCGCCGGTCAGTCGGGCGCCCAAACAGCCGTCGGCGCGGTGCATCGCGTCAACCATGGCGTCCAACGCGGTGCTGCTTACCAGGTAATCGTCGCGCAAACTAACATGGCTGGCGTCCATCAAGCGCCCCACCTCCGCCAGATTGCCAGCTTGAAGGGCGTCGACGGTCCGCAGCACGCGTTCATTCTCAGACACAACATGGCGGCAGCGGCGATATACATTATCGGGCAGCAAGGCGCGGTTGGCCTCCAGTTGTGCGCTGGTGACATCGCGCAGCGCGCGGATGCCGGGCAGCGCCGGCTGGAGCAGCGCCACGCCTTGTTCGCACTCGCTGCGCCGTTCGTTGTAGGCGCTGGACGCCAGCGAACGGCTGGCGCGCGTGTTGCCGATCACCAGTGCGGCATCTTCCGGCATTGGCACCAGCGTGTACTCAAGCGAGCGGCAGTCGATCAGGAGCGCGTGATTTTCGCGCCCCAGCTGGCTGATAAATTGATCCATGATGCCACAGTTGACGCCGACGAAGTGATTTTCGGCGCGCTGGGCAAGCTGGGCAATGCGTGGGCCAGACAGGACATCGTTCTGTCCGGCGGCGGCTAGAAAGGCGTGAGCCGCGGCGATCTCCAGCGCGGCCGAACTGCTCAACCCACTGGCGCGCGGCACGTTGCCGCCCAAGACTGCATCGATCCCCGTCAGCCGGATGCCCTCCTGTTCGAGGCTTTGCGCCATGCCCTGAATATAGTTGAGCCACAACTGGTCGGGCACAAAGCGCAGCGCATCCAGATCGAACGCACCGCTCTCGCCAAATTCCATGGAGTAAAGCCGCACCTGACGATCGGCGCGCGGGCGCAAGACAAAGCGCACGTCGCGCTTGAGCGCGACCGGCAGGACAAAGCCGTCGTTGTAGTCGGTGTGCTCGCCGATCAGGTTGACGCGTCCAGGCCCGCGGCTCACGTAATGCGGCGCGGCCCCAAAGCGTTGCCGGAATTCCTGAACCAGCGCTTCGGTTCGATCATCGTGTAAGGTGGTCATGCGTCTCTAACTCTCCACTGCTTGTGTGCTTGCGTTTAAAATTTCTGCGTGCAACAGACCTTAGCAAGAGCGGGGTCGTTTTATTGCATTCTATTATACCCACAAAGATAAAGGAGGCATATCAGCCGGGCGCGCCCAATTGTGCGATCACAAAGAGATTCAGGTTTCCTTCTTTGCCATCGGCGCGGAAGGTGTCCGCGACGGCCAGCCCACAGTCCGCAGCCAGCCGCTCGACTTCCTCCAGGGCCAGGTTGTGGACGTAGCGCACCGCGGGCGCGCCCTGGTTCCACGTGAGCAGCGCATCGCCCGGCTCCACATCTGCCTCGTTCAGCCCGATCGATTCCCACGCTGCGCCACGGTCGATAAAGCGGCTCACGCTCAGGAACTGCCACGTCGAAAGCGCCAGCAGCCCCGCGGGCGCCAGCAAGCCGGCCATTTCCGCCACCAAACGCCGGCGCAGGTCGTATCCGGGGAAATGATGGAGCACGGCCAGACAGACGACCGCATCGTAGCGCACTGCGTCGTGACGCGTGAACCAGTCTGCTTGCGCCAGATCGACTTGTGCAAAGCGGCAGGTCATTCCCTCCAGATCGGCGGCCTGGGCAGCGGCCAGGTCAAGCAGACGTTTGTCAGCATCGACTCCGAGGTAAGCGCCGGTGATGCCCTGCTGCGCCAGCGCCCGGGCGAAGCGTCCGTTGCCGCACCCTACATCTAAAATGCGAGCGGGCGCCGGCAGTTGGGCGCGCAATATCTGCGCCAGGGTTGTCATGCCCTCTGGCAGCCCTTGGCGCGTGCGGTCGAATTCGTCGGCGACGGTGGCGTAGAACTGGCGATTCAGGTCAAGCAGCTGTTGTTGGACAACCTGGCGCATCTCCGAAAGCCCTCCTTCTCAATTTCAGCTATGGTATACTGTGCGCAAGATTTGGTTGAAAGCGGTGCACTGGCTCGATGCACGGAAGGTTTGCCATGGTCACACCCATTTACACTTTGTTCGACACGCCCGTTAAGGCGCGCATGTCCGCAGAGGATTATATCGCGTCGCCGCAGAGCGAGCAGAAGTCTGACCTGATTGAAGGAGTCTTTGTGATGGCGTCTCCAGCTCCTTTTGAACATGAAGATGTACAAGGTATGTTGTTGACCACAATGCGTTTATTTGTTAACACGAATCGGCTTGGTGTTGTGCTGGGCGAAAATGAGGTTTACGTACAAGGCGCGCCCGACCTGGCCGTCGAGATCATCTCCCCCAGCAGCCGGCAGTATGACAGCGTGGAAAAGCTTGTCAACTGTGGCCGCTTTGGCGTGCAGGAATATTGGCTGGTCGACCCGATTGAACGCATGGCGACGCTGTACGGCAATGTGAATGGACAGTTGATGGCGCTGCCGGTGCAGGAGGGCGTGCTGCGTTCGCGGCGGCTGCCTGGCTTCTGGCTTGGTCTGGAATGGATTTTCCCAGCAGAAGGCGCAGCTCGCCCCAGCGAGCTGGAGATCGCCCGCGAGCCGGGACTGATTTGAGGGAACCATTGAAACGTATTCTTGCACCGGAAGAGATTCCGGCTGATGTCATTAAAAAAGTCGAAGTCTGGCAGGCAAAACGGCGCGATTTCGAGCCTGCCCACCATGCGACGACGCTCTACGCTATCTTTCAGGAAGTGCTCGCTATCCCTGAAGACGCGTGGCCCGAGCGCAATGGCTTGCAGGCAGTGCTGGTGCGTCACCCCAAAGAAGGAAGGGGACTCTATTCTAAAGCCAACCTGATTGCCGGCTACCGATTTTTAGTGGCCGAGGGCGACATCGAGGCGGACCCACTGCTGGAGAAGCGCATCCGCATGAAGCCGATGCGCACACAAAGCGGTGTGGCGCCCGTCACTGTGCTGACCGCGCCCGCGGGCTGTCCGGGCAAGTGCATCTTCTGCCCGGACGACTGGCGCATGCCCAAAAGCTATATCTACGACGAGCCGGGCTGCCAGCGCGCCGAGCGCGACGGCTTTGACCCCTTCAAGCAGACGCTGGGACGCATTCAATCGTTTGAGAGTATCGGCCATGACGCCAGCAAAGTGGAGCTGCTGATCCTGGGCGGCACGTGGAGCGCGTACAGCCGCAACTATCGCGAGTGGTTCGTGCAACGCTGCTTCGACGCCATGAACGCGGCGGGCGATCCGACGCAGGCCACCTCGGACTCGCTGGCCGCGGCCCAGGCCGCCAACACGAACGCGCTGCATCGCAACGTCGGTCTGGTCATCGAGACGCGCCCGGACTGGATCACGGCAGAGGAGATCGTCCACCTGCGCAAGCTGGGCGTGACCAAGGTGCAGATCGGCGTGCAGAGCCTGGACGATGAGATCCTCACGCTCAACCAGCGCGGGCACGATGTCGCGGCGGTGCGCCGCGCGCTGGGACTGCTGCGCACGGCCGGCTTCAAGCTGCATCTGCACTGGATGCCCAATCTTTACGGCGCCACGCCAGAGAAAGACCGCGCCGACTTTGCCCGCTTCTTTGAGGACCCGGCGATCCGTCCCGACGAACTCAAGATCTATCCGTGCTCGCTGATTGCAGAGACCGAACTCTACGCGCGCTATCTCACCGGCGACTATCAACCCTACACTGAGGCTGATCTCGTCAACTTGCTGGCCGATGTCAAGCCGACGATCCCGCCCTACACGCGCGTTAACCGGCTCTTCCGCGACATCCCGGCGCATCATATTCAGGCGGGCGTCAAATTGAGCAACCTGCGTCAAGTGGTGCATAACGAATTGGCGCGCCGCGGCCAACGCTGTGGCTGTATTCGCTGCCACGAGATCCGCCGCCGCGAGGTTGCGCTGGAACAGCTTGAGCTGCGCGTCCATTCCTACATGACCGACCTGACGCAGGAGCACTTTCTGCACTTTGTCACAAATGACCTTGCCAGCGAACCGGGCTTGATTGCTGGCTTTCTGCGCCTCAGCCTGCCCAACGAAGCACAGAGCGGCAGCCGCGCCTTTCTGCCAGAGATCGCGGGCAACGCCATGATCCGCGAGGTGCACGTCTATGGCCCCGCATTGAGCATCGGCGCGGAGAGCGACGGACGGCCGCAACATGCCGGCCTGGGCACGCGCCTGCTCGACGCCGCGCGCCAGATCAGCCGTGAGGCCGGTTTCGAGCGCATCAGTGTAATTGCGGCCACCGGCACACAGCGCTACTATGCAAGCCGCGGCTTCAGCGCCGGCGCGCTGTACATGACCGCGCGGCTGGGCTGAAGCGCACCAGCCAGCACCGGCAACTGAGCACAGGAGAGGCGCACTCATCGAGTGCGCCTCTCCTGTCGTGAAGCAGAGTAAGGGGAATGAGGCCAAAACAGCCAGACCTCATTTGCCAGCTTGCGTCTAGCGGCGCGTCACCGTCGGCAGGTAGATGAAGTTGCTCATCATACCAGGCACTGTCGGTTCTTCAGTAGGCGGCAGCGATGTCGGCACACATGGGATATCCAGGCCTTCCTGCTCGGCGTATGCGCTCTGCTGGAAGATCAGCCGGACAACGCGCGGGCTGGACGAATCGTTCTGGAAGATGAACTGGGCGTCGACGCCGGCCTCCAGCGTCAGCGGAATACTCTCGATCACAGTGACGCCGCTCACCAACTGGGCTGTGTAGCTGCCGGGAATGTTGGTCAGCACTGTCCATTCGGTCTCGCCAGTGCGCGTGCAGGCTGGCGCCAGCGCAATCGACAGGCCGCTGACGCACGACTCAGGTCCAACCTGCTCCAACACCTGCGTCCCCTGGAAGAAGACCCGCACCACATTGGGGGTGTAAGCATCGGCAGTGAAGGCGAAGCTCTGCGGCGTATTGGCGGTCAGGCTGAGCGGCACGCTCTCGATGACCTGGCCGCCCGGGCTGGTGAGTTGCGCCACGTAGGCGCCGGTGCGGGTTGCAGTCGCCTGCCAGAGCAACCCCTCATTTTCGACGCACTCTGTAACCAACACCACCGTGGGCAGGTCAGCAATGCAGCTTTCGAATGGCCCTGCTTCCTGAGCAACGAGGGCGCCGTTGTAGAGGACGCGCACGAGGTCAAGCGTGGTCGGATCGCCGCTGTAGGTGAAGGTCTGCGGTGTATTGGCCGCCAGGTTAAGGTTGAGCGAACTGACGACGGCGCCGCCGATCACGAACTGGGCAACGTAAGCACCGGGCTGACTGACGTTGACCGTCCAGGTGCGCACGTCATCGGTGCAGACGCTGCTGAGCGCACCGGTGGGCGGCGGTGCGCAGCTTTCGAAAGGCCCGATCTCCTGGGCGACGCCGTTGCCATTGAAGGTGACGCGCACCAGATCCAGCGTCGTCGGGTCGCCGCTGTAGGTGAAGGTTTGGTTGGTATTGGCGACCAGGGTGAGCGGCGTCGAAGCAACCACGATGTTGTCGATGACAAACTCGGCTGTATACGCGCCGCTCTGGCTGGAGTTGACCGTCCAGGTGCGCGTATTATCGACGCACACACTGCCGAGCGTGACTGCCGGCGCGGTGACGCAATCCTCGTACGGGCCGTTTTCCTGCGCCACGAGGTTGCCGTTGAAGGTGATCTCCACGCGCTCCAGCGTGGTTGGATCGCCACTGTAGGTGAAGGTCTGCGGCGTATTGGCCGTCAGGTTGAGGTTGACCGACTCGACCACAACACCACCGGCGATAAAGTCGGCGATATAGGCGCCTGCATCGGAAGCGATGGCGCTCCACGTGCGCTGTCCATTGACACAGACGCTGCTGACCGTGACCTGGGGCAGGCGGCAGGTAAGATTGACCACCGCGCTCGACTGCTGGCCAGTCTGCGTAATGGTGACAGTGTTATTGACAGTGGTCTGATAGACGCCATTTGCATCGTAGGCGATGTCTACACAGGCAAAGGGCAGTTGGTAATTCTGTGAACCACTGGCGCTGAACGTCCAGGGCTGGCCGGTCGCCGGATTTGTGTCCGTTACATCCACCGAATTGAGGGTGGTTTGCGAAGGAGGCACGCCGACGAAGGTATAGGGCACAACGGGGCTGGTGTAGACAATGCCTGTTGTCGCCGTCACGGTCGCTGTGTTCGTCCCGTCGGCGTTGTTGGGCACGTTGGTGCTGTAGCTGCACACCAGCGTTCCGCCTGCGGGCACGGTTGTGCTCGGGCAGGTCACCCCGACATTCTGGCCGTTGCTCAACTGATCGGTGATTCCCGTCAACCCCAGCGATGAATTCAGGTTCGGATTGTTCACCGTGATATTGCCAAATACGCGGAAGTTCTCATCGATTGGGTTGGACTTCGTCAGGGTCACCGTATAGGTCGCGGTCGTGCTCTGGCCATCGAGCAGATTGATCTGGCTCGGCGCCACCGTCTTTAGAATCTGCCAGGTGAAGCGTCGCGTAAAGTCTGGATCGACCGTCTTGCTCACCGACGGCCGGTAGCAGTTGACCGTCATCGTCGTGCTGGCATTGCCGCCGGTCTCTACAATCGTCGCGGTGTTCGCGCGCGTGTAGGAAGCGACGCCGTTGACATAGCCCAGATCGCTGCCGCAGACAACGTTGCGTTGATAGGCCGGCAAGGTCGTGCTGCCGGTGATGGCTGCACCAATAATCTGTGGCGGCAGGCCGTTGTAGACATCCTGCACCGAAATCGAGCCGTTGACCACGGTGGTCGGGTCGCCAAAGACGACCGGCGCCGTGCCCGTCTGTTGTGCACCGTCGTTATAAGTGACAGTGGCCGTGTTGGTGCGCGCGGCAGCGTCGGTCAGCGGCGCCGAGTAGGTGCAGACCAATGACGAATTGGCGCCGAGGCTGGTGGGCAGCGCCACCGGGCAGACGACTGCGGCAGGAGTCGCCACACCGCTGATCGCATCAGCGACGCTGTTGATCGTGACGGCGGCCACGCCGGTATTGGTGATGTAGATCGAGCCGCTCACCTGGAAGCCGCTGTCCACCGGACCAGTGCGCGTCACCTGGACGGAGTAGGTGACGTCGGCATTCTGTCCCTCGAAGAGGTTGACTACGGCCGGCGAGACGCGCTTGGCAATCTCCCACCCGTAGGTGCGGGTGTAGGCAGTGGCCGCAGTTTTCGAGACGGCAAGCGACGCCGACGGATTGCAATAACTGGATGGATCAGTTGCCGATGTGTTAGGGATCTGTACTGTGCCGACATTGGTGTACGCCGGGCTGCCAGGCGCACTTGCGTTGCCTTGTCGGCAAACATTGGGCACGATCTGCAACCCCGGAACCGGCCCTGGGTTGCTCAGGTTGAGCGACGCGCCGGTGGCGGTGTAGAGCCACACTTCGCTCGGCTGCAATAGTCCATTGCCGTCGCCTTTGAGATCGCCGCTGACAACGGAGGTGAAGATGGGATTGACGTTTGGAATGTTGTCGGTGACGGTGATCTCGCTGAGTGGAATGTCGACATTGCCGATATTCGTGATCAGGTAGGTCCAGGTGACCAGCGCGCCCGGTGCAATGACCGGGACGCCTGCTGCATCGGGATTGTTGGCGTCGGCGCCATTGGTGAACTTGATGATGTCAATGTCGGGTGTCTGCACACCGTCGCAGTAGACGTCCCAGTCCTGGCCGCCAGGGCCGAGGACGCCAGGCGCATTCACTGGATCGCCGCCAATCCAGCCGACCTGAACATTGTTTTCATCAAAGACCCCGATCGACAGATCGACGTGAATCTCGCGGTTGCTGGTATTGTCCTGCCATTCCGAGACGGGAGGATAGGGCACCAGCAGGTTCAGATCGCCAGTCTGGTTGACAGCGATCTCGGTAAAGACGACGTCGGGAGATAGCGGCTGGCGCACGCGCACATTGCCGTTCAGTCTCCAGCCGGCGCGCATCCCGGTGGTCCAGATGCGATCGCCGCGTGTTGAGCAACTGTTGTAGATGTCCGGCACGGAAAAGGTAAAACTTGGGCCGCTGTTAGGATCGGCCCAGGTGCGCGTATCGCGCGGGGTCAGATCGGTTTGTGCGCGCGCGGCTGGCGCAAACAGAAAACTTGCGGAGAGAAACGCAAGCGTCAGCAGAAATGCCCACCCCATTAGTGGCCTCAGGCCGCTCTTTCTCTCCGATGTTGAATGTACCATTGTCTTGTTCCTTTCCCTATGCAACAAAGCCCGCTTCGAAAGCAGATTGCCGAAACAATAAAAGAGCGCTAACCACTCACCTGCAAGGCAAGGATCGCCACGAGACGCCGCAACCAATTACTGGATGAAGAACTACGTCAATTGTCCTGTTACATTGTAATCATACTCTAACTTCTCTGAACTGCAACTGCTTGTTTTTCTGCAATGGCGATAAAGCATGGCGATAAAGCATGGCGATAAAGCATGGCGATAAAGCCTCGCAGTGCATACAGCAGCCTATCCGTACGCCGGCGCTATGCAAGTCCCAATGAGTGGATCGAGTTCGGCTTCCTCTGACTAAGATGCGTAGGGATCGTCAACTACGCCCATCCACTTGTGGCAGCCTATATCCTAAAGCTGATCTTGCCATACCGTGCTTGCAGTTCGCTTACAGAAGAGAGCAACACTTATTTGGAAATTTCGATACCAGAAAATCTCGCCGACGCACAGCAGTCGATATAGCGACCTATTTTGAAGAGATTTACGCTCTGAAAGGATGCGCGTATGCAAAGAGAGGAAAAATAAGGAGAGGGGTGAGGCCATGGCCTCATCCCTCTCAGGCGAACAAAAGATTGTAATTAACGCAGCACTGCCGGGAGGAACAGGCGCTGTGTGAAGGTAAGCTGTGGCTCCGCGGTGGGGTCGAGCGCAGTGGGAATCTCGCTTTCACCACTCACATTGACGGCGGTGTTTGTCACAGTGTAAGTGGCCTGGCTGTTGGCAACGACTTCCACAGCGCCGCCGCTGCCTTCAACGGCCCAATGTTCAATGTCTACGCCTACTTCCGTCACTGTGTAGACGCCAGGCAGAAGATCTGACCACGTATAGCTGCCGCCGCTTCCATCAAAAGAGGTGCAAGCGCCTGCTTCGTTCCCGTTGGGGAAGGAAGGCCCTGCAACGCACAGGGTGAATTGCACTGCCTCTTGAACGACATCACCCCACACGACAACTTTGGTTACAGTCAGGCTGCCCACCGGCGTCGGTGTTTCACTTGGCGTCGGTTCTGGCGTTGCGGTTTCAGTCGGCGTTGCGGTTTCAGTCGGCGTGGGATCGGTGGGCGTGGGTTCTGGCGTCGCGGTTTCAGTCGGCATGGGATCGGTGGGCGTGGGTTCTGGCGTTGCGGTTTCAGTCGGCGTTGCAGTTTCGGTCGGCGTGGGATCGGTGGGCGTCGGTTCTGGCGTCGCGGTTTCAGTCGGCGTTGCAGTTTCGGTCGGCGTGGGATCGGTGGGCGTGGGTTCTGGCGTCGCGGTTTCGGTCGGCGTCGCGGTTTCGGTCGGCGTGGGATCGGTGGGCGTCGGTTCTGGCGTCGCGGTTTCGGTCGGCGTTGCGGTTTCGGTCGGCGTGGGAATCTGTGTGTTTGTAAACGTGCAACGCACGACCTGCCCTGGTTGCAGGTTGATCGTCACCGGGTTCGACAACTCCGATACTATCGATTCGTTGTTGACGCTTTCACAGGTGATGTCCTCAAGCGTCCAGCCGATCGTCGGCATCTCGGCAATCGAGTAAACGCCTGGGAACAGCAGGCCGCTGTCGAACGGTGCAGCGCTGTCGGTCAAGGCGAAATCGAGCGTTGCCTCGCCCTTGCGCAACGTGAAATCGAAGACATCGGCCGCGCCAGCCGGCTCGGTCGCCTTGTCCACGATAATGCGCCCACCGCGCACATTGCCAAAGGTGACGCTGGTTTCCTGTTCGCTGCTCACGGTGAAGCTCTGGCACAGATTGACCGTGGGCAACCAGCCGTCGACTTCAGCTTCGCACACCGTATACGCGCCAGGCAGCAGCTTTTCAAAGTTTACAAAACCGCCTTCGCCGCCAGTCACACCGCTGGCAAGCGGCAGTTCGCCTTCCTCACGCGTCCCCGCGAAGACATCCATTTGCCAGCCGCTGATCGGCGACTCATCTTCATCCTGCACGCCGTTAGCGTTTGTATCATCAAATTTGCAGACAGACGCGCTGCCCTTGCACAGCAGATGGTTGGCCGTATGCCCGGCGACGCTCAGCACATGCGTGCCGCCTTTTTGCTGCCATTGCGTGTTGTCATAGCTGATGAACTTGCGCAGCGTGCCTTCCTCACTGACCGGGAAGATTTTGCTTTCACCTGCCTGGAAAAGCCCTAATTTCACAAAGGAGTTGGCTTTGCCATAGATGTCATAGGCAATGTAAGCGTCCACGTCGGACTTATTGACTACTGTCAGCCGGAAGACCTGTTGCTGCGGGTTATAGCAACTGCCAAACGACGGGCTGGAGAGCGGCGGCGGCGCAACCACGAGTGGCCCATCGGCAGCCTGAGCCGAAATCGCCCCCAGCAGGATAAGGGGCAGCATTAGGATCGATGCCACTAGCGTGCGACCAAGTGATTTTTGCAGCAATGTGGTAATCATTTTAGGAATATCCATAGTTGTCCTCCAGATTAACTTGCCCTGTAAACACGGCCTTCATTTATCTATACAATTATCTTACAACGAAATTTACAGGTTCTGCCTTTCTAAATACTGTCAATATGTCCAGCTAACTGCATACACTTTTTATGTCTCCAGGTTTTCGTCAGTAAAACGAAAGAAAACTGCACAAAATCCTTACGTTTTCCATCAAAATCAAAAGGAAGCTTTTGAGGAGACCGCGGTTATACACATCTGACCCTGTGATAGTTAGGTCTATCTCTCTGCCTGTTGGTATCATTAGAATCTATTTAGGTCTCCGACAATTGAATTTGGCGGCGCCTTTACGCGGCGCTC
>JACSRH010000174.1 GCA_014879855.1 Caldilineaceae bacterium | reverse complement strand
GGGTTATCCTGCCAGAGGTTGACCCGCTGGACGAAAACATTTTCGTAATACTCGTTGGGTTTGCCCATCTGCCCCAGGATGCGTTGCTGGCCCCTGTCTGTTACAGCATCTGTGACTGCATCACGCCATTCTTGCAACTCTTCTTGCGACAGGAAATCGTGCATCACTACATAGCCGTTCTTGCGATAGAACTCGACTTCCTCGTGAGAAATATTGGTATTCATCGGATGTTCCCTTCGTCAACACTCAGGCCAGCAATATCCAAACCTCATCAAGCCGGGATGCGGTCAAGCCAGGCATTGGGCAGGAGGGTTCGGATCTGGATGAAAATTAAAAAGTGGATAGCTATCTCGCTACATTATAGACCCAGGCGGATGGCTAAGGAATAGATGCCGATGTACAGGTCATGGACAAAAATCAACAAGTAGCCTATCCTGTTGACTGCCCGCTATAGATGTTCAGATAATGTTTTTTGACGCTTGAACGAGTAGCTCACCAGAGTAAAAGCACGCAGCTTTATCTGACTGGCTCTAGATTTGCTATGATAAGAAAATTAGCGTTTACAGAGATGGGAGATTCGAGTGCGCGTATTATCGATCCGCGAAATCTGTCCGGTCGTTCGCATTGCCAATTACATCAAGGTAACACCCGGAACCACATGGCCTAACCGCCGCATTCCCGATCTGGAGCTGATCCTTATTGTCAGCGGTGAATACGAATATGTCACGGAAGCGCACCGGCATTTCTTGAGCGAAGGCGATGTCCTTTTTATCGAATCAGGAATTCTTCATTCCAAATCTATGTTGTCCCACTGCCAGCAAGGTTTGCTCTCGGCCATCCACCTGGAGTTATTGCCGGGTTCATCCTGGTTGGCCGGCGACTATCGCTTGACGCCTCACCCCGAAATCGTGACAAGAGTGGAAGACTTTGACTATCTACGCGGGCGCTTTCGACGTCTGGCCGAAGTGTACCAGGGATACTCGCCACACCGCGAGGAGTTGACCAGCGCGATTGCCAGAGAAATACTCGCCCTGCTTGCCAGTCACTGGCGTCCCAGTGCGCGCACCCAAGTCACCCCCCGCATGCAGGCCATGATCGACTATATCCGCGTCAACCTGACGCATCCTATTTCCCGCCTCGATCTGGCGCAGACCTTCAATGTCTCCCCTGCCTACGTCAATCTGCTTTTTCAACGCGAACTTGGCACAACGCCGACAGCCATGATTCATCGCGAACGCGTTGTGGCGGCATATAATCTGATGTTCGAACAGGGTCTCTCCGTCAAAGAGACGGCAAAAGCTGTCGGATTTCGTGACCAGTTCTACTTTTCACGCGTGTTCAAACGGATTATGGGGTATGCTCCCTCTGCTGTTGCCTCAAACAATCAGATGGCGCGCCTGTTCCCTATCGACTGAGCCGAATAGGTCAGTCGACAGGGGTGCAGTTATTTGCGTCGCAAAACCTGATACATTCCTACAGTGTAAAGCTGCGTATAATTCTCACGAATGTAATCGTCCAACAGCGTGACGCCGCTGCTGAAGCGGCTGGCATTTGGCTCGTTCGGGTTGCCCCAGTTGATGAACGCCACCCACTCAGGCTCCTGCGCCGTCAATTCAGCGACCATTTCTGCCTGCACAGGCTGGGTGGTCGTCACGCCAGGGTGGAGTTCGTGATAGCGCGTCGCAATCGGGCGACCAGCCAGGAAGTAGAGGCTGACATCGTTGGCGAAGACATTGTCGTGGCGCGGCAGGCCAGCAAAGAACGGTTCGCCCTCCGCAGCCTGACGATCGAGAATCTGGATGACATCGTCCTGACCTGGCAGCGTCGGCGCACAACCGGCGCGCGGCAGTACAGAGTAGCATCCCTGCGGCGGATAGTCGCGCACGTATTCGCTGAGACGACTATAAGGCGCCACGAAATACAGCAGTACAGGCACAAGCAGCAGCAGCATAACCGGCGCCGCCACCCAGGGTTGCTCCCAACGCGCCGCGGGAACCCGCCGCACCAGCCACGCGATCAAGATAACGACGACCAGCGCGGCTGGCAGCACATGAATTTCGTCATAGCGGCTCAGCGCCTGCACGAACAGACCTGCCCCCATCACGACGAGCGCGGCCGCCATGCTATCGGTGCGTGCAAAGCGCCTGCCGCCGCGCCAGGAGCGGATTGCAGACCCCAACAACAGCAGGGCGGACAATGCGTAGACCAGCAAGGGAATGTAAAAGCGCAGATAATCGCCAAATAGACTGCCCAATCGCACGTCAAAACTGCCTTCACCAGACCAGATTGACCAGTCCGGCAGCAACGGCGGATAGGGAAGATGGCGCACCGCCCGAAAGGTGGTCGCCGGGAACACGAGCAGGTTCTCGACCATGAGGTCAAAACCAGCGACAGCGCCAAGATAACCATAAAAAACCAGCACCAACAACGCGGCCGGCCCTGCAACCGCGAGCAAAGCCAGCAGCAATTGTCGCGTGCGTATACGCCACTCTGCATCGCCATCGGACGGCAGCAGCCAAGTGAGGATCAGCAGCACGCCGACCGACGCCGCCGTATAAAAGCCAAGATCGAGCCGGAAAAAGGTGGTTATCCCCACCAGCACGCCGGCGCCGACCAGCCAGCCCCGCGCGCCCGTGTCCAGAGAACGGAAACTCATCAGCAGCGCGGCAAACCCAAAGAGCAGCGCAGGGAAAACCGCGTAGCCATAGAAAGTCGCCGCGGCCAACAGGACCGTTGCGGCCAGGTAAGGCGCCAACGCCCACCGCCACGACCGCAGCACGCGCGCCGCCACCAGATAAATCACCAGCGCCAGCGCCACCCGTACAACCGTGTCGTAGACGCGTTCGACGAGGACGCTCTGGCCGGCCACGCCAAAAAGCGCGGCCAGCACATAGGATTGCCCTGGCGGGTAGATCGCCCAATAGTCGCGAAATGGGATGTCGCCGTTCAACACACGCATTCCATTGACCAGCGCCAGCCCTTCGTCGTAGGGATTGAGGGGAAACTTGATCGGCAGGGCCATTAGCACGGCGCCTGCGGCAAAAGAAGCAACGATCAGGACGCGCGCCTGCCACCTTTTCGCACGGGTCGGCGCTGCGCCCGTTGCTGGGTGTGTGTAGCGCTGCACCACCGTGCGCGTCCAGCCATACACCAGCAGCACGGCCACCAGAATCAGCACGCTGATCAAATTCACCGAGCCAGCGACTACTTCCAGCGCCAGACGCAACGCCTGGGCCGCCGCCAGAATCAGCGCCAGGATCCCAACAGCGCGCGCAAAACGCAGGAAGAGCTGTCCACGCGGCACGCCATTCCGGTAATACGCCTCGGTGGTCACCAGCAGCACGAGCAACAACACGACCAGCACCACCACGCCCACCTGGTTGACCAGATGGACCGCGTAGCGATCCCAGGTCGTGAAAAGCATCGCCATCTGGGAGAGGTCGCGCACCACGAAGGCCACGAGCAGGCCGACCAGAAAGGTAAAGAGCCACAGCCCATAGGCTGCAACATAGGCGCTTACAGGTGGGTCGATAAACTCCTGCCCTGTCTTACGCCGGGAAAGACTTGACACGTGGTATGACCCCTCCCAGGCTGAGATCTTCAGCGAAGTGGCAGCTCACATGATAGCCGGGCGCAAGTTCGCGCAGTTCAGGCTCTTCCTCCGCGCAGCGCTCATGCGCATATTTGCAGCGCGGGCGAAAGACGCAGCCAGACGGCAAATGCGCCAGATCGGGTGGTTCGCCTGGCGTCACAATGCGATGGCCGCGGCGGCGGTCAATGGCGCGCGGCACCGCGGCCAGCAGCAGTTCGGTGTACGGATGCTTGGGGTGCGCCAGCAGTTCTTGCTTTGGCCCCAGTTCGACCAGCTTACCCGCGTACATCACGGCAATGCGGTCGCTAATGTAGCGGATCACCGACATATTGTGCGACACAAAAATATAGGTGAGATTCTGCTGCTCCTGCAAATCTTTGAGCAAGTTGAGAATCTGCGCCTGGATCGAAACATCAAGCGCTGAGACTGGCTCATCCGCGACGATCAGTTCTGGCTCGACGACAAGCGCGCGGGCAATGCCGATGCGCTGGCGCTGGCCGCCGCTGAAGCTGTGCGGGTAGCGGCGCAGGTGCTCGACGCGCAAACCCACCTGCTGGATGACCTTTGCCACGCGGTCTTCTAAGGTCCGACCGCTCGCCAGACCATTGACCTTGAGCGGTTCGCCCACCGTTTCCAACACATTCATGCGCGGATTGAGCGAGGCAAAAGGATCCTGGAAGATCATCTGGACGGAGCGCCGGAAGAGCCGCATTTCTTCGCCATTCAACTCGGTGACTGACAACTCACGGCCATCTGTGTGCAGGATAACCTGTCCACCAGTCGGCTCGTAGACGCGCACCAGACAGCGGCCCAGCGTCGTCTTGCCGCAGCCGCTCTCGCCGACTACGCCCAACACTTCGCCACGCTGGACGCGCAAATTGACGTCATCCACCGCTTTAATATTGCCGACGGTGCGGCGCATCAGTCCCTTTTGGATCGGGAAATACTTGCGCAATCCTTCAACTTCCAACAACACATTGTTGTTTGCGTTCATGGCTGGTCTTTCTCTAGTTGGTCTTTCTCTAACGATGCCCTCTTTATTCGGTGTACAGGAAACAGCGCACCCAATGCTGCGGGCGCGCCTCGATCATGGGTGGTCGCGATTGGTCGCACACACCCTCAATCCGCTTTTCACAGCGCGAGTAGAAGGGGCATCCCTGATGCACGGCAAAAGGACTCGGCAGCACCCCACGGATCGGGGTGAGCCGCTCAATGTCGCCATCGATCGTCGGGATCGAACGCCACAGCGCTTCGGTGTAGGGATGGAGCGGGTTGTCGAAAAGCTCGTCGGTGGCCGCGTGCTCCATCACCAGACCCAGGTACATCACCATCACCTCATCCGCCACACCGCCAACCACCGTGAGGTCGTGACTGATGTACATGATCGCCATGCCAAACTCTTTCTGCAGATCCTTGAGCAGTTCCAGAATTTGCGCCTCGATCGTTACGTCAAGCGCGGTGGTGGGCTCGTCGGCAATCACCATGCGCGGATTGCACACGAGCGACATTGCAATCATGGCGCGTTGTCGCATCCCGCCGGAAAATTGATAGGGGTAGGCGTCGATGCGCTCCTCGGCGCGCGGGATGCCAACGCGCCGCATCATCTCGATGGCGCGTTCGCGCGCTTCTTTTTTGCTGACATCGGGATAGTGGAGCTGCACGGCTTCCATGATTTGGTTGCCAAGCGTATGCACCGGGCTGAAAGAAGTCATTGGCTCCTGAAAGATCATGGAGATCTCTTTGCCGCGAATACTGCGAATCTCCGCACCACTGGGCGGCAGCTCCGTCACGTTGATGACGCGCACGCTGGCCCCCTCTTCCGGCAGATTCAAGAGCACGCGGCCGCCCACCACCTTCCCTGGCGGCGAGGGGATGATGCCCATGATCGCCTGGGCGGTCACCGACTTGCCTGAACCACTTTCGCCGATAACGCCCAGAGTTTTGCCCTGCTGAATCTGAAAGCTGACGCCTTCGAGCGCATGGACAGTTCCTTCATGCAACAGGAACTGCACCTTCAAATCTTGTACATCGACCAGAACATTGTTCGTAGTTTGCATATTCATTCGCCCTGCTGGGGTTCACCGATCCGAGACCGGATCACGCCGAATATGGGTCGGCGGCATCGCGCAGACCGTCGCCAACAAAGTTGAAGAGCAGCACCGTGCCGATCACGAAGAGCGCCGGGATCAAGCGCCAGGGCTGCTGCGCCACGGCCACGAGATCCTGCGCATCCTTGAGCAGCACGCCCCAGCTCACCGCGGGCGGCTGAATGCCCAGCCCCAGAAAGCTGAGCGCGGTCTCACCCAGAATGGCGACCGGAATCGCCAGCGTGATCGACACGATCAGATGGCTCGTAAAGCCCGGCATCAGATGGCGGAAGATAATACGCGATTTGCTGGCGCCGGCCACTTGCGCGGCCAGCGCGTAATCTTCCTCGCGCAGGGCGAGCAACTTGCCGCGCACCACGCGCGCCAGTCCAGTCCAGCCCACCGCCGCCAGGATCAGCGTAATCGCAAAGAAAGTCTGTGTGGCGTCCCAGGTGCGCGGCAGCGCCGCGGAGAGCGCCATCCAGAAGGGAATCAGCGGGATCGAGATAAGCACGTCGATCAGGCGCTGAATGACTTCGTCGGTTGTGCCGCCAAAGTACCCAGAGACGCCGCCGATCATCACGCCCAGCAGGAAGCTGATCAGGACACCGAACAGGCCGATCGAGAGCGAGATGCGCGAACCATAGATCGTGCGCGAGAAAATGTCGCGGCCCAACTCGTCGGAGCCAAAGAGCATGATCGGCGGCGCGCCTTCCCCAGTGCCGAAGAGGTGGATGCGCATTGGCCACAGGCCCCACATTTTATATTCCTCCCCCTGCGTGAAAAAGAGGATGGGATAGGGTGCGCTGGCGTCTTCGGTGAAAACGTACTTGAAGGTCTCTTGATCCAGTGTTTTTTCCAGGCCATAAACGAACGGTCTGTGCAGCGATCCCTCATGGAAAATGTGAATGCTGGTGGGCGGCATCATTTGCAGACCCTGGGCGCGCCAGGTGGCCGAGTAGGGGCTGACGAACTCAGCGAAGATCGCGCCGAGATAGAGCAAAACCAGCAGCACCAGCGAGAGCATCGCCAACCGGTGGCGCCGGAAGCGCCACAAGATTAACTGCCACGGGTTAGCGTAGTAAAAACGCTCGTCGGCTGCTTCCAGCCGCTCGTCCAGCGAGCCGAGGCTGCGATCCTCCGCTTCGTCGAGAAAAGGTGCGCTGCCGGTCACACTGCTCTTGCTGCGTTCGGAAATCTGCGTGCTCATTTGCTGAGACCTCCATAGCGGATGCGTGGGTCAGCCCAGGCGAGATAGATGTCCGAGATCAGGCTGCCAAAGATCGTCAGCGCGCTCAGGATCAGCACGATGCTGCCGGTCAGATACATATCCTGCGCCAGCGTAGACCGCAGCAGCAGCGGGCCAATCGACGGCACGCTCAAGACAATCGAAATGAGCACTTCACCGGCAAAAATGGCGGGCAGCAACCAACCGATCGTGCTAAAGACAGGATTCAGCGCCAGACGCACCGGGTATTTCAACAGCAGTCGCGTTTCCGACATGCCCTTGGCGCGCGCGGTGACGACATATTGCTTTTTGAGTTCATCGAGCAGATTGCCGCGCAGCACGCGAATCGTGGAGCCGGCGCTTGCCATGCCGATGATCACCAGTGGCAAGATCATGTGCTGGAGCATGTTCATGGCTTTGGCAAAGCTCCAGGGCGCATCCAGGAACTCTTTTGAATAAAGACCAAGCGCGGAAAATCCAAGGAATTGATTTGCCCCCCACGCCAGAATCATCGCCAGCAAAAATCCAGGCGTCGCCAGGCCGATAAAGCCGATAAACGTAGCCAGGTAATCGATGAGCGAGTATTGATGGGTGGCCGAGTAGATGCCGATGGGAATTGCAACGAGCCAGGAAAAGACCAGGGCCATCAGCGAAATCGCCAGCGTAATCGGGAGTCGCTCCGCTATGACCTCGCCGACCGGCTTGCCCCACTGAAAGGACCAACCAAAGTCGCCGCGGGTGACGATGCCGGAAATCCACTTGAAGTAACGCACATAGGTGGGCTGGTCAAAGCCGTAGAGTGCGGTCAGACGCTGCGCCTCCTGGTCGGACATCTGGATGCCGGAGGTGCGCAGTTGGGAAACGTAAGTCGTCACCCAGTCACCGGGCGGCAGTTCAATCACAAAAAAGGCGATGAACGAAACCAGGAGCAGAATCGGAATTAACATCAATAGACGACGAATGATATAGACGAGCACGTATAGCTACCTCCTGAAGAAGATGGTGCAACGCCAGTCTCACTTGTACAGCAGAAAATGGCGGAGACTCACCGCCGCCTCAGGCCGTTTGTTTGCATCCAATGATTGGGAGGCTATCTTCTGCTGCATTCGAACGCTTGTGCGGGGTGCTTTAAGCCAGGACGGTGCGAGAGAGGCCGGCCAGTTGAGCTGACCGGCCTCTCTGCTCAAGCTCAATTACTGCTCAAACCAAAGCTGCTCGCCGGCAAAGTTCGAGGCGATGGCGTAGCCGCCTTCTGCCACGTTGCGAAGGTTCGCCGCGGCGATCATCGGATACTTCACCTTCTCCACAATCGTGATCGCGGGCAGGTTCTCCCGCACCCAGGCGAAGCTATCTTCCTTGAGTCCATTGAACTCATCGGAGCCGGAGACTGAGCTCCAGCGCGCGACGTCCAGCGCATACATGTCCTTCACCCACTGCGGCGGCTCTTCGCCCTCGGCGCCGTTGGTCTGGTGCCACAGGTGCCACAAGCGTGCGGTGCGGTTGAAGCTGTCGCTGCCAGTGTAGTCGCTGTCCCAGCCCTGGTCATGGCCCCAGAACATCGTCGCCTGAAGTTCATTGGCGAGATTGCGCTGATCCCACAATTGCGGGTCGATGCGCTTCACTTGCAGGTCAATGCCGACATCTTTCAGTTGCTCGGAAACCAACTCGGCCACCGGCTCCAGATCCGGCGCATGGGCGCCATGCTCGAGCAGGATGGAGAACGGCTTGCCGTCCACCATGCGCATGCCGTTGGCGTCGCGCTCGGTCATGCCCAGCTCGTCCAACAGAGCGTTGGCGGCATCCACGTCATAGGTGGCGTTCTCTTCGCCGACGCTCACCATCGGCATTTCGGCCAGGCCGTAGTAGACGCTGTCGATGATTTCCTGGCGGTCAATGGCATGGCTCAACGCCTGGCGGAAGCGGATGTCCTGCGAGATTTTGCGCCAGGTTTCATCGTTAAAGGTCTGGTTGAGATAGAGCATACTGGAGTCGACATGCATGTCGGTCAGCACCGTGCGGAAGTTGCCCTTCGCCTCATTCTCCTTGTACAGGGGCACCTTGATCAGCGCCGTGCTCTCACGCAGGAAGTCCACGTCGCCGGCCAACACACGCTGGTTGACCATCTCGACATCTTCCACCTGCACCGACACCACCTTGTCGATGTACGGCAGTTGCTTGCCTTCGGTGTCCACCTTGAAGTAGTAGGGATTGCGCTCAAAGACCATGATGCCCGGGGACTCCGGCTCAACCGACACCCAAGGGGTCAGCGTGGGGTAGCCGATGCAGCGGGCGCGCGTCACGTCCCAGCTCTGGCAGCGTTTCTGCTGCGAGAAGAGCTGCCACCACTCGTCGGTCAGGTTGTTGGCTTCCAGATCCGCCTTCATCTCTTCGATCGGCGTGAAATCCGGGTGCCACTTCTTGAGCACGTGCGCCGGGTTGATCAACTCGGTGTAGCCATTCCAGCCTTCGATGGTGATGTTGCGCAGGAAACCACCATAGGGGCCGCTCGATGTCAGCGTAAAGTTGTAGTCGTCAATGATATCCAGCGTCATCGGGTCGCCTGCCGGGTCGTAGCCCGTGCGGAAACGCGCCGGCACGCCGGTTGGGAAGAGCTTTTCGTTGCCGTAGATGTTCTCCCACGTAAAGCGCACATCTTCGGTGGTGACCGGCTCGCCATCCGACCACTTCAAGCCTTCGCGCATCTTGAAGGTGAAGACGGTGTTGTCGTCGCTCACTTCAAAGCTTTCCAGGACATTGCCCTGGATGCCCTGCACGCTCAGGTCGGGCGCCTGCAGCAGCGGTTCGTTCATCATGACGAAGACATCGGGCGACCAGTCGGCGACGCTGTGCGCCGAGTTCATGGTGCCGCCATATTGACCTGGCGCCCAGTTCGGCACATTGGCCTCGCTCAAGAGCACGCCCGGCCCAACGACAAACGGCACTTTGGGCAGACGCTCTTCCAGCGGGGGCAATGTGCCGGCCGCGACAGCCTCCGCCAGACTTGGGGCTTCCTTTGCCATCTCGCCTGACGGCGCGGCTGGCGCTTGCGCAGCCGGGGCATCTACTGCAGGGGCGTCGGCTGGCGGCGCAGCCGGGGCGCCTCCACACGCAGCCAATACCAGCGCCAGAATGACGAGCAGACTTGCAACCGTAACCTTTCGCATGGGACTCCTCTCCTTGAGTTAAAACGATTATGGAAGTGAACCAAAGGCTGACGTTGCCGCAATGCGTTTTGGTTTACGCCAAGTCGCATTTTGGGGGTCAGTCCAAGCTACCAACAAACATCAATCCAGTGAGTGGTCACTAGAATAAAACACGATGGGTTTACTTTGGGATGCCAATACAAAACAGAACGTTTGTAAGCGCCGACTAAACTAATGGGAGCTTTGCCACCTGAATTCCAACACGAAATAAAAAGCTGGAAATTTTGTTTTGCTTGCGGATGACAGTTATTTACTTTCGATTTGGGAATCTAGAAAGAAATGTATCATAGATTATTTATCGTGTCAATCTCGTTTCCGGCGCGTTGCCTTTATCCCCAGATTGGCGGATTTCACAGAGGACAGACGGCTTTCGGGAAATGGGTCAGACGAACCGCACCTGACCCATTTCCCGAAAATTAAATCCATACGCGATTCATAGGTGATCCATAGGCGATGGTATAGACGAGAGGAGCCTCGCTACGCTTCACCCTTGATGCATCGTCAACATTCGCACCGGCCCGAGCAGCCCCGAATCACATTGGCCAGGAAAGACATAAAAAGTTGGGCTT
The DNA here is from genome assembly GCA_014879855.1 of Caldilineaceae bacterium. Classification (GTDB taxonomy): domain Bacteria; phylum Chloroflexota; class Anaerolineae; order Caldilineales; family Caldilineaceae; genus Caldilinea. Next base: position 18,948 of record JACSRH010000174.1, on the reverse strand, counting down.
TGTACATCCAGGTAGGATGCCAGAGTATTCAGCACCAGCACTTCGACCTGGTTTGCGCCAGTCCGCACCCACGCCGTCACGTCGTAGCGATAGGGCGACAACACCCGCACGCCGGCCGATTGGCCGTTGATCCACACTTCCGCTGTGCCGCGCACACGTCCTAGATCAAGCCAGACCCCCCCCACTGGTAAAGCGTCAAGCGTAAGCGTACGCCGGTAGCGAATGCCGCCGGCATAGCTCTCCAGTCCCTGCTCCGCCCACAGCCCTAACTCGATGCGCCCTTCACCCATGCGATAGGTGACAGGGCCGCGCAACAAACGACCGCCGCTGTCGCCGCGCGCCGCCTCAACACGCATCACCGCGGTGCGCGCATGAGTCATCTTGTCGCCCAGGTGAACCTGACCATCGGCGCCCACGGCCGTCTCGATGCCTTCAATCCAGACGCGTGCATGACCCTGAACAGGCGCGTTCATCTCCAGGGCGCCCGGCGGCACGCGCCAGCGCAGCCATGCAACTTGCGCGACGCCGGCATAAGGATCCGGTGCAACGTCAACCACCGTGTCGTCGGCGGGCGCATCTTCCAGCCAGTCCGCGGCGGGCAGCGGATGGGGGCGTCGCCACAGATGCGAGAAGCTGGGATCCATATCGACAAAGACAGGCTGCATAAAGTCGAACTTCATATCCGCCCACTGACGCCGGCGCAACTCGACCGGGACAGGCGCCGCATCGTCGCGTTGCACTTGCCAGGCAGGGCCGCTGCTCCAGGTGAAGCGCTGCCCGCTCGCGTCAATGGCAACGCCATCCGCGACCACCGCAGCTTTGCGACCCACATCCTGGGTTTCGAGTTCGATCTGGTTGCGCCCTTGCTGCAGGTTGCCGACAGGATAGGGCTGCACGCGCGCGGGGCTGTGATACGGATCAAAGCCGCCCTGCCGTCCAATCTCGACGCCGTTCACCAACACGCGGCACGGCGCATCCGCGCCAACCTGGATGGTGGCGTGCGCCGGCTGGAACGGCATGTCCACCTCATAGAGGAAGCTGATGCGCGAATGCAGGCGCGGCGCATCGGGCGTCGTCATCCACTCTGGCCGGGCATAGCGCGCCGCATCGCGCACCAACGCCCACGATGCCCGCAAGTTCAAGCTCTGCTCCGCGGTCAGGCGGAACTCAATCAGGTTGACGCCCGCCTTGAGCTGCACCGGCGCCAGCCAAAGATAACCCGCAGGCGCCGCGCTTACCTCTGCCCCGTTGATCCAAAGCTGTTTGGCGGCCGGCGCCCCGAGCGCCAGCGTCAAGTCACCCGCAGTTTCCAGCCACACGCTGGTGCGGAACTGCACCGCCTGACCCGCCGGCGTTTGACCGAAGATCAGGAATTCCTCTGGAACGTGCCCCTTTGGCCCCAACGTGGGCAGATGGATCGGATCGCGCTGCACCCCGCGCGATAATGAATAGATCGCCGGCTGCCACCCGGCAGTTTGGAGGCCATCGCTATCCGCCGCGGGCGAAACCAGCGGCGCGGGTAATTGTTCGGGAGGAAGTGGCCCAGTGAACCACCCTTGCGTCCCAAACGTTGCCGTGACCGTTGCGTCATCTGCCTCCGCAAGCGCCGGCCACGTCCCTGACTGCCAGCCGGCGGCCAGACCGTCTTCCCCCGGCGCTTCGCGGCGATGCTCAAAACGCCAACTCTGCATTGGCGGCGCGCCGGGATGCGCCGGACGCGCCAGATCGCCGTAGCGATTGTCGAGCGTCGGCTCGAGCAGGGCTTCCCACGCGCCAGTGACTTCACACAGGACCTCTGTTGCACCGGATGGCGCCGCTGGCTGCACCGCGCGGTCGGCGTGCTCCGGCCAGTCCAACAGTTCCGCCCGCTCCGGCCAGACCAGCAACGCGGCCGGCCCTGCGTCGAACGGGACTTTCACGATCACGCCATCATCCAGTTCCTCCACGTGCAGCGTGCGCCGTGAGCCGTCGTAGACGTCCCACAGTTCGGGCGCGCCGCGCACCCCGCGCACTGTCACCTGCATATCGCGTTGATAATCAGCAGGATCGAAGGTGTAGGCAATGTCGAGCCAACTGCGGTTGCGCTCCTGGCGCGTGGCATAGGGCGCGGCCGCGGGCACGAACAACACGTCCCGCCCCGCGATGCGGCGGTGCAAGGTGGGCGTCGGCGCCTCCACCGTGCGTGGCAGCGCGGCCAACGCCGCGGGCAAAGCCTCGACATCGTCGATCTGGCGCGCGCGGCCATCGGTGAATGTCTGGCGCAGGCGCGCCACGGCCTCGGTTGCCGCGCCGACGCCCAGCCTGGGCAATGCGCCGATGGAAATCAACAGCCCGCCACCCTCTACAAACTGCAACAACTTTTCCGCGGTTGCGGTCTCCAACACGCTGCCGTTGAGCAGGATCAAGGCGCGGAAACGTTCCGCGCCGATCACCAGCCGGCTCTCTTCCACAACGCCGCGCTGCAAGGACGCGTCGTCCAGCACATCATAGTCGCGGCGATCCTGGTCAAGGATGCCGGGGCGCATCTCCTGCCAGAACATGCTGCCGGCCAACCGCTGATAGCTGTTGTGCGCGGCCTGCGCTTCTGGCAATGGCTTGCCATCGGGCGCCAGCCCCGCCTGTACGGTGGTGTTGGGAAAGAGCACGCCGATGTCACAGACGTGATGACCCTGGCTCAGCACGTAGCAAAGCCGGCTGACCGCGCGTGCAAAGTGCGCATAGTGTCGCCAGTAGGGTTGGCGCCAGCAAGTCGAAGGCGGCGCCCATTCCCACCAGCCGCCGCGCGTGCTGTAATAGACAGCGTGCGGGTTGTAGAGCGTGGCGCCAGCGCGCAGCCAGGGCAACAGCCAGTCAAAGGTCTCCTCCAGTGTGCCGCCCCAGCCGCTGCTGTGGAAAGACTCGATCCAGACGCGCGGCCGCTCATAGAGATGCGCCAGCGAACTGTGAATCTTGGCTTCGCCGTGATGGTCGCTGCCAGGCGCGGTGAACCAGCGATGGGTGCGCAGATAGTCGGCGTAGAGGCCAACCGAGGCGATGGGGTGGCCGGCGCGCGCCGGCCCCTGCTGATCAAAGCCACAGAGCAGATGATGCCGTTCGTGCCAGGCAAAGAGCGGCTTGAAGAACGCCGCTTCCGCCAATGCCGCCCGCACCTGATGGAAATCGGCGCGCAGTTGATCGGCTGCATCGCCGCGGCCGTCCCACAGTTCCGGCAGGCGCGGGATAAGGTCGTAGCCGGTCTGCGCCTGGAAGCGTTCGGCAAAGTCCGGGCTCCACGTGGCCAGCGAAGGCAGCTCATCCTGAAACGAGCCGACAATAACCTCGCCAAAGAGGTGGCCGGCGCGGCGCTCGAACTCGCCGTGCACCATGTCCAGCAGGCGGGCGCAGCCACCAGCGCTGAAGTAGTCGAAGCCGCGGCGCACAGTATAGACTAGACGCACGCGCTGTGATTGTCCTCCTTCGACCACTACGCGCCCATCTTTTACGGCAATTGGCGTGGGGACGCCGGCAGGTTGTCCAGCGGCATCCAACGGCGTCGCGGCCGCGGCCAGCGCCGCGCCCTCCGCCGGACAAATCAACTCAGCCGGCCCGTCGCCTTCGTGGACAATGCTTTCAAGCCATTGTCCGGCAAAGCCGCTGTCCTCGCGCACGACCTGGCCCTGGAAATTGGCGCCTGAAAAGCCAAGTTGGTCGTAAAACCAGATAGACACGCCCAGCTCGCGCGCATCTTCACACATGCCCAGAAAGATCTCCCACCATGCCTCAGACAAAAAGGGGGGCTCGTCTGGATCGCTGCCGTAGAGCGGGCTGGTCGGCGCCAGATTGAGTACGATGAGATTATAGACGCCGCCCTCGGCAAAGCGCTCCAATTGCCAACGCAGCCGGCCGCGGTCAAGCCGCTCGCCGCTCCACCACCAGATCGGCGCAGGAGAGTATGCCTTGGGCGGCGTCAAAAAATCCGAAATCAGCGAATCAGTAACCATGCAGTGTCTTCTCCAGCTTTTTACAGATCAATCGTCAGAAACTGGCGCAGATAGGCCAGGCTCTGCACGAGCGAGGCCTGGCGCAACTCCAGCGGCCCTTCATAGGCGCGGTCTTCCACTTCCACCGTTACCGGCCCGTTGTACCCCGTGTCCGTAAGCACCGAAAAGAATTTGCCCCAATCCACATCGCCCATGCCCGGCAGCTTGGGCGTGTGATACTCATTGGGGAACGCCAGCACGCCTACCTGGTCGAGCTTGTGCGTATCGATGCGCGCATCCTTGGCGTGGACGTGGAAGAGACGCTCTCTGAATTCGCGCATCGGCGCCAGATAATCCATCCGCTGCCAGATCAGGTGCGACGGGTCATAATTCAGGCCAAAGTGCTTGCTGGGGATGTCTTCAAACATGCGCCGCCAGATCGCGGGCGAGCGCGCCAGATTTTTGCCGCCGGGCCATTCGTCACGCGTGAAAAGCATCGGGCAATTTTCGATGCCGATCTTCACGCCGTGATCCTCGGCAAAGGCGATCAGCGGCTGCCAGGTGCTCAGGAAGCGCGGCCAGTTCTCGTCGAGCGACTTGGTCCAGTCGCGCCCGATAAAGGTGTTGACCACTGGCACGCCCAGCAGCGCCGCCGCAGCAATGACAGCTTTAATGTGCTCAATGTAGACCTGCGCCTCTGTCTCGTTGGGCGCCAGCGGGTTTGGATAGTACCCCAGCCCGCTGATAGCGACACTGTACTGCGCAAACAAGTCATTGACCTGCGCCGCATCGTCTGCGGTGAAGCCGGTCACATCGATGTGCGTGACCCCAGCATAGCGCCGTTCCGCCTTGCCCTGCGGCCAGCACATCACCTCGACGCAGCCATAGCCCGTCTCCGCGGCAAAGGTCACCACCTCTTCTAGCGTCAGATCGGGCAGGATCGCGCTGACAAACCCTAATTTCATAGAAACCTTCCTAATGTTCCGCAAATTATTGGCGCGCGGCTGTCTTGTCTGCAATAGATGCTGCCAATGCGGGCGAGGCAGCCGCGCGCCAGGTTATTCCTCAACCTTGACCCAACGCTGCTCGTCATGGCTGCGCAGGATCGCCTCGCACAGCAGGATCTCCCGATGCCCTTCCTCGAACGTGGGGAAGACAGGAGTCGCTTCGAAATCTCCGGCCGCGATGTAGTCGTAGAAGGCGCGAAAGCACATCTTGAACGAATCTGGATACCCTTCGTTATGGCCGCCTGGATAGTCGATGTAGCGCGCCACCGGTTGAGCCATCAGGCTGGCATCCTTGAAAAGATGTTCGTTGGGCTGATTGCGATGGCCGATCCAGAGTTCGTTGGGGCGCTCGCCGTCAAACCAGATTGCATCCTGCGCGCCGGCAATTTCATAGCGCAGATTGTTCTTGCGACCGGCGGTAAGCTGCGAAACCCACAACGCGCCGCGCGCACCATTCTTGAAACGCAGCAGCACCGCGCCCATGTCCTCTGTCTCAATGGGAATGGCCTCGGTTTCTTGATGCGTCGCGCTCTTCGCGCTGAAGGTTTCGACTTCACCCTGCGGTCGATAGCGCGTCGGGAAAACCGTGCGCAAATCGGCAAAAACTTCTTCAATTTCCAGCCCGGTGATCGTCTGCACCAGATCCATCCAGTGCGTGCCGATGTCGGCGACCGCGCGCAGCCGGCCCCCTTCAGAGGCGAGCACGCGCCAGTTATAGTCGGTCGGATAAAGCAGCCAGTCCTGCACGTAGTTGCCGAAGACTGAGAGGACTTCCCCGATCTCACCCGCGCGCACGCGCGCCCGCGCTTCGAGGCTGGTTGGGTAAAAGCGATAGTTGTAATTGACGCCCGCCGCCAGCTTGACCGATTGCGCCAGTTCGACCAGTTCAGCCGACTCGCGCGCGTTCATCGTCAGCGGCTTCTCGCAGAGCACGTGCTTGCCAGCCAGCAGCGCGGCCTTCGCCGTCGCAAAGTGCCAGCGGTTCGGCGTCGTAATATGCACGGCCTGCACCTCGTCGTCGGCCAGGATTTCATCGAAGCTGGCGTAGGCCTTGGCCATGGCGTGCGCTTCGGCAAATCGTCTGGATTTCTCCGGCGAAGAGCCCAGAACGCCGACAATGCGCACGCCCAGCCGTCGCAATGCCTCCGCGTGCGCCGGCCCCATAAAGCCCGTGCCTGTGATGGCGACGCCGACATCATCCATAGCGTTTTCCTTTGCGGTTGAATTTTAGTTTGGCAAAACTGTGACTGACTTGGTTTGTGCTGCCACACTGTATACCAGGCAGGAAATTCCTGTCAACCAAAGCGCGTGACCCCCTGTAGAGGAAGTGACGGCGCCAGCCAACACAGCAGACGGCAGGCGGCCCATGAGCAATTCCGCCTAATGGCGCTGCGCCCGCATCGCGGTGCAAATCTCGCGATAGCCGATCGGGATAATGCCCTCGCGCTGAAGAAACTCCTTGAGGCGTGGTGAGCGGAAATAGTCGTATTCAAAAATGCGCGCGCCGGCATGGTCCGGTGCGATGGTTTCGATGTCGCCGGGCGCGTTGGGGTGCAGACTAAAGTAGGCAATGCCCGGCGACAGGTCGCGCAGGCTGGCTTCATAGAGAGCCGCGCGGCCGCTGTCGCTGTCGGCGTCGCCACCGCCGTAAGCCGGCGTAATGAGAAAGCGGTCGATTAGCCCCATGCCGCGCGCCTCCAGACCATCGGCAAACGCTGTCCAGGCCGCGTCACTTGCATCGGTGTAACCGCGGGTGCGGATCGCGCTGTCGAGTTGGCGCAGCACCAGCACAGGCGCGCTGTACGCAAAACCAAGCTCCACATAGGCAGGAAAGAGCTCCGGCAGCAACGCCGCGCCCATGTGCGCGTCGATGTGGGTGAAGTCGACGCCCGCCGCGCGCACGCGCTCGATCTGGGCGCGGAACTCGGCCAGCGCCGCCTCCACCTGCAGGTGCGCCTGCGTCTGCGCGGGCTGCTGCCAGAAATAACCGCGCGCATCGACCAGCCCCGCAGCGGCCTCGCACATGGCCACCGGCCCCCAGCGGTAGTTCGACCACTCGCTGTTGAGCGTCAGGTGCACGCCGACATCCACTTCAGAATGGCCGGCGCAGTAATCCAGAATCTCTGGCGCCCAGGGGCAGGGCGCCATGATCGAGCCGGTGCGCACGATGCCCGCCTCCAGCAGATCAAGGAAGGCGCGGTTGCTGCCGTGGCACATGCCCACGTCGTCGGCGTGAAAGATCACGAGGCGGGCATCGGGCGGGTAGCCAAGTTGGGCCAGCAACGGATTGGGCGTCATTTGTGTAGCCATGTTTCTTCCTTTTCTCACACAAAGGCTGCGGCCTGGCGCTGCTGCCATCACGCAATGCAGTATAGCACATGGAAAAGCGGAATCAGGGCCGGCGCCATGGGCTGCCGCATCGTTGCTACAAGCAAGCCAAAAGAGGGTGCGTCTGGCTAACTTGCAACTTGTTCAGCAATGAAGTACAATTGCAGCCACTTGTGAAATTTGTCACTTTTCCCTCTGACTTTTTTACGCCTATCTGGTCTGCGGGTCTAGTCTACGGGCATTTAGACCGAAAAAACGAGGAAAGCAATGCAAAAACAAAACAGTCCGAACTCAGGGGTCTCCCGGCGGAGTTTCCTAAAATGGAGCGCGGCGGCAGGCGGCGCTACGGCCGCGCTGTCCGCGGCCGATTTTGCCTTTGTGCCCGCGCGTTCGAGCAGCCACGCGCAAAGTGCAGCAGCGGCAGCCCGCATGGTGCGCACCTGTTGTCCTGCCCACAACTGTGGCGGCCGCTGCCCGATCAACGCCACGGTCAAAGACGGGGTGATCGTCCGCCTCGAATCGGACGACCGCACGTATGACGAGCTGGACGACCCCCGCATTCTGGCGTGTGCGCGCGGCAAATCCTACCGGCGCCGTCTTTACCATCCCGACCGTCTCAAGACGCCGATGAAGCGCGTCGGCGAGCGGGGCGAAGGCAAATTCGAGCCGATCTCCTGGGACGAAGCGATCGAAATGGCGGCCAGCGAGATCAAGCGCGTCAAGGAAACGTATGGCAACAGCGCGCTCTTTGTGCCGTATGGCACAGGCAGCTATCAGCAGGTCAACGGATCGCACATCGCGTCGCGTCTCTTCAATGTCTACGGCGGCCATCTCGGCTATTACAACAACTATAGCTGGGCGCAGATTCAGCGCGCGACGCCCACGGTCTACGGCACGCAGACCACCGGCGGGCAACGTCAGGACTGGGTGAACGCCAAGTACATTATTATGTGGAGCTGGAATCCGGCTGAAATGATCGACGGGTCGAACAGCGCCTGGTTCATCAAGAAGGCGCGCCAGAATGGCGCCAAGGTGGTGGTGATCGACCCTCGCAAGTCGCTGTCCGCGGTGGCGCTGGCCGACGAGTGGATTCCGATCCGCCCTGGCACCGACGCCGCGCTGATGTCGGCAATGGCCTATGTGATGATCACCGAGGAGATTTACGACAAGGAGTTCGTCGCCACACACTGCCTCGGCTTTGACGAAACCCAGATGCCCGCGGGGTTGGAGGACGAGGAGAGCTACAAGGATTACATCCTGGGGACGCGCGATGGCACGCCTAAAACGCCGGCATGGGCCGAGGCGATCACGCGCATCCCGCGCGCCAAGATCGTGCAACTGGCGCGCGAGTACGCGACGATCAAGCCAGGCGTGCTCTATCAGGGCTACGGGATGCAGCGGCGCGCGTACGGCGAGCAGCCGGTGCGCGGCGGCTGCGTACTGGCGGCGATCACCGGCAACGTCGGCATCCCCGGCGGCTGGGCAAGCGGCATTGCCTTCCAGCCCACCGCGGGGCCTTACTGGACAGGCATGCCCGGCGGCTCCAACGCGGTCGAAACCAGCATCCCTTGCTTCCTCTGGTCAGAGGCGGTGATCCGCGGCAAGCAGATGACGGGCAAAGATGGCGTGGTCGGCGCTGACATGCTCGACAACGACATCAAGCTGATGTACGCCGTGGCAACCAATTGTCTGGTGAACCAGCACAGCAACATCAACCGCAGCGCCGAGATTCTCAAGGACACCAGCAAGGTTGAGTTTCTGATCGTCCAGGATCAATTCCTGACTTCGACAGGCATGTTTGCTGACTTGCTGCTGCCCGCGTGCATGGGCTACGAGACGTACGGGCTGCAAGATGGATGGAAGTACGGCGAGGAAGCCATCTTTATGCCCAAGGTGGTGGAACCGGCCTTCGAGTCGAAAAGCGATTTCCGCATCTGCGCTGAAATCGCCGAAAAGCTGGGCGTGGGCGATGCGTTCACCGAGGGGCGTGACGAGCGCGGCTGGATCGACTGGATCATTGAGAATGTCTACCGTCCAGGGTGGATGCCCAACATCCCCACCATCGACGAGTTCGAGCAGCAGAACATCGGCGTCTACAGCGTGCCGGTCACCGAGCCAGCAATCACTTTCGCCGACTTCCGCGCCGACCCAAAGGCCAATCCGCTCCCCACGCCATCGGGTTTAATCGAGATCTTCTCGCCCGAACTCTTCAACATGAACCAGCCCGAAGAAATTCCGGCGGTGCCCAAATACATTCAGGAGTGGGAAAGCCCCTTTGGCCCAGAAGCCGAAAGCTATCCGCTGCAAGCCGTGGGTCATCATTACCTGCACCGCGTCCATTCGACGCACGACAATGTGGACTGGCTCGAGGAGGCGTTCCCGCAGCGACTCTTTGTCAACCCGATTGACGCGCGCGCGCGCGGCATTGAGGACGGCGACCAGGTGCGCGTTTACAACGACCGCGGCACGATCATCATGCCCTGTCGCCTCAGCAACAAGATCATGCCGGGGGTGGTGGATGTGCCGACCGGCGGCTGGTGGACACCCGACGAGAATGGCGTCGACCGCCGCGGCGCGGTCAATACATTGACGTCGGAGCGATGGTCGCCGCTGGCGTTTGGCAACACCCAACACACGATCATGGTGCAGCTTGAGCGGCATCAGGCTTAAGGGAGAAACTTACCATCATGGCAAATAAACAACTTGGCTTCTATATTGACCTCAGCGGTTGCTCCGGCTGCAAGGCGTGCCAGATTGCCTGCCGCGACAAAAATGACACCAATCTCGGCGTGCTCTGGCGGCGCGTCTATGAGATCGGCGGCGGCAGTTGGCACGAGCAGGGCGACGCGCTGGTTGACGGCACTTTCAGCTATTTCGTCTCGTCGGCCTGCTCACACTGCACCGATCCGGCCTGCATCCCTGTCTGTCCCACGCGGGCAATCACCAAGCGTGCGGAAGATGGCGTCGTCATTATCGATCAGTCCAAGTGCATTGGCTGCCGCTATTGCGAATGGGCCTGTCCCTATGGCGCGCCACAGTTCAACGCCGCGACCGGCACGATGTCGAAGTGCGACTTCTGCCAGGACTTTCTGGCCGAAGGCAAAGACCCGGCCTGCGTCTCTGCGTGCCAGATGCGCGTGCTGCACTATGGCGACATTGAAGATCTGCGTGCGCAGTATGGGACTGCCGGCGCCATCTTCCCCTTCCCGGACCCATCGATCACGCAGCCCAACACTACCTTCACGCCGCACCGCGACAGTGTGCCATCCGACGATCGCAGCGCTCAGATCATGAACCCAGAGGAAGTGTAACAATGAATACCAGTGAACTAGCGTTGGTGATCTTTACGATTGCCGCCCAGATGTCGGTGGGCGCTTTCCTGGTGCTCGGTGGCGTCCATTTTTTTGCGACGCGCTACGCGGGCATCGAAGAAGCCGACAAGCTCAGCGACCTCGCATTGTTGGCGATCGGCCCGGTGCTGGTCTTCGGCCTGATCGTCTCCGTGCTGCACCTCGGCAACCCGTTCAACGCCTGGCGCGCCATTACGAACATTGGCTCCTCCTGGCTCAGCCGCGAGATTCTCTTTGGCATTCTCTTTGCGGGCGGCGGCTTCCTTTTCACGCTCATGCAGTGGCGCAAGCTTGGTTCGCCCGGGCTGCGCAAAATCGTGGCGCTGGTTACGGCGGCCTTCGGTGTGGGGCTGGTCGTCTCGATGGCGATGGTCTACTACACGCTGCCCTCGGTGCCGGCCTGGAACACCTGGACGACGCTCGCCTCCTTCTTCACGACCACCCTGCTGCTCGGTGCGCTGGCGATTTCGACAGCCTTCGTGGGCGGCTACACCTATCTCCACGCACGCGACCGCGCCGAAAGTGAGAAACAGCGCGGAATCCTGGTGATTACGCTGCGCTGGATGGCGCTGGTCGCGCTGGTCATGATGGGCTTGCAGTTCATCATCCTGCCGCTCTACATGGGCTATCTGGCGACCTCCGGCCCCACCGCGGAGCAGAGTGCGGCCATTCTGATTGACGAGCATGGCCTGCTCTTTGCCATCCGCCTGCTGCTGATCTTCCTCGGCGCCGGCGTTTTCAGCATCTTCATCTACACCCTGGCGCGCAGCAACCGCAACCTCCGGCTGATGAGCACGCTGGTGTATGGCGCGTTTGCGCTTGTCCTGGTCGGCGAAGTGATCGGCCGCTATCTCTTCTACGCTTCCTTTGCACGTATTGGCCCGCTTTGACGCGGCGCGCTTGCGCATCCTTGTCACAGTCGCAACAGCCTTGCACCAATGGGCTGTTGCGACTGCTCTTGATCAGAACGGCTACTCACTCATGAACAATCTTCCCACAAGTGGCGCTGAAGCGCCCACAACTTTCGCCGGCCGCTTTCGCAGCGAAGAGCTCCACGCCTACGCGCTGGCGCTCAAGGTGCAGGCAATGGCCTTCTACCTTCCGCCCCGCGAACCTTTTCTGACTAATCTGTGCGTCGAAGCGTTGCTGGCGGATTGGCCGCTGGCGCCCGACGCGCCCGATGTCGCCGCGGGGCTGCATCTCCTGCGCACCACGTTATGTGAAAAAAATGCAGTGCAGGCGCTGCTGCCGGCGCTGCGCGCAGAATACACCGCGCTCTTTATCGGGCTGGAGCGCGTGGCCGCGCCGCCGTGGGAATCGGTCTATCTCAGCCGCGACCATCTGCTCTTTGACGAGCAGACGCTGCAAGTGCGCGACGCCTATGCCGCGTTTGGTCTGCAAATTCCACACATCGACCGTGAGCCGGACGACCATATCGGCTTCGAGCTGCTCTTCCTTTCACACCTGATGCAACAGGCCGCGCACGCGTTGGAGAGCGACAATTACGCTGAGGCGGAACGCTGCCTGGTCGCCGCGCACGACTTTCTTCACGCGCATCCGTTGCAGTGGGTCAAGCTCTTTGTCGAACGGATCGAGCGCCACGCGCACACTGATTACTACCGGGGCATGGCGCTTCTCCTGACGGGCGTCCTGACAGCCCTGGCAACGATGACGCGGCCCGGCCTTCGGGTTGATCCAACACCCCAAGTGTAGGCCGCATGAATTTGCTGAAGCTGGCGCCAATCCTGGAACAATTTGCTTCCACACAGCCGGGCGGTCTTCGGGTGGAGAGTGCGCGCTGTCTGCATAGCTGGAACCAGGCGAGCGCCTGCGACCAGTGCGTCGCGGCTTGCCCGTCACAGGCGCTCACCGTTGCACCGGGCGCAGTAAGCCTGGACGCAGCGGCGTGCAGCGGCTGTGGTCTCTGCCTGCACCTCTGTCCGACCGGGGTCTTTGCTGGGGAGGATGAGACAGCGCACCTGTTGCGTTCTGTAGCGACGCTGCGGGCGCGCACCGCACTGGATCTGACCTGCGGCCCCTTTGCCGCCACGCTGGCCGAGCCAGGCGTTGATGCCATCGTGCAGGTGCAGGGCTGTCTGGCAAGCCTGGGTGCAGCCGCTTATGTGGGACTGACAGCGCTGGGCGTCGACGCGATTGGCCTGCGGCTGGAAGCTTGCGACGCCTGCCCGATCGGCGCGCTGCGTAAAACGATTGCGGCCACAGCCGCCCGCGCCGCGACGTTGACCCACATCTCAATTACCGTCCGCGATACTGCGCCGGCAGCAGGTGTGCGCAAGCCGCTTCATGCGACGCACGCGCCGCACTATTCGCGACGTGCATTGCTGCATCGCTTTGTCGGCGGCAACAGAGAGGCCGATCTCCCGTTGCCACCTCTGGATAGCGCGCCGCCAGTAGGCAAGACGCCGCCGCTGGAGCGCCGCGCCTTGCTCCATGCGCTCGCTCACTTGCCGAAAGAACGACGAAGCAACACTGCTTACTTCCCATCCCTCGCCGCTTCCTCTGCCTGCACTGCCTGCCAGACCTGCGCGGCCGTCTGCCCCACCGGGGCGCTTTCTTCGGAACTGACTGAGCACACGTTTGCGCTGCACCTGGATCCGCTCGCCTGCACCGCGTGTGGGTTGTGCGTCGAATTGTGCGCGCCAGCCGCGTTGCAGTCGGCGCCGGCGGTGGCGTATGCCGACGCGCAGTTGATCACGCTGCTGGAGCAGGCCATCAGATCGTGCAAGCGCTGCCACGCTTCCTTTGCGGGCGAAGGCGACCTCTGCCCCGCCTGTGCCTTCCGTCGCAAACACCCCGCCGGAATGATGAGCCGTTCTCGGCTGGCGACTCCACAACCATAACAAAAACCGGCCGCGAATGGTGCGGACGCGACGGGGTCTGGCAGATTTCGCTGGAATCCTACCCGATCGGCCGGCCGGACGCCTCCGCCAGTGCATCGGCGTGATGGCCGCGGCCGCTGGCGCGCAGACGCGCGAGATAGGCCTCCCAGGCCGGGCTGCCGACTTTGGCGTGCAGCGGGCCGCCCTCGGCAATCACCCCCCAGAATGGGTCGCCGCGCTGCGAGCGATACATCTGCGCGCCCACCCAGCGGTCAAGCAGCCTGAGACCTGCGCCCAGCACCTCCGGTCGTGTGGCGGCCAGGTTGTCGGTTTCATGCGGGTCCGCGTCCAGGTCAAAGAGCATGTATTCGGGAAAGTCTTTCAAGCCGGTGTGATAGGTGCGGATGAGCAGCCACTCATCCCAGCGCACGGCGCGCTGGCAGCTCCACGCGCCCTGGCTGAGCACCAGGTAGTCGCGACCCGGGTCGGACGCGGCGCCAAGATCCGCGGCAAAGCTGAGGCCGTCCCAATCCGGCGGCTGCGTCCCGCCAAGCATCTCGACCAGCGTGGCGGGCAGGTCGAGGTGGTAGTGCAGCCCTGTGCGCACACCGCCTGCCTGGCTGTCGGTGACGCCCGGCCAGCGCACGATCAGCGGCACGCGGTTGGTGTTGTGGTCCGCGGTCTGGTGGTCGCCCCAGATGTTGAGCTCGCCCTGGTTCTCGCCATGGTCGGCGCTGACGATGATCACGGTGTCGTCGTAGATGCCCAGCGCCTTGAGGTCGTCGATCAGCTTGCCGACGTAGTGGTCGGCGTAACGGATGCCGGTGTCGTAGCCGTCGAGGTGCGCCTTGGCGTCGGCCAGCGTGCGAATGTGGCCGACGCCCATCGTCCAGATCGGCGGGAGTTGGTCGTCGTAGCCGGCGACATCCATCGCGCCATGCGGGCCGTAACTGGCTTTCTGCCGGTCGATCAGCTCCTGCGTGATCCACGGCTCGATCGGCTCGTCCGCAAAGGGGTTGCCAAAGTCGGCGGGATGGTCGTAGGGCGTGTGCGGGTCCCAGAAGTTGACGTGCAGGAACCAGTTGTCTTTTTGCCCGTTTGCTTCGAGCCAGCTTTTGGCCGGTGGATACATCTCGTCGGCGTTCTCCAGCCCACCCTTACCGGTGTCGTAGGTCTCGGTGAAGCCAAAGCTCACCTGGTAGGCGGTGTGGCGGTTGGGGAAGGGGCTGATCATGCAGGTGTGGTAGCCGGCGCGGCGCAGCATCGCGCCGAGGCTCTCCTGCGCCGCACGTGCGCGAAAGCCGCGATCCGGCCCTTCGAGCGGCATGTCGGCGTAGGCGCCGCCGTGGTTGACGACGCCGGTGCGGATGCCGAACATGCCGGTAAAAAAGGCGGTGCGGCTGGGCAGGCAGGGCGAGTCGCTGCAATAGAAGTTGGTGAAGCGCACCCCCTCGGCGGCCAGCCTGTCGATGTTGGGCGAGGTCTGCCGGTGGTAGCCGTAGCAGGAGAGATGGTCGGGGCGCAGCGAGTCGATGTCGATATAGAGAATGCGCATAAAAAAGCTCCTTGATTTCAAGCAAGAATATTGGGAGAGGAGAAGGAGATAGAACGCGGATAACGCAGATTTGGCGGATGAGCGCAAATTTTTTATCCGTGGGAATCCGCTCGATCCGCGTCATCCGCGTTCTATCAATGCCGCTTACGCGCCGGCGACGCGCGGCATACGCGTTGGCTCGCGCTGGATTTCGGCCTGCACGAAGCGGAGCAGCAGATCGCCCTTGATCGCGGCGTAGGCGGGGTCATCCCAGCGGTTGCACAGCTCCTGCGGGTCGTTCTCCAGGTCGAAGAGTTCGCCGTACTCCGCATTGCGGTAGACGGTGATCTTGTAGCGGTCGGTGATCAGCGTGCGCAGGTGGACGGTCGTCGGGTTGTGGCGGTTCTCGACCAGCACGTGGTCGCGCGCCGCGGCCTCTTCGCCGCACCAGACCGGGAGCTGATCGACGCCCTGCATGATCCCCGGCGCGTCGATGCCGGCCGCGGCCAGCCACGTCTGCGGATAATCGACCAGGCTCTGCAGCGCGTCGGAGGTTTCGCCCGCGGGCACGCAGCCAGGATAGCGCACGATCATCGGCACGCGCAGCACATCCTCGTAGTGAAACGGCCCCTTGGCGATCAGCCCGTGCTGGCCCAGGAAGTGGCCGTGGTCCGAGGTGAAGACGACCAGCGTGTTCTCCGCCAGCCCAGCCAGATCGAGATAGTCGAGGATGCGCCCGATCTCGGCGTCGATCAGGCTGATCATGCCGTAGTAGGAGGCGAGGCTGCGGCGGATTTCGTCGTCGCTGTGCAGGTGCGAGTGGAAGCCATGCAGCCCCTGCCCGCCCGGCTCGTTGTAGTCGCTGAAGTCCGGGTTTTGCTCGCGCGTGCGCGCAAAGTGCGGCGGCATATCGGCAAACTCGCCCTCGCGATAACGCCCCGGCTGCATCTCCGCGGGGTCGTACAAGCTGGCCCACGGCTCCGGCACGACGTAGGGCGGGTGCGGGTCAAAGAAGCTGGCCCACAGAAAGAAGGGCTGATCGGACTCCACACACTGCTCGATGTTGGCAATAGTGCGCTCGCCGATCCAATGGGTGTGGTGGAACTCCTCCGGCAGGTCCCAGTGCAGCGCGTCGCGCATGTAGTAGGGGCCGGCGTACTTGTCGTCCGGGTCGGGCGGCCATTGCTGGAAGTAATCGCGCCAGTTCGCCAGCCCCTTCTCCTCCATCCACAGCGCGTAGTGCTGGCCGGCGTGCGACTCGTTGGCGTGCATGCGCGCGGTCTCCACGTGGTCAAAGCCGTACCACGGGCCGTAAAAGTCGCGCCAGAAGTCGAGGTCGCGCAGCACCGGCTGGCACTCGATCGACTCGCTGCCCGGCTCCGACTTGAGCGGCTGGAAGTGCGCCTTGCCGATGAGGATCGAGCGGTAGCCATTGGCCTGGAAGAGGTCGCCCACCGTGGGCACGTCCTCCGGCAGCTTGACGCCGATCGCCCAGCAGCCGTGCCACGCCGGATACATGCCGGTGATCAGCGAGGCGCGCGTCGGCGAACAGGTGGGGTTGGGACAGTAGGCGCGGGTGAAGCGCGTGCCCTCGCGCACCAGCCGGTCGAGCGCTGGCGTCTGCAGCACGGGATCAGTCATGCCCAGAGCACTGTAGTGTTGCTGGTCGGTGGAAATAAAGAGAATATTGGGTCGTGACACGGGTCTGCGCCTTTCCGGCTATTGTTTGACAGCGCCGGCAATGCCTTCGACAAAGTAGCGCTGCATGAAGAGAAACACGAGGATGACGGGCAGCAGGCTGATCGACGCGGCCGCGGCCATGCCGCTCCAGTCGACGTAGAACTCGCCGCGGAAGGCGTACATGCCCAC
Source organism: Caldilineaceae bacterium (assembly GCA_014879855.1). GTDB lineage: Bacteria > Chloroflexota > Anaerolineae > Caldilineales > Caldilineaceae > Caldilinea. Next base: position 2,061 of record JACSRH010000174.1, on the reverse strand, counting down.
GGCCAGCGTGCGCAGGTCGGGCCGCGAGAGGGTCAGCACCAGCGGCAGCAGGAAGTCATTCCACGAGTTGATGAAGTGCAGGATGATCACCGTCGCCACGATCGGCATCGCCAGCGGCAGCATCACCTGCACGAAGACGCGCACAAAGCTAGCGCCATCCATGATCGCGGCCTCTTCCAGCTCACGCGGGAGCTGGCTGAAGTAGCCGGCGAAGAGCAGGATGTAGAGCACGTGCGCGCCGCCGCTCTGCGCCAGGATCACGCCCCAGAGCGTGTCGGCCAGCCCCAGCCGGTTGACCATCTCAAAGACGGGGATGATCGTGTAGCCGGTGGGCAGAAAGACCGTCGCCACAAAGAGGCCGATGATGGCGCGCTTGCCCGGAAAGCTGTAGCGCCCCAGCACATAGCCGATCATCGAGGTGATCACGATCACCAGCAGCACGGACGAGACGGTGATGATCACGGTGTTGAGGAAATATTGGCCGATGCGCGCCTGCTCCCACGCGCGCACATAGTTCTGCCACTGCGGCGCCGCCGGGATCAGCCCCAGCCCGCCAAAGATCTCGGCGTTGGTCTTGAGCGACGCGCTGACCATCCACAACAGCGGGTAGATCCAGAGCAGGCTGATCGGGATCAGGATCAGGCTGATGATCGTCGCGCGCAGCACGGAGGCGCGCATCCGGCGTGGCTTGCGCGGCGGGGGGGTGCGGGCATCCAGATTGGCGACACTCATGATTGGCTCCTCACTCCCCGCTGGTTTCCAGCGCGCTGCGCACATCGCGCATGTTGCGCACGCCCCACGCCTGCAGCAGCGCCAGCAGCATGATCGACACGCCAAAGACGACGCCCGCGGCCGAGGCATAGCCCAGCCGCGGCACGCCGATGCCGCCCATGTCGGAGCCAAAGGCCGTGCGATAGATGTAGACCTCCATCACCTCGGTCGTAAAGAAGGGGCCGCCGCCGGTCATCGTCTGCACCAGCGGGAAGACGCGCAGCGTGCCCACCGCGGTGATCAGCACGATCACGATGGCAAAGGGGATCAGCAGCGGCAGGGTGATATGGAGCAACTGCCGCCACCAGGTCGCGCCGTCCACCTTGGCCGCCTCGTAGAGCGACTGCGGGATGACTTGCAGCGCGGCCAGCCAGTAGATCATCGGCTGGCCCAGCCACTTCCAGATCTCCACGCCGACCACCGTCCACAGCGAGAGCTTGGGGTTGCCGAGAAAATCGATCGGTCCGCTGATCAGCCCCAGCGAGAGGAAGGCTTTGTTGATGGGGCCGTTGAAAGGGCTGAGCACGAAGGTCATCATGATGCCGATGATCGCCGCGGTGGTGACGACGGGCAGGAAGAACATCGTGCGGAACGCGGGCGAGACGATCCGCATCGCCTGGTCGTTGAGCAGGATCGCCAGCAGCAGCGCCAGCCCCAGCTTGATCGGCACGCTGACGAGCATGAAGAGGAAAGAGCGCACGAACGCGTCCCAGAAGTACTTGTCGCCCACCACTTCGGTGTAGTTGCTCAGGCCAATAAAGGTCTTGCTGGCGGTGAAGCCCGACCACTGGAAGAGCGAGTAGTACCAAGACATCACGATTGGGTAGAAGGTGAAGAGCGCCGAGAGGATCAGCGCCGGCAGCATAAAGAGATAGCACCAGCGCGCGGCCCAGAGGCGCGCACTCAGGCGCTTGCGGGCGGTGAGGCGGCGTGCACCGGTTGCATTCTGTAGTTCCGTCGCTTGTCTGACTGCCATGCACTCCTCGTTTTCCAGAATCGAGCGATAGGAATAGGTTCGAAGACCAAAGACCTCCACAGATTACACAGATGGAGACGTTCTTCATAATCTGTGTCATCTGTGCCATCTGTGGGGCAAATGGTTGGTTCACCAAAGCCAACAGCCTCCACAGATTACACAGATTTCACAGATGGAAACATCTTCATAATCTGTGTCATCTGTGTAATCTGTGGATCAAGCGGTTGGTTCACCAAAGCCAACAACCTCCACAGATGACACAGATTTCACAGATGGAGACGTCTTCATAATCTGTGTCATCTGTGCCATCTGTG
>JACSRH010000359.1 GCA_014879855.1 Caldilineaceae bacterium | reverse complement strand
CTACACCTCCGTCGCCCCCTATCTGCTTGTGGATGGGATCGCCACGCAGGTTGCGTAGAGGCAAAAAATCGGGATCGGGGGCGGGCTGAGAAGCTGTTTGAACAGGCGTCCCTTTGACGCAGAGAGGCGCAAAGAGGCAGAGGAGCGCAGAGAGAAATGCGAAAAGCCGCGTGAGACCTGCGCTTTCTTCTCTGCAAGCCTCCGCGTCTCTGCTTCGAGATTTGCCCTTGTCAAACAGCCGCTAAGCCACATCCTGTGCATTTCCGCAAAGCGCGTCGCCAAAGAGATGGCCTTCGAGAAAGGAAAAAGGGTGACCCGGCAGCCGTTTGATCCGATTTTGTAGAACCGTGGAAAGGAGTATACTGCATCGTCCCCACCGACGCGTTTTGTTGGCGCTATGTTTGACAATCGCCTGCATTGTCGTCTGATAGCATTGGGATTCGGTTGCTGTATGTCACACCCTGTTTTACGTGTGCAACTTTTCGGAGATTTTCACCTCACCTATGACAACAGGCCGGTTGCGGGCGTCCATTCGGCGCGCCTGCAGTCGCTCCTGACGTACCTGATTGTGCATGCCGACGCGCCGCAACTGCGCCCTCGCGTCGCCTTTGTGCTCTGGCCGGATGCGCCCGAATCGCATGCGCTCAATAATCTGCGCCAGTTCTTGTACCAACTCCGTCACGCGCTGCCCACCGCCGCGCGCTTTCTGGTGATCGACGCCAACACGGTGTATTGGCAGACCGATGAAGCGCAGGAGATCGACGTCCAGCGTTTCCGGCATTTGCTGTATGAAGCTGACCGCGCCGCGGCGCAGGGTGCGGCCACAGCCGTGCGCTCCTGCCTGGAGCAGGCCGCCTCCATCTACCAGGGCGATCTGCTTCCCGGCTGTTACGATGAGTGGATCGTGTCTGAACGCGAGCATCTGCGCCAGCAATATAGCAGCGCCTGCCAAAGATTGATCGGTGTGCTCGAAAGCCAACGCGCCTATGCCCCCGCACTGCAAGTCGCGCAGCAGCTACTCCGCCTCGATCCGCTGGATGAAAGCGTCTACGTCGCGCTGCTGCGTTTGCACAGCTTGAACGAGGATCGCACCGGCGCGCTGCGCACCTATCAGAGCGCCGTTGAAATCCTGCGGCGCGAGCTGGATGTTGAGCCAAGCACAGCGCTGCGCAGTGCATATGAACAGCTACAGCGGGCGGCGCGCGTCACACCTCCTTTTGAAGCGGCTACTATATCCAACGGGGAATCCGGCAGCCTGATTGGGCGGCAGGTTGAATGGCAGCAGTTGCAGACAATCTGGCAGCACACTGTCGAGGGCGGCGCTCAGTTTGCCCTCATCACAGGCGAAGCGGGCATCGGCAAGTCGCGCCTGGCGCAAGAACTGTTTCAGTGGGCAATGCGCCAGGGCTTCACGACCGCACACACGCGCGCATACGGCGCCGAAGGCCGTCTATCGCTGGCGCCGGTGACGGAATGGCTGCGCAGCAGCGCCGTACAATCCTCTCTGGCCGCGCTTGACCCGATCTGGCTGACAGAAATTGCTCGTCTGCTGCCGGAGGTGCTGAACAACCATCCTACGCTGGCGCAGCCTGAACCGATTACTGAATATGGACGGCGTCAACGTTTTTTTGAAGCCTTGGCGCGCGGGGTCCTTGCCGCGCCAGCGCCGCTGCTGTTGTGGGTTGACGACTTGCACTGGTGTGATCAGGAGACGCTGGAGTGGCTGCACTTTCTGCTGCGCTTTGCGGCGCGCCGCCCTTTGCTCATGCTTGGCGCCGCGCGCAGCGAAGCATCGCCGCCCGAACACCCGCTCTCCGCCCTGACGCGGCAGTTGCGCGCGGAGGTGGGGGTGAGTGTCATCGAGCTGGCGCCGCTCAATGCCGCGGAAACAGCCACGCTGGCCGCGCAAGTGCAAGGCTATGCGCTGGACAGCGCGGCATCCATGCGCCTCTATCGCGAGACCGAAGGCAACCCGCTCTTTGTCGTGGAAACGATCCGCGCCAGCATGGCCCACTCTGCTGCGGCTGCGGCCGCGCCCGATGCAGCCGCGGCGGACGCTGATCCGACCATCCTGCCCCCACGCGTGCAGGCGGTGATTGTCGAAAGGCTGGCGCAGCTTTCGCCTACTGCACGCAAGGTGGTGCAGGTCGGCGCCGTTATTGGCCGCGCCTTTGCCCTGGAACTGCTTCTTCTGACCGCGCATGAGGACGAAGAGACCGTCATTCACGCCCTTGATGAGCTGTGGCAGCGACGTATTGTACATGAGCAGGCGGCGAACCTCTTCGATTTTACGCACGACAAATTGCGCGAAGTCGCCTACGCCGAGACCAGCGTGCCCCAGCGTCGCTTGCTCCACCGCCGCACCGCGCAGGCGCTGGAGCAACTCAACGCCGCACGGCTCGACCCCATCAGCGCGCAGGTGGCGGCGCACTATGAGCAGGCAGGTCTGGTGGAGCAGGCGATCCCTTACTATCAGCACGCGGGTTCAGTGGCGGCCGGTGTCTACGCCAATGACTCTGCCATCGAACTGTTTACGCGCGGTCTGGCGCTGCTGGCCCAATTGCCGCCTGGCACGCTGCGCGACGCACAAGAGCTGAACCTGCAGTTGGCGCTGGCGCCCCTGTACCGCATCACCAAAGGATGGGCTTCGCTGGAGGTTGAGCAGTGCCTGAACCGTGCGCTGATCTTGAGCAACACAGTGGGAAATGCTTCGCATCGGGTTCAGGCGTTGTACGGCTTGCAGTCGTTGAATGTCGTCGCCGCCCGGCTGGAAAAGGTGCAGTATCCCTACCCGGAGATGGACAAGCTTTTCCGGCAGATTCAGGACAATCCACCACCATTCGCCGGACTGATGTACACGGGGGCAAAGCTGCACATGGGGCGCCTGGTGGAGGCGCGCGAGCAATTTGAGCGCATTGTGGCCGAACGCGACAGCCGGCACATCCGTGATCTGCAAGAATCGCAGGGCGTCAACTATCTGGTGCTTGGGTGCGCGTGGAATTCTCACGCGTTGTGGTGTCTGGGGTATGCAGATTCCGCGCATGCAAGCGCACGGAATGCCATCGCCCTGGCGCGCGAACTTGAACAACCCTTCAATCATGCGCTGGCCGTTACCTATGGAGCGACTCTGCAAGCCTGGTCCGCCAATGCAGAAACTTTTTTTGCCCACGCCCAAGATGCATACACGCTTACCAGGGAATATCAGGTAACTTACTACCATGCCTGGGCAAGCATCCTTTTCCACTTTGCCCAGGTCTGGCGCCAGCCCGATGCAGAGGGTCTGACCCAACTGCGCAGCACAATCCACCGCTTCATGAAGATGGGATCGCGCTTGCGCCTGCCGCTTTACTTTTCGCTGCTGGCGCGCGCCTGTTTCAAAGCCAAACGCCCGGATGAGGGATTGGAGGCGCTTGAGCTGGCGCTGGCGGAGTCGTTACAAAATAACGAGCACTGGTGGGACGCCGAAATCCATCGCTTGCGCGGCGAGTTGATGGGGGCGCAAGGTGCAGACCCAGGCGACATTGAAGCGGCCTTCCAGCGCGCGTGTGAAATTGCCCGGACGCAGCAAGCCCGCTCGCTTGAATTGCGCGCCGCGACCAGCCTGGCGCGCTTCTGGCAGGCCACGTCGCGCCAGGCAGAGGCAAAGCAGCAGTTGAGCCAGCTCTATGCCTGGTTCACCGAAGGCATGGCTACCCCCGATCTGCAAGCGGCGCGCGCCTTGCTCGCGCAACTGTAACCGCAACTGTAACCGCAACTGGAACCACCCCTTTTTGCTCTCCTTTTTCACTGCGCAAAATTCCTTTATTCATTAACGGCTGTACTAACGGCTGGCTAACGCGGCTTTTGGTAAGTTGCCCCAGGCGACAACATCTTGCCGCACAACCGTAACAACCGAGAGTTATATAAGGTGAATCAGGAGGAAAAATGGCTACGTTAACCGCTACCATGAACGCGCTCGCTCTGGACGCAGCGGCAATCGATGCATTGCGCGCCGAAGTGCGCGGCGGGTTGATCCAACCCAATGACGCAACCTATGACGAGGTGCGCAAGGTGTACAACGGCATGATCGACAAACGTCCGGCGCTCATTGTCCAGTGCGCCGATGTGGCCGACGTGATCAGCGCCGTCAACTTTGCGCGTCACCACGACCTCACCCTGGCCGTGCGCGGAGGCGGCCACAATGGTCCCGGCCTGGGCATCTGTGACGATGGCCTGGTCATCGATCTAGTGCACCTGCGCAGTATCCGTGTGGACCCCGCCAACAGCACCGTGCGCGTCGAAGGCGGCTGTGTCTGGGGCGACGTTGACCACGCGACGCATCCTTTTGGGCTGGCGGTGCCCACTGGCTTTCTCTCTTCCACCGGCGTGGGCGGGTTGACGCTGGGCGGCGGCATTGGCTATCTCTCACGCAAATATGGCCTGACCATCGACAGCTTGTTGGGCGTGGATATAGTGCTGGCTGACGGTCGCTTTGTCACCGCCAGCGCCGATGAGAACGCTGACCTCTTCTGGGCTGTGCGCGGGGGCGGCGGCAACTTTGGTGTGGTCACTTCGTTTCTGTTTCAGGGCAGGCCGGTGCATACTGTCTATGGCGGGCCGATGTTCTGGCCGCTGGAGATGGGCGCCGAGCTGCTCAGCTTCTGGCAGGACTTTATTCTCGATGCATCCGATGATATGAATGGCTGGTTTGGCTTTGCCACCGTGCCGCCGGCGCCTCCCTTCCCCGAAGCCTATCACCTGCAGAAAATGTGCGTCATCGTCTGGTGCTACACCGGTGCGCTGGAAACAGCCGAAGCCGCATTTGCGCCCATCCGGCAGTTCAGCCGCCCGCGATCGATTTTGCCGGGCCGATTCCTCTCCCCGCGCTGCAAAGCATGTTCGATGGCCTCTATCCGCCTGGTTTGCAGTGGTACTGGCGAGCAGACTTCTTCAACGGTTACGAGGATGCAGCGATCGACCTGCACACCCAATACGCGGCGCAATTGCCCACCTTGCACTCGACTATGCACATCTATCCGATCAACGGCGCGGCGAGTCGCGTGCCCGCGCACGCGACGGCTTGGGGCTATCGAGACGCCAACTTTGCGCAGGTGATCGTCGGCGTGGATCCCGACCCCCGCAACAACGAACGCACCACTGCCTGGGCCAAGGACTACTGGCAGGCCATGCATCCCTATTCGGCTGGCGGCGGCTATGTAAACATGATGATGGAGGAGGGCGAAGCGCGAGTGAAGGCTGCGTACAGCGACAACTACGCACGGCTGGCGCAGGTTAAAGCTCGGTATGACCCGCACAATCTCTTCCACGTCAACCAGAATATCAAACCCGCGACGTAACCGCTGGTCTGGCAGGCGCTTTGGCTCATCCTGCTGCTCGCACGGCGGGATGAGCCGGCCCTTACACCCTCGATCGATCACCCCACCAAAGTCAAACCGCATTTCACAAGGAGAATGATGATGAGAGCGCTTTTGGAAGACGCGGCTAGCCGTGCGATTGCCTATCTCGAAGGGCTTGACGCACGCAATGTCGCCCCGGCGCCTGAAGCCATCGCAAAGCTGGCATGCCTCGACCAGCCGCTGCCCGCAGAGTCAAGCGCACCGCAAAGGACATTGACGCTGCTAGATGATATGTGCTCATCCGCTACGCTGGCGATGGCTGGTGCACGCTTTTTTGGCTTTGTCATCGGCGGATCGCTGCCTGTGGCATTGGCCGCCAATTGGCTGGCGGGCGCCTGGGATCAGAATACGGCCTATTACAATGTCACACCTGCTACGGCCTATCTGGAGCAGATCGCCCTGCGCTGGATGCTCGAGCTCTTCCAGCTTCCGCACGCGTGCGCCGGAGCTTTTGTGACCGGCGCGACAATGGCAAATTTCAGCGCGCTGGCGGCCGCACGCCACGCCCTGCTCAAGCGCAGCGGCTGGAACGTCGAGGCCGACGGTCTGTTTGGCGCTCCGCCAATGACCGTGATCGTCGGCAGCGAAGCACATCCAGCGCTGATTAAAGCGCTGGGGCTGTTGGGTCTTGGCCGCAAGCGAACCATCGTCGTCCCCACCGACTCTCAGGGGCGGATGCGCGCGGATGCGCTGCCGGCGCTCTCTGGCCTCACGCTTGTATGCACCCAGGCGGGCAATGTCAACACAGGCGCCTTTGATCCGATCGCCGAAATTTGTGAGCGGGCGCATGACGCCGACGCCTGGGTGCATGTGGATGGCGCGTTTGGCCTATGGGCAATGGCCGTCCCCGCCATGGAGCACGCCACCGCGGGCATGGCCGCTGCCGATTCGTGGGCGACCGATTTTCACAAGTGGCTGAATGTCCCATATAACAGCGGTCTGGCGCTGGTGCGCGATGCCACCGCGCTGCGCGCCACCATGGCTGTTACCGCCGATTATCTGCCCACCGCCAGTTCATTCCGCAATCCTTCAGACTTCACTCCTGAGCTGTCACGCCGCGCCCGCGGGGTCGAAGTATGGGCCGCGCTGCAAACCCTGGGACGCAGCGGCGTCGTTGACCTGGTCGAGCGCACCTGTTGCCACGCCCAGCGCTTTGCAGAAGGCTTTCGAGCGGCTGGCTATACGGTCCTGAACGACGTTGCACTCAACCAGGTGCTGGTCACATTTGGCGATGCCGCGACAACCGGCCGTGTGATCGCAGCCATCCAGAGCGAGGGAAGTTGTTGGTGTGGGGGTACGGTGTGGCAGGGACAGACCGCCATGCGCATCAGCGTCTCGTCCTGGGCCACAACAGACGATGATGTTGAGCGGGCATTGGCAGCAATGCTGCGCATCGCGCACACCTGCCGCTAATGAGGGTTATCCTGGCCCCATGGAATCACCTCATGCTTGCTCGACAGTCAACCCCTGGGCTTTTGATGCCGATTGGCGGGCAAGCACTCTATCCTGGCGTGCAGGGGCCACTTTTCGCAGGCGCGTACCGCAACAGACACCATTCGCCATTCGCCTGATTGATTTGACAGCCGGATAGCGATCTGCTACTATCCGCCACTAGTGAATTGCAGTTTATGCAGAGCATTGCCAGCGCAAAGCATTGCCAGCGCAGTAAAGAGAACCCAATGACGTTTGTCCACTTCGCAGTTGCGAACAAGCAGAGCAAGCAGCAGTTTCCGGACCACACCGTCTGGTGATTTGTGCTTGCTCGGGTTCAGCGACGACACCCAACCGGCC
>JACSRH010000445.1 GCA_014879855.1 Caldilineaceae bacterium | reverse complement strand
GCTCCATTCACCCAACGGCCCGGTCACATGGAGCCGGTAGGCGTCGAGATAGAGATGGCGGCGCATCGTATCGAAATGCAGAAACCACGGTTCGACCGTATGCTGGCGCGGCTTGCCATCCGCCTGGCCGGGCGACAGATACCAAAAACGCAGCCGGCGGCGCTCATCGTGCGCCTTCTCCACCGCCGCCTGCACTGGGGATGAGATGAAATCATCGTCCCGGCGCCGCAGATCGACGCGCAGCCGCTGACGCTTGAGGCCGACCGCGCTGCGCTGCCCCACCGGGAGCCAGTCCAGCACGCGGCGCAGCAAGTGCTGCACGGCTCCGGCCTGCGGCGCGCCCGTGGCGAAGGTCTCGCTCAAAAAGGCAAGGGTGCTCAACTCGGCGTCGTCCAGGCTGACCGGGCTGAACGCGCCGTAGCTTTGCAGGTGATACTCATGCCCCTGGCCCGTTACAATCTCGACGCCCCAATCGCGCAGACGTTCGATGTCGCGCTCGAAGCGCCGGGAGGCCGCCTTGGCTTCTTCGGGATAAGCGTCCACCTCCACCTCGACGAGCACATAGTCGATGAGCGTCGTCTTGGTGGCGGGCGCGCGCTGCAAATAGCGCAGAATGGCGAGAGAGCGCTGGATGTCCTGGTAGATTGGCTTTTCGCGCATAGCGGCGATCCGTGTAGGCTGTGGAGCGGGTCGGCGGCTGGTTGTCAAGGTTTCCAGTGAGGCCCGGCAGGAAGCAGCGTAGCGCTACTATACCATATTGTAAGCCGCGGGGAAACCCGTGGGCCTTTATAATTTCACTATTTCAAGATTGGGTCTCACACAAAGACGAAAAGCTGAAGATGGTGTCCTTTGTGTCCTCGGTGGCTTTGTGTGAGTTTCGTGATGTGCTGAATTGGCGGAATGAACTTTGCGCGGAACCGAGCGCCAGGGAAATGGCGCCGGCGGTGCGAGGTGGCACGGGGCAAGCGTGGGAGCCGCCGCCACCTCGCACCGCCGGCGCGCTACCAACTCCAATCGATCTGCTCTTCCAGCCAACCGTGATTCAAATACTCCGGCTCGAACTCGACGCGGCCATCGACGGGGCCGGGCAGGGTGACGATCAGCCGAGCCGCGCTGCCGTCCGGCGCCATGCGCCAGAGTCCCCACGCGCCGTCGCGATTGCTTACGAATGCGATAGATTCGCCGTTAGGCGAAAAAACCGGCAGGCCATCCTCGGCCGGATCATCCGTCAGGCGTGTGACTGTGCGGTCGACGAGATCGAAGGTGTACAGATCCCAGTTGCCATCGACAAATGCCATGTAAGCCACAGTGCGGTTGTTGGGGGCCACGGCTGGCGCCCGGATCGACGTGGTGATGTAGAGCAGCGTGCGCTTCTCGCCGGTGCGTCCATCCATGCTCCACAGTTCTTCTGCGGCGCGCTCAGGACGCGTCACATGAAACAGGATGCGACCGTCACTCATCCAGTAGGGATCTTCGCCAAAGATGCCGCCATTGCCCCATTCCCAGGCAACCTTGTTCTGTTCGTCAGTCCAGGCGTAGTAGAGCCGGTGCTTGCGGTCGCCCCAGCGATACGTCGAAAAAGCCACTTTGGTGCGGTCGGGCGAAAAGGAAGGCAACACATCTTCCAGCTTGTCGGTGACGCGCAGCGGTTGGCTGCCGTCCGCATTCGCCACGACAATGCCGCGGTCGTCCACCTTCCAGCGGCGATACGCGAGCAGCGCGCCATCATCGCTGAGCGCGGGAGAGCTGGCTTCTTCCACCACCCGGCGCAGTTCGCTGCCGTCGGCGTTGACCAGCCACACATCGTAGGTCTTGCGCTGCTCGTCGAACACAGGCACGGCCAGTTTGCCATAAAGACCAGAGGGAGCCGGCGGCGCCACGACGACCTCAACCGGCGTGGCAGTGAGAGCCGCCTCCAGCGTCGCCGTCACGGTGGAGGTTGGCGTCAAGGAGGGTGGCGGCAAAGGGGCGGATGGCGTGGCCGTCGCTACTGGCAGCATTGTCACCGGCGCACTGAGCCGGAGATAGGTGGTCGAGACCCAGCCATAGGGCGTGGCCGCATCGGAGAGCGGCACGAGCACCCAGCCACGCGTCGCATCGCTTGCCAGCACCTCAACGACGCTCCCATTGGTCAAGCGCGCCACGATCGGCGCGGCCAGAGCGGGTTCGCCGCGCACACGCAAGCGCGGCCCGCCAGTTTCCACAGTGGCGACGACGTTAACCGCGCGTGGGGGCGCGGGCGGCGTCGCGGGCGTTGTTGGCGTCGCTGCGTCCTGCGCCCACGCGCGGGCCGCCAGGCATACGGTCAGCAGACAAGAAACCAGGAGGATCAAAGTAAACCGAGTGCGCATATTCGTCTTCTCCTAATCCATACAATTTGAGTGCCCGGTTTTACTATACCATAGTTCAGGCCGGCCAAAGACGCGGGGAACAAGGGCGCCGGAGACATAGCCACCCGCGCCGGAGACATAGCCGCCCGCGCCGGCTCAGGACACATCCTGGACTTTGGCGTGTTTGGGCGGATCGCGGCGTTCCGGCTACAATGTGTAGCAAGATCGCCGCTGTGTTTGCTTTTTTGAGGGCGATTTAGCAGTAACCGTTTTGGGTGTCGGCGGCGCCCCTCGCACCGCGCCTCTCGCCCGTGATTCAGGGTTGCGATTTGTGAGGATCAACCAATGAGCACGATCCGTCTCCCTGGTCTGGTGGATGCGCACGTTCACCTGCGCGAACCAGGCTATGAATACAAGGAGGACTTCGCCACCGGCACCATGGCCGCATTGGCCGGGGGGGTGACGACCGTGTTGGACATGCCCAACACCAATCCTCCCACCTCCACCCCGGAGCGACTGGCGGACAAAGCCCGACGTGCAGCAGCGCAAGCTGTTTGTGATGTCGGGCTTTTTGTTGGCGCGACCAACACCGAGGCCGACGCGTATCTGCCTGTGGCCGCGCAGGCGTGTGGTCTCAAGATCTACGTCAGCGACACCTTTGGCAGCTTGCGCATCGACACCCTGGCGTTGATGCACCGCCTCTTTCGCACCTGGGCGGAGCAGGCCGCGCAAGCAGGCTATCGCATGGCCGGCGCGCCACACGGGCTGGGGCCGATCACTGTCCACGCCGAGGAGTTGATGCTGCCGGTCTGTCTGGCGCTGAGCCAACTCTACGCCGCGCCGCTGCACATTGCCCACGTCAGCCGCCGCAGCGAGATCGAGCTGATCCGCGCGGCGAAGGAGCGCGGCTTGCCCGTCACCTGCGAAGTGACGCCCCATCATCTTTTTCTCTCGACTGAAGACCGCGCGCGGCTGGGCGCGCGCGGAGACATGCGCCCATGCCTGGCCACGCCCGACGACGTGGCCGCCCTGTGGGAGCATCTGGAAGCCGTGGACATTTTCGCCACCGACCACGCGCCGCACACGCTGGCAGAGAAAGGCATCGGCGTGAACGCGACCGCCGCCTCACTTTCCCCTTCATCACCGCCGCCCGGCGTGCCCGGGCTGGAGACGATGCTGCCGCTGCTGCTCACCGCCGCGCACAGTGGTCTGCTTGAGCTAGATGACATTCTCGCGCGCTGTGTGGAAAACCCACGGCGCATCTACGGTTTGCCAGAACAGCCGGCCACGTGGATCGAAGTTGATCTGGAGGCTGTCTATACGCTGGAGGACAGTGCGCTCAAAACCAAAGTGGGCTGGACGCCTTTCGCGGGGCAACGCGTGCACGGCCGGGTTGAGCGCGTCGTGCTGCGCGGCAAGAAGGTTTACGAACATGGTGAGGTCTTGGCGCAACCGGGAGAGGGCAGGGTGTTGTTTGCGGCAGCGAGAGATTGAGGGGCGGTTTCACATGAAATCCGTGCAAACCCCGTCAAATCCGCTCGATCCACACTCTACTTTTTGCTGGTTGGTCTCGTTATAATTTTTTAATGGTATTTCTATGATTTCATCAGGAGCAACGTTTCTTATGGAAACCAAAATGAAACAGGTGGACAACATGGCCGCCAATCGCGTCAGCAATGGCTTTTATGGGCAGGACATCATCAGCGTCAGCCAGTTCGACCGTCCAAAACTTGACTACATTCTCGGCGTCGGCAACGAAATGAAGATTTTGGTCGAACGCTTTGGCAGCGCGGATCTGTTGCAAGGCAAGATCCTGGCCAACCTCTTCTACGAACCGAGCACGCGCACCAGTTCCAGCTTTATGGCGGCGATGTTGCGATTGGGCGGTCAGGTCATCCCGATCAATAACGTGCAGTACAGCTCGGTGACAAAAGGCGAGAGCTTGCCAGACACGGTGCGCACCTTGGAAAGCTACGCCGACCTCATCGTGATCCGCCATCCCGACGTGGGGTCGGCCGCGACCGCGGCGCACTATGCCAGCAAGCCTATCATCAACGCCGGCGACGGTGTGGGCGAACACCCCACCCAGGCGCTGCTCGACCTTTACACAATTGTCGAAGGGTTAGGCAGGGTGGAAGGACTCAAGGTGGCGATGGTCGGCGACCTCAAGTTTGGACGCACGGTGCACAGCCTGACCAAGCTGCTCGTCAATTATCCCGTCGAATTCGTTTTTGTCAGCCCGGAGAATCTGCGCATGCCCGCGGATGAGCTCGACGTGGTGAATGCCAACGGCCACACCTACGAACAGCGCGAAGACGTGCACGACATCATCGGCGATGTGGATGTGCTTTACGTGACGCGCGTCCAGAAGGAGCGCTTCACGGATTTAGCAGAATATGACCAGGTCAAGGATCGTTATGTCGTCGATCCGGCGTTGATGGAGCGCGCCAAGCAGCGCATGATCGTCATGCACCCGCTGCCGCGCATCAATGAGATCAGCTACGCGGTGGACAGCGACCCACGCGCCGCCTACTTCCGCCAGATGCGCAATGGCATGTATATCCGCATGGCGCTGTTGGCGGCTGTGCTCGGCAAGGCGTAAATTTTAAGTACTGAAACAGGACAAACAAGCTTGACAGGCCCCATTTACGAACCGTCAGCCTTCGCCCCAAAAAACCGCGTTTCCTCGAGAAGCTCGGTTTTTTGGCTTTGGCGGTTGCTCCTCGCGGTTGGCTGCGCGCTAAGTCTTGGATTGACATTGGCGCAGCCAGCGGCCGCACAAGAAGGCGTGCAGGCCGTCGATACACTCAATCGCGAAGAGGAGATTGTCTACATCGATGCCGACGGCTATATCCGCGTCTATGATCCACAGACGCCGAACAATCTGCCGCCTGTCGTCTTTCGCAGCCCAGACGCTGGCTGGTACAACGCCACAGTCGGCGATGTCAACGGCGACGGCGATGACGAAATCCTCGCCTTTGCCGAAAATGGGCTGCTCAAAATCTACGATCCAGTGGTGACCACCACGGATATCGACCCCGACAACCAGATCGGCGGCATCTATTGGGAGCAACTGTTTGCGTTGCTGCTGCCGGGCCAGCCGCTCCTGCTCGACGTGGGCAACCTGGACAGCAACCCGGCCACCCTGGAGTTTGTCGTCGTCTATCGCGAGCCAGGCAGCCAGACGCGCACGCGTATTCAGGTCTTCTATCAACCCGTCCCATCGGAAGGAGGCCGCCTCTGGCTGCCGCTGACCGATGTTTCAGTGCGCGAGCTATGGTCGGACATGGCCGTGGGCGACCTCGACGGCGACGGGCAGGCGGAAATTGTGCTCGTCAACGAGGACCGGGGCATCCTGAGCATCTTCCGTCGCGAAGCGAACAACGTGCTGGCGCGCTTCTGGAACGAAGAAAGCAGCTCGCGCCCGTGGCAAGATGTCGCCATCGGCAATGTCGAGCCAACCAGACCTGTGCAGGAATTGGTGGCTGTGCGTCGCGTGGGGCCGCCGGCAGCGTCGCTGGTGGTGCGCCGCTACAAAGCAGTCAACCAGCTGGAGGATATATTTTTGCGCAGTAACTTGCCTGCCCCACGCGTCACTTTTCTCGCCGATGTGACGGCCGGCGGCGACCAGGAGATCTTCCTGCTGCGCGATGTGCCGTCTGGCGATGCACGGCCGCGGCTCTTCAGCAGCAACCTCGGCGCGGACCCGGCGATCAACTTCGAAGCCCGGCTGGACGCGGACAACGGCTATCGCTTTGGCGCCAGCGGCGATGTGGACGACGATGGCAAGGATGAGGTCGCCGTGATCCGCGACAATGCTATCACGATCTTCACCGATCCCCAGTCCTCGAGCACGCTTTCGACCACCTTGACCACCCCCACCAACCGCCGCACGCTCGTGATGGGAAATCTCGACCGGCTAGGGCGAGATCGCCTGACAGCTAACCCCACCACGCTGCGTTTTTCCGTGCCGTCCGGCGCCATCTCTACGCCGCTGCAGGTCACACTCAGCAACAACACACGTGCGCTCCCGATCCCGCTTTTTATCCGGCTGGCGCCCGCGACGAGCCTGCTCCAGGTCGTGCCGTCTGGCCCGACCACACCGGCTTCGTTGGCGGTCAGCGTCGATGCCAGGACGTTGTTGCCAGCGTCCATGGCAGTCGAGGCAGGCGTGGCAGTCGAGGCAGGCATGGCAGTCGAGGCGGACGCGCTGCCGATCCTGCCCAGCGCCAGCGTCTTTACGCCGACCTATGGCACGAATCTCGTAGTCATCTCTTCAAACCCGCTCGTGGCCAATACACCGATCACGATCCCGGTGATTGTCGAGGTGACGGACGGAATTGCACTGCGTCCGAGCAGCATCAGCCTGATCTTGCAGTCTACGTCTGCCTCTCCCGATTGCCGTTCGTTGCTGCCGGCCGCGCTGCCGCGGATCCAGGTGTTGGGGACAATCAGCAGCACCTTCACGGCTGCTATCACGGCGCCAGGCGGGCCAGGATCGAGCGCCGGCGACCAGAACCCGGCTACGCCCGCAATCGAATGGCCGTCGCAGGTGAACTGGCTGTCGGCAACATCGCCAGACGACAGCGTGCCGACGACTGTGACATTTACGCTGGCGCCAGACGCGGCTGGATCCTGGCAATCGCCTGCCAAGGCAGAATTTGTGCTGAACGGCATCGTCGACAGCACAACGCCGTTTGCGGTCGAACGGCGTTTGGCAATTGAGATTCGCTGTTACAGCAACCTGGGATATTTACCGTTCATCGAGCGGTAACAGAGGGGATGACAGCAACCGAGTGCCTCAAAAACCCAGTTTCTGACTGCTGGCTTGCGTAGGCATGTCGCGCTAGACAGTGGCGCTAG
>JACSRH010000112.1 GCA_014879855.1 Caldilineaceae bacterium | reverse complement strand
GGCGTCGCTGAAGGAGAGGGAGACGGTGAGGGAGACGGTGAGGGAGATGGTGAAGGAGACGGTGAAGGCGTCAGCGTAGGCGTCGCCGTCATTGCATCTGCACCTGCGCCCGGAATAACAAGCTCTTCCCCGACGATCAGCCAGCCGCTGGCGCGCACCGACTGCGGATTGGCGGCCTGTAACTCGCGGATGGAAAGCCCGGTCTTGCGCGACACGCTCGTCCACGAATCGCCAGGCTGCACGACGTAGGTGGAGGGCGCGCTGGCCGTGGGGCTCGCGCTTTGCGCTTCGCTGCGCGGCGCCGCGATCAACGCCAGGCCAAGCCAGAAGACGATCAGCAGCGCGCCGCCCATCAGCCAGCGGCGGAGCAGGACAGGATTGCCGCGAAGACTGCCGAATAAACGGGCGCTGCTGGTGTGTGTGCGGGTCATAGGTCGATTCTCCTTATTCATCTATTTCCCTGATAGTGCATCCCAAGTCCGCTGGCCCGACGCACCCTGGATCTAGTAGGTTGCGGACGAGGACGCCCGCGCGCCAGTGATTTCTGATGACTTCTGATGGTTGCCGATGATTCCTGATAATTACTGATACGTAACATCCTCGATCTGTTGGACGACCTGCACCCAGCTTTGACCGGGGCGCAAGGGCACCGGAACCTCGCCGGGGCCAAGCCAGCGCGGGGGCGCTTCCTGGCTGGCGCGCCATGTCCCTTCGTAGACTTTACCATCGCGGAAGACGCGCAGGTCGCCAAATTCGTGCAGCTTGATATTGATGCCCTTGGTGCCGAGCGTGTCTTCGATAATGTCGGTCACTTCGTGCGCCGCGGCAGCTACGATGACGTTGGCAGAGACCAGCGGCCCCCCGATGGCTGGATCGATTTCCGCATCGCCGCCCTGATAGCGCACATAGCCGCCCAGCGCTGGCTCGTAGCGCCACTCGACGCTGTTGCCACCGGGATAAGGAATGTCGATCACGGTGGCGTCACCGGAAAAATTGGGGGGCGTCTCTTCGCTGAAGGGGAAGCCGGGCTTGTTCCAGTCGATATTGATGCCTTGGTCCACCAGCCATTGACGCACACCGTCGGTGCGCGCCTGCAAGCGCGTGCGATAGTCGCTGCCCAGGTTCGTAAAATATTCGTTGTTCGACGGGTCGTCGAGGTCCGCGTCTAAATAGGGAAACCCGACTTCGTTTTTGAGTAGATAACGGATCGCATCGCTGCCGCCCGAACAGGCCAGCACACCGCCGTACATCTGCACCATCCAGATGTTGGGATAGCGCGCCGAGCGCACCGGGCCGATGCGCTCGGCTTCCTGGCTCTGGTACATCGCGGTGATGCGTGTGAGCGAGAAGCCATCCACGATATATTCATAGACCAGGTCGGCCTTGCTCAATCCCCAGTGCGCGGCGCGCCCGGCCGGGTCATTATTGACGCACACAAAGATTGGCGGACGTTTGAGCACGGCTGGATCGGCTACCGGCAGCCCGGTGAAAGGCGAGATATTGCCGGGGTTGGCCGTGGGGGTTGGCGGTGCGGGCGTCGGCGTCGGCATTTCGATCGGCGGCGCGGGTGTATCCGTCGGCGCCGCGGCATTGACTGCCATCGGCGTTTTGGTGGGGGTGGGCGTCGGTGCAGGCTGTGCCGCGCCGCACGCACTACTCAATAAAGCAACAACCATCAGGGTGAGCAACAGGCTACTGATTCGAAGTGTGATACGTGGCAACATAATCTAGCGGTTCTACTATGCGTGATGAAAGGAAGGATTCAAGCCATGAGCGACATACTCATGGAATAAGTCCGACAGACGTTGGGTGCGCACGCCGGGAGATCCGTCGCCAATGCGCTGGCCGTCGATGTGGACGATGGGCATGATCTCTTTGGTGGTGCTGGTGATAAAGGCTTCGTCGGCCTCGGCCAGCTCGTCGCGCTGGATCGGACGCTCGACGAGCTCGAAGAGATCGCCGGCCACTTCGAGTGCAGCCGCACGCGTGATGCCCGGCAGCACATCCTGCACCGGCGTGATCAGCTGATCGCCCTTGAAAATAAAGAAGTTGCTGGTGGTGCATTCGGTGACGCCCCCTCTGGCATCACCCGCCACATCACAATAAAGCGCCTCCACCGCCCCGGCCGCGCGCGCCTTGCGCTGTCCCATCAGCGCCGTGATGTAGTTGAGGCTCTTGACGGTCGGCATAAAACGTGCGCAGGCGAAGGTGATCAGCGCCGCGCCATCGCGGTAGAGATGTGCGGCGTAGGGTTTGACCGGCGCCAGCATCACCAGCAGCGAAGGCCGACCTTCTGGGAGGAGGAAGTTGCTTGACGCGCCGCCGGTCACGATGATGCGGATCGTCACGTCGGTGGGGTTGTTGCGCGCCAGCGTCGCCTGCACGGTCGCCTCGATTTCGTCGAGCGACCACGGCAGCGCCAGGTCGATCTGCATCGCGGAGTGTTGCAGCCGCTCTAAATGAGCGCGCAACCCAAAGGGGCGTGGGCCATAGGTGCGCAACACCTCAAAGACGCCATAGCCCCGCACCAGCCCCAGATCAGTGAGGCCGATCGCGGCCTGGCTGGATGGCGTGAACTCACCGTTGACGTAGTAGAGGTAATCATGCACAGGAGAATCGCTCATGGACGAATATCCCAGTTGCCAACGCACACCCATTTGTAGGTGGTCAGTTCCTCCAGTCCCATCGGCCCGCGCGCGTGGAGTTTCTGCGTGCTCACCGCCACCTCGGCGCCAAGCCCGAACTGCCCGCCGTCGTTGAAGCGGGTGCTGGCGTTGACAAAGACCGCGGACGAATTGATCGCTTCCACAAACCGATGGGCGTGCGCCAGATTGTTTGTCAGAATGCCGTCAGAGTGCTCCGAGCCGTGGTCGTAGATATGCTCGATCGCTGCTTCAAGACCATCGACCACCTTGACGCCCAGGATCAGCGCCATCCACTCCTGGTCGAAATCATCCGGGCCAGCTTCCACCACCGTTGCGCCACGCGGCGCGTCGCGCAGCAAATCAAGCGCAACGCCCCCCGCGCGCAGCTCGACCTGGCACTGCGCCATCCGTTCCGCCAACATCGGCAGCCATGCCGCGGCCACGTCGCGATGCACCAATACCGTGTCGCACGAGTTGCACACGCTTGGGCGCTGTACGCGCGCATTCTCGACAATATCGAGCGCGCGCGGCAAATCCGCGCTGGCGTCGACAAAGAGGTGACACACGCCGATGCCGCCGGTGATGACCGGGATCGTCGCCTGCTCGCGGCAGAGCTTGTGGAGCGAAGCGCCGCCGCGCGGAATAATCATATCGACATAGCGGTCAAGGCGCAGCAGTTGCGTCACCAGCGCGCGATCGGGGCTATCGACGTACTGGATCGCTGCGCGCGGAAAGCTGGCGGCAGCCAGCGCTTCTTGAATTGTTTCGGCCAGCGCCAGGTTGCTGCGCAAGGTTTCGCTGCCGCCGCGCAGAATTACGGCGTTGCCCGTCTTGAGGCAGAGTGTGGCGATATCGATGGTGACATTGGGACGCGCCTCATAAATGACGCCCAGCACGCCGATCGGGATGCGGCGGCGGCTGAGACGCATCCCATTGGGCAGCAGGCGCCCCTCGATCTCCGCGCCGACCGGGTCGGGGAGCGCGGCTACACTGCGGGCGTCCGCAGCCAACGCGCGGATGCGCGCCTCGGTGAGCAGCAGCCGATCCAGCAGCGCGGGCGTCAGCCCGCGTGCGCGGCCATCAGCCATATCCTGGGCATTGGCCGCCAGGATGACGTCCAGGCGCGCCTCCAGCAGATCGGCGATCTTGAGCAGCGCCGCATTTTTAGCGTTGGTCGAGCAGGTCGCCAATTGGCGGCTTGCCACACGCGCTGCCCGCCCCATTTTCTCAATATCCACCGTTGGTGCGGCGATCATGACCATGTTCAGTTCCTCTCCGTGCCATCTGCTGGCCGCTTGCACTGCCGCTGGATGCTCCTTGTGACAATCTGCTGTACTTTACCACAAAGTGGAATAAGCGCCATAAGGCCTGACGCTGTCGGGTGCACCAGTGATTTGCGACCTTAAAAGTCACATATCATTTTCCAGAATATATTGCTTCCTTAAGTGAAATGGAGTACAATGACAGGAGAATGAAAGGATTGTAAGCGATCTGTCGTGTTAGGATGCCAGCTAGAAGAAGATAATTTCGGCGGAGGGGGCACATGAACCGCAAGCTACTGATGGCACACATGACAATTATCCAGATCGTGCTGGTCGTGTTGATGGCGACGCCAGTGCTGGCGGTTGACAGCGCTGACAACCACGGCATCGTGTCCGGCACGGTATATTACGACAGCAATGGCAACTCACAACCCGAGCTGGATGAAACGAATGTGTCTAACGCGACGGTTTATCTGCAGCGCCAGGGTGATGCATTTCCGATTATAGTCACCGCCAGCGCGGCCGGCGATTTTGTGGTGACCGACCTGGCCTATGGTGCATACCTGGTGTGGGCCGAGGACGCCCAGCACAATATCTCCGCAACGCAACTCGTCGAATTAGATGAAGTCACAGGCGCCAGCAGCGTTGAACTGCCGATTGTCTATGACCTTTCCAACGACATCGAGTTTATGAATGTAACCAGTCTTTATCTGCCACTTGTGAACCGCTGATTGACTGCACCGACTGATAACCTGTGTGCTCCTTCTTGTATCACGCGAGCAAAAACGCCACCAGACTCTGGTGGCGTTTTTGCTGACATGAGCAGCTCAGTTGCGCCGAAAACGCGCCTTGAGGCTATCCCATCCTCTCGGTTTTAGCTCTTCTTCCGGGATCTCGATCACCACGTCGTCGGCGTCGAAAAAGATGTTCAGCCGATCACCGACATATTTGGCGCCCGCGATCTCCAATTTTGCCAGCCCAGTGGGCAACGCAATGTTGCGCTTCCAGTTGCCAATGCGAATAACCAGTTCGTCAAAAACACTGCGATGCAATTGCACTTCGTCGCGCTCGATCAACGGCAGCGATAAGCTCAGCACATACTGCGACCCATTCTTAAATATTTCCTGTGGCTTGCCCGAATAGAAACGTTGCGTTGGGTCGCCGCTTCCTCCACGCATCTTTTCCGGCCCGAAAACAGCATCCGCCATTTGCGTCAGCATCGGGATGCCCATCACCTCCTGATCGAAGAGCGGCACCTCGAAGATCGGCAAAGGCTGGAAACATTCGTGGACGAGTTCCAGGTTCTGCGCCTGCGCGTTCTTCCAGATGTCGAAGTAAGTGTCCGACAGGGTGCGCGGGAAAACGCGGTTGCAAATGACGGCATCGACGCTGTAGCCATAGAGGTTGAGGTAAGTGTAGGCGCGTTGCGCTTCCTTGACCACCATTTTCTCCGGGTTCAGCACGACGCGCATACTGCTCTGCTCCCCGTCACTCAACAGACGGCTCATGCGCTCCAAAAAGCTGACCAGTTCTTCGATGCTGTCAAAGATGTCGTCGCCGGGCAGCGGCATGTCGGTCATGCGTTTCATCATTGGCCGCGCCAGTTGAATCGTCTTGCGCTGGAAGGGGAAAATTTTCTCGATGTACCAGCGCGCAATATCAGGAAAGCTCAGCAACTGAAGTGTGGAGCCGGTGGGCGCGGCGTCGATGATGATCACATCGAATCTGCCGCTCTCCGCCAGCGATGTGATCTGCATCAGGCTGGAAAGCTCTTCCATGCCGGGCAGCACCGCAGTTTCTTCGGCGACCAGGCTGTCCATGCCCTGCCACATAAAGAGAGCGTTGAGATAGCCCTGCACCGTGCCCCAGTATTGATCCATCTGGCTCAACAGGTCGATCTCCTGCCCCCAGAGATTGGGCGCAAGCTCGATCATGTGGCTGCCGATGCGCCGGTCAAAACTGTCGCCGAGGCTGTGCGCTGGGTCCGTGGAGAGCACCGCGGTGCGATAACCCAGTTCGGCGCAACGCACTGCACTGGCCGCGCTGATGCTGGTCTTGCCAACGCCGCCCTTGCCTGTATAGAGCAAAATCCGCATAAAAATTCCTTCTTGAGCTGTTTCGTTCAACAGTGCTTATGTTCTGAAAATACCCTTTGGTGCAGAGGCGCAGAGATGCAGAGGTGCGCGGAAAAAGGCATTTTCATTCCCGTTCGCTCTGCAGGCATGATGTCCGCTTGCGACGCCCGCCGCTGGGCGGATCGCTGTCGCAGTATAGCATACACTTTCTGAGTGTGTTGGTACGCGGCGTCCCGTTTATAATGAAAAGATGCGTGTACTCATGGTCAGCAAGGCGCTGGTTGTCGGCGCCTATCAACGGAAGGCGGAAGAGATCGCACGGCTGGGCATTGACCTGACTGTATTGACCCCACCTGCCTGGCGCGACCGTCGCGGGTCACAGAAGATGCGTCCTGCGCATACCGAGGGCTACACCTTGCGCGCGATTCCTATCCGCTGGAATGGCAATTTCCATTTTCATTATTATCCGACTTTGGGAAAGGAATTGCGCAGCGTTGCCCCCGACCTACTGCATTTCGATGAAGAGCCGTACAATCTGGCCACCTGGCTGGCACTGCGTCTGACCGCCCGCGCCGGCATCCCCGCCACCTTTTTCACCTGGCAGAACTTGTATCGCCGCTATCCGTTGCCATTTTCCGCGTTCGAGCGCGCCAACTACCGCGCCGCGTGCGTTGCCATCGCTGGCAATCAGGACGCGGCGATTGTGCTGCGGCGCAAGGGTTTCTCCGGTGAGGTGGCCGTGATTCCACAGTTTGGCGTGGACCCGGCTGTGTTCACACCTGCCGCCGCTGCGTCGCGCCCGTCTGATGAGGGGCGGCCACTTCACATCGGCTATGCGGGCGGGCTGCTGCCGGAAAAGGGGATTGCCGATTTGCTCCACGCCTGTGCGACGCTACGCGGGGAATGGCGCTTGGCGCTGGCGGGCGAAGGCAGCGAGTTGTCCGCGCTGCAGCAATTGGCCGCAGTGCTCGGCATCCGCGACCGCGTGACTTTTGTCGGGCGCGTCGAAAGCACGGACATGCCGGCATTTCATCGCGGTTTGGATGTGCTCGTCCTGCCCAGCCATACGACCCCAACCTGGAAGGAGCAGTTTGGCCGCGTGCTGATCGAGGCCATGGCCTGTGCGACGCCAGTCGTCGGCAGCGACAGCGGCGAGATCCCTCATGTGATCGGCGCGGCTGGGTGGATCTATCCTGAACGCGACCGCGCCGCCCTGGCCGCCCATCTTCAGCTTCTGCTCGATGATCCACACAGACGCGCCGAGCTTGGCGCCGCGGGCCGGCGTCGCGTGCTCGCGCACTTCACGATGGCGCAAGTCGCCGCGCAGACGGTGGCAGTCTACCGTCAGGTGGCGGGCGGCGCATGAGAGTCGCCATCAACGCCCACTTGCTCAGCGAGCAGAGCAGCTACCGCGGCGCTGGCGTCAGCAACTACAGCGCTGAACTGCTGCGCGCGCTCGGCGCGTTGGCGCTGGAACGCCAGGCGCGGCAAAACGGTGCGGCGTCCAGCAGTGCTGAGATCGATCTCACCGCCTATCTCCACGCCACGACCTTTACGACGCGAGGCGTCCGCTTTGCCCGGTCTGCGTTGCCGCTGGAAAATCCGGCTGCGCGCATTGCCTGGGAGCAGATCAGCCTGCCCGTGCACCTGATGCGCCAGCGCGCCGACCTGGTGCATGGGTTGGTCAACGTGCTGCCGCTGGTGACGCCATGTCCAGGTGTGGTAACGGTGCACGATCTGGCTTTTGTGCGCACGCCGGAGATGTTGCCGCCTTTCAAGCGCGCCTATTTGACTGCGCTCTGCCGCGCCAGCACCGCGCGCGCGGCGCACGTCATCGCGGTCAGCCATCAAACCGCCGCGGACCTGCAACACTATTTTGGAACTCCGGCGCACCAAATCGCAGTTATACATAACGGGGTGTCCGCGCGCTTCACGCCGCGCACCGAGGAGGCAATGCAAGCCTTCCGCCGGCGCAAGCATCTGCCTGACCGCTATTTGCTCTATCTGGGCACGCTGGAGCCGCGCAAGAATCTGGAGCGACTGGTGCGCGCGTTTGCGCGCTGGCGGCGCGCTTGTGCGCCCGCGGAAGGCGCGGTGAAGCTGGTGGTGGCGGGCGCACAAGGCTGGTGCTATACGGAAATTTTTCATACGGTGGAGACGCTGGGGATGACGGAGCAGGTTCTCTTTCCTGGCTTCATTCCTGGCGACGAACTGCCGGATTGGTACGCGGCAGCGGAGGTTTTTGTCTATCCCAGCTTGTTCGAGGGTTTTGGTTTGCCCGTGCTGGAGGCGATGGCGTGTGGGACGCCAGTGGTGTGCAGCCGCGCCCCGGGCGTCAGCGAGGTGGCGGGTGAGGCCGCGTTGACTTTCCCGCCCTATGATGAGGACGCGCTGGCTACAGCCTTGCATCTCGTGGTGGGGCAGCCGGAGGTGCGGGATATGTTGTCAACGCGCGGGCGCGACCAGGCGGCGCGCTTTTCATGGCGGCGCTGCGCGGAGGAAACGCTGGCGATCTACCAGCGCGTGCACCGCTGCGTGTAGCGTTCCCGGAATGCTGTGTGGCCGGGCCTGTCCCAGTGCTTGGGACGTCCCCGTAGATCGCGCTGCCAGCCCGATGGTGTTGCGTCAACTAGCAGCAGGTCGAACCAATGCGGGAGGCGACGACGCTCAGAAGCTACGTCGGGCTGATAGCCCGGCCTACTCAAGTGGCTAATTGGCTCAGTTGGCTTGCCAACTTGTGAGCAATGCCATTCGCTGGCACAATGCAGCTTGAATAAGTGTCTACAAAGTATGAATTGCAGAAGCTTGGTGGCTGCTCCCGGCTAATTTCAGCATGAACCTAGCAAGTAGCTGGTTGAAATGGCAACCG
Organism: Caldilineaceae bacterium; assembly: GCA_014879855.1. Classification (GTDB taxonomy): domain Bacteria; phylum Chloroflexota; class Anaerolineae; order Caldilineales; family Caldilineaceae; genus Caldilinea. The sequence goes on along the minus strand of JACSRH010000112.1, from coordinate 20,815 downwards.
TCGATAATCTGAATCTGACTGAAGCGACATCGAAAAGCAGCTTGACCCTCAAGCCTCAGCGTGCGAGCTGGCTTGCCATGGCTGCGCGCCGCGTGCCCGCGCGTCTATGGATGCCGTTGCTGATTGGCTCGGACGCGCTGCTGATTTTTGCCGCTTTTCTCACGGCCTATCTGCTGCGCTATCAATTGCAACTGTTTATTGCGGTTGATCCTGCGTTCCAGTTGTCGCTGGTGAGTTATCTGCCGTTGGTGCTGTTGCTGGTCGTCTTCATGTTGATCTCCTTCCGGTTCTCGCTCGTTTATCCCTATCAGCCGGGGCGCAGTTGGGTTGAAGAAATATGGCGCATCGCCACTGCTTCCACCGCCGGCGTCATTCTCCTGATCGTGGTCAACCTGATCTTCCGGCCGATGCTGTACAGCCGCCTCGTTTTCTTGTACACGGCCATACTTGTCACCGTCTATCTTGGCGCCAGCCGGCTCGTGATCATGATGGCGCGCGGCCATCTGCGCCAGTACGACATCGGCGTGCGCCGCGTGCTGCTGATCGGCGCCGGCGATGTGGGGCGCATGGTCATGCGCACGCTGGCCGCGCGTCCCGATTTTGGCCTGAAGCTGGTCGGCTTTCTCGACGACAACCCGGCCAAGAGCAGCACGGATGTCGGCCGCTTCAAGGCGCTTGGTTCGGTGGAAAGGGCGCCGGAGGTAATGGCGAGCCACGGTATTCAACGCGTCATCATCTGCCTGCCGTGGCAGACGCACCGCACGATTCAGCGCCTGCTGCGCGAATGCGAACAGATGAAGGTGGAAGCCTTTGTCGTGCCTGATCTGTTTCAACTGACCAAGAACCAGATGAAGGTCGTAGAACTCAACGGCATTCCACTCATTTCCACGCGCGACATCTCGATCCAGGGCTGGAATCTGGTGATCAAACGGACGTTTGACATCGCCGTTGGCGTCTTGATGGCGTTGGTGGCGTTGCCCTTCGTGCTGCTGATCGCGCTGGCAATCCGCCTTGATACGCCCGGTCCGATTTTCTTTCGGCAGATGCGCGTGGGCAAACATGGCAAGGAATTTGCGTGCTTTAAATTTCGTTCCATGGTCAGCAATGCCGACGAGTTACGCGGCCAGATCGCTGAATTAAATGAATCGACCGGACCGCTGTTCAAAATTCGCAACGATCCGCGCTTGACGCGGGTCGGGCGATTTATTCGCCGCTACAGTCTGGACGAGTTGCCGCAGTTATTCAACGTGCTGCACGGGGAAATGAGCCTGATTGGCCCGCGCCCCAACCTGCCCCAAGAAGTCGACCAATATCAAGAGTGGATGAAGAAGCGCCTTTCTGTCAGCCCAGGGCTGACCGGCTTGTGGCAGGTCAGCGGACGCAGCGACCTGACCTTCGATGAGATGGTGCTGCTCGACATTTATTACGTCGAAAACTGGAGCATCGGTCTGGACATTAATATCCTCTTGCGGTCGGTGCCGGCCGTCCTCCGCGCCAAAGGCGCCTACTGAGATTACGTGTTGGATCTGTCATGCAACGCATCTTAATTCTGATGAGCGACACTGGCGGCGGCCATCGCGCCAGCGCGCAGGCGCTCAAGGCCGGCTTCGACGAGTTATATCCCGGCCGCTTCGCCATCGACATCATCGATTTCATTACCGATTATCTGCCGTGGCCTTTCAACCAGATGCCCAAGGCATACCCTTTTTTGTCGAACGACGCGCCCTGGATGTGGAAATTGCTCTATGGCGGCCAGACGCATGGCCTCAGCAACGCGCTGGCGCAAGTCAGCAGCCGGCTGCTGGTTGGTGCAGTCGACAAAGTCATCGCGCAGCACACGCCGGACTTGATCATCTCCGTGCACCCGTTGTTGCAACTTGTGAGCATGTTAGCTATGGCGCGTCGTGCGTCGCGTGTTCCTTTTGTCACCGTCGTGACCGACCTGACCACCGCGCACCCGCTGTGGTTTCACCCGCAAGTCGATGCCGTCTACGTAGCCAGCGAAAATACACAGGCCATGGCGCGGCGTGCAGGCATTGCCGATGAGCGCATTCACCTGCTCGGGTTGCCCATTCGCCCGGCCTTTGCCCGCCCCCCGCGTCCCCAGGCCGCGTTGCGCGCCGCGCTGGGCATGGCCCTGGAGTTGCCGGCCGTGTTGTTGATCGGCGGCGGAGAAGGCATTGGCCCGGTGGAAGAAATTGCCGCCACATGCGACGCCAGCCTCAGCCGAGGGGGAAAGATAGCCGGACAAATTGTGGTTATCTGCGGGCGCAACAAGGCGCTACAGGAGCGGCTGGCCGCGCGCACCTGGGCAACGCGGGTGCGGATCAACGGCTTTGTCGACAATATGCCCGACTGGATGACCGCGTGCGATTGCGTCGTGAGCAAGGCCGGCCCCGGCACCATTGCCGAAGCGCTCATCTGCGGCCTTCCACTTGTGTTGAGCGGCTTTATTCCCGGCCAGGAAGAGGGCAACGTGCCCTATGTGGTGGACAATCACGTTGGCCTCTACGAAGAGTCGCCGGTGAAGATTGCTGCCACCATCGCGCGCTGGTTTGGGCCGGAGCGCGACCATTTGCGCACGATGGCGGAACGGGCGCGCACGCTGGGGCGTCCGCACGCCACATTTGATATCGTGCACTCGATTGTGGAGCTGGCGTGGGGGATAGCTTAGGGCTTTTCCTCTTGGCGCAGAAAGCGCCAGTACGCGTCGCCGACCGCGGTTGAACGCCCGTAATTGTCGAAGAGATTGCCGGTCGGGTAGCGGCTGTCGCGCGCCGAGTACCAGTTCCAGCGCTGCACCAGCCGATGATCGTCGCCGACAAAGCCCAGCGTCGGGTCGCGCAAGGACAGGAATAAGTCGAAACTTCCTTGTAAGAAATTAATCACACGCTTTGCGTCAAAGCCGTAATCCGCCGGCATCAGGATGCCATATTCCGTGATCCAGAGCGGCTTATCCTGCTGCTCATGCGCAGCCATCCACGCGCGCATCGCCCGGATCTGCTGCTCGACAATCGTCAGATCGTCGTGATCTTTGACATCCCATAACTTGCCGCGGTGATCGATGGCAAACCCAGGCGGGATGTTGACGCCCCAGCCGGCGCGCTCTTCACGCAGGATAAAAGCGTGCATATTCCACACGTCCACGGGCATGGGCGCGCCATACAGTGACTGGTAGAACTCCCAAACACGATCCAGATAACGCAACCGCAGTGGGGTGATCTGGCTCAGACCGCCGATGGCGATCTGCGCGGTCGGGTCGGCTGACTTGATCGCCCTGTACGCGCGCTGATAGGCGACGGCGTAGACTTCGGGCGTTGTGTTGTCCTGCCAGCGCACGTCCGGCTCGTTGCCGATCAGCCAGGTAAGGCCACGATTGCGCTGCGCCAATTCGTACAGCGCCTGGGTGTCTGGGTAGAGGCGACCATTTTTCATACGCACCATTGGCGTGAACTCCATCCCAATGGTTGCGGGTGGCTGCTCCATCACCGCGCGTCTGCCCAGTCCCAGCCAAATATCTTCTGTGTGGTAGTTGGCGCCCCAGTTCAGATACCATCCAGGTCGATCCAGAGGCCAGTCGTAGAAGGTAATGTCTCCATCTGGCGCGCCGACGCCTGCGCGCCAGCGCAGGGTGTATGGGGCGGCCATTGGCGCGGGTTGGATGGCGTCGCCAGGACGTTTGGTGAGCGTTCCTGGCGTAAAGTGTGGGGGTGAGGGATCGTTGGCCGGAATAAGCGTATCGTCGAGCGGGTTGATCTCGGGCGTCCACTCCGGTGGCTTGCCGACCACGGCCAGGAGTACGATCAGCAGGAGCAGGATGCTCCCGCCAATGAGCCAGATAAAGCGCTGCACGTGCCGTGGCTGCCGGTCAAACATAGGTGTGGAAATGGTCGTGCATAGGATGTGGCCTGGAAACTCAATGACGCGTGGTCAATCGGAGTCGCCGATCAGCTGATCCAGACGATCGAGGTTGTGTTCGAGGCGATTCAATGATGTCTGCAACGAGGCGGCTTCGGCGTCCTCTGGTGCATCCTCTTGCCCATCAAGGAGTGAGGCGCCGTTGCGTTTGATAAATGGTTCGGTGAGCATGTGACGCAAGAACTGCTCGCTCCCCGGCTGCTGGCGCAAGGCGTCCAGTTCCTGACGCACCACGTCGGTGTGCAATTCAATATCGTGGCGCGCCAGGACTTGCTGATAGTAATCGAAATTTTCGATCAGCCCATTGGTAACCGTGGAAAAGCCGTGTTCGGCGAGGAGCAGGCGCGAACTGAAGTACATCGGATTATGCGAAAACATGCGTTCATCATTCCATTCCGGCTGGATCAGAATAATGTCCACATCGGGATATTTCACCTTCAGGTTTTTGATGTGATAGCGCAGGGTGGAGTGCAGCAACGTGCGCACTGTCTGGTTGACGATGGCTTGGATGCCATGCTTGCGCATGTAATGTTGCTCTGGAAACGCACGCGCTGCATTGAGCGGCACCATAGAGTTGATGCAGATGACGAGCTTGGCCCCCGCTTCAATCGCCAGATCGAGGCTGGCCGTGCCATGCAGACCTCCGTCTACGTAGTCCTTATCAAAAATGCGCACCGGCCGGTAAAGTACAGGAACCGCGCTGCTGGCAGCCACTGCAAGGCTGATCGGGACGATGCCCTTGCCGCCTTGACCAAAAATTGCGCGACTGCCGCTGTCCAACTCGGTGGCGACAATGTATAACTGCTTGTCGAGAAAGTCGAAGCGATTGTGGCGGCCCGGCATCTCCAGGACGCGGCGCACATATCGTTCCAGGGCATTGCTGTCATAGAGTCCAGATGGCAGCAGTTCTGCCAGTTCCCACAGTATGTCGGAAAGCGCCATATTGAGTGGGTGCGTCAACGAGGCAATCCCTAAATTCCAAAGCGTACGCGGCAGGTTGAGCAGGCCGCGCACGTATTCTGGAATGTCTGCCTGAAAGAGATCACTCACGCCAAAGCCGCCGATCTCAGGATGGCGATTGTCGATAGTCTGGATGATGTCTTCGGGGGTGAATTGGTTGGCGATCAGTGCGCAGATCAAGGCGCCGGCGCTGGTGCCCACGTAAATGTCGAAATCGTTTACAGTCAAACCCCGCAGTGCATCGTTGATGGCGCGCAACGCGCCCACTTCGTACACGGCGCCGGTGATGCCGCCACCCGCGAGCACCAGGGCGACCTTGCTGCGTTTTTGCGGGCGTGGCATTTTATGATTCTGAGGCATGGGGTGCGGCCGGTGATTCGTCTGCCCATTCGTCCGTCTGTTGTGCTTCGAGCAACGCGCCGATCCTGGCGTTTAGATCGTCAAGTTGCGTCTGAAGCCGTTTCAGATCACGGGTTGTAGGAACATTGAGCGTCGTCAGCACATCCTGAAAAACCTCGTCGATGCGGGACAACGGCGAGTGATCGCCAGCGCTGACGTCTGCTTCTCCCTTTGCTGCGCCCTCGATATGAAGCGGCGCAATCAACGCCCGGCGCATCTGCTCCAGGGTGTCGCCGCTGGTGCGAATCAGATTGGTCAGAAGCGAACGCGAAAGCAGTCCCGACCCTTTTTTCTGTTGTTCGAAGATAATCTGCGACAGCGTGAGATTGGTCAAATCTTCACCAGTTTCATGGTCAATGACCACCACATCTTCATTAACCTGGATCAAGGCGGCAATGTGATCGAGGGTAACGTAGCGTTTCGCTTCTGTATCGTAGAGCTTGCGATTGGGGTAGCGTTTGATTACTGGCATGGCGTTATCACTGGGAAGCACATAGTCGAATGTCTGAAAGCGCTTCGATCATAGCATAGCCGACGCGCCGCGTCAAAACGAATTCAAATAGGGGTGCAGTTTGCATAATGATTCGGACTCTGTCTGCGACTCCTGGCAAAATTAAGCCAGAGTTGCGCTTTGCCTACGCTCATACAGCGCGAGCCGATTCTCCATAGATTATATTATCCAGCTGCAAAGATTGTACAATTGCTCACCGCAGCGCAGAGTGATATGCGTTATATTGTTCATGTTTCTTCCTCCTTTGTGTACAGAGAGCGATGTGCTTGCACATCGCTCTCTGTCATAATGACCTTTCACACGCTGAACCTGGCTTGCACCGCACCCAGGTTTCATGCCTGACCAACCATCAGGCGGGGTCGCGGCTGAGGATCAGCGCACTGTAGGGGCCGATCTCGATGACGCCGTAAAAGGGCAGCGCGCCATCTTCCGCTGGTTGGGCCTCCACTGCCGCTACACCTTCGTTGCCCCAATCCAGGTTATACACGGCGCCGTCGCTGTTGAAGCGTGTGCGCCAAACGCCCTTCGCCGGCAGGCCCACCGCGTAATCCTGGTGGGTGGCATCAGCCATGTTGACAATAACAATCGTGCCGTGCTCATTGCCTTTGTCATTCCAGCGCACAAAGGCGATGACCTTGCGCTCCTGATCAATATGATGCACCTGGACGAAATGGCCGCATAACCCTTGCGTGTTGCCATCGTGGTTGCGGCGCAGATGGATCAGATCACGGTAAATGCGCAAAATGCCCGTAAACTCCTTTTGTTTGGCCCAGTCAAGCGGGGCGTCGTCACGGAACCATTCATCTTCCAGAAACTCCTGCCCCTGAAAGATCATGGGGATGCCTGGCGCCGTAAAGACGAGCACCGCGCCCAGCACGGAGCGCTTTTGGGCAAACCAACTGCCAGCATTGCCGGGATTGATGTCCTCTGGCAGGCGCGCCCGTCCGTTGGCCACTTCGTCGTGGGACTCGGTATAGATCACACGGTCGAAGGCGTCGCCATTGTAGATAGTGGCGATGGCTCCGGCCACGGCGTCGAGATCGCGGAACGCGTCATCATCGGAGATCAGCGCGGTGCGCACCGGGTGCACAAAGGCGCTGTCCCACTGGGCATCGAACGCAGCGCCCCCTTCGCTGGTCGGCTTGGTGAGCCACGGGTTCTGCTGCAGATCCTCGGCGATCGAGATCCTGCCGGGAAAGTGCGCCTTGATCTCTTCGTTGATCCATTGCATGAGCGCCCAGGCTTCGGGAATGTCGCTGGCCTTGGCGTTGTTCTGGCCGATCACATTGCGCATATAGAGCGTCGAATCCCAGCGCAGCCCGTCGATGTGATACTCCTCCAGCCACATCAGCGCGTTGTCGCGCAGATATTGGCGCACCTCGGGACGGCCATAATCCGGGCGTGTGGCGCCCCAGGGTGTTTCAGCGCGCTCGTCGTTGTAGAAGTAGATGCCGCCGCCCTCATTTTCGCACCAGCCGTCGAAGCGCCAGAGGTCAAGGTCGCTGGGCCCCATGTGGTTGTAGACCACATCCAGAATGACGGCAATGCCATGCTGGTGCGCGGCTTTGACAAAATCCTTCAGCGCATCTGGCCCGCCATATTCACTTTCCACGGCGAAGATGGAGCTGGGATTGTAGCCCCACGATCGCCCGCCAGGAAACTCGGTGATGGGCATGATCTCGACGGCATTGACGCCCAGCTTCTGCAGGTAGGGAAAGCGCGAGATGGCGTCGCGCAGGTTCCCTGGCTTGTTGCGCTTCATGGAGTTGAAGGTGCCAATGTGCATCTCGTAAATGATCAGCTCGTGCCACGGCGCGATTTGAAAGTTATCGTCTTCCCAATCATAGTTGTTGGCATAGATAACGCTGTTGCCGACTGAGCTTGTCACTTGGCGTGCATAGGGATCAATGCGCTGCAGCTTCTGCTCGCCGTTGATAATGACATATTTGTACTCGTCGTTTGCTTTGGCCTTCGCAACTTTGCCGGCCCAGTAGCCATTTTCATCCCGCTTTAGCGGATCAGCAGTCTCAGACCATTTATTGAAAGCGCCGGTCACGTAGACAGCTTCGGCATTGGGCGCCCAGACGCGAAAATGGACGCCCTTTTTGTGGATAATAGCGCCCATCCCCTCAGGTGTAATTGATTGTTGGTTAACCATATCCTTAGAATCTCCGGTAGTCGAAGTCATTTTAACTGGAACTGCCCATTGAACTCCCAACAAGGCAGAATTGTACAGTTTTTATCCAAGCCATGTCAAGATAGAATCCACATCATCGATCAGGGCGCCGTTGCTGCGTCTCCCACCAGTCTGTCCAGGCGCGCAGTCAGATCTTTCACTGTCGGGTTGAGCTGGGCTGCATTATCCTCCAGCCGCGACTTGAGCGCATCGAGATCTGCGCGCACAGTGGCAAGCGTCGCTTCACCGGAAACCTCAGCCGGAGCCTGCTCGCGATCGAGCAACCGATCGATGATCATTTGCACGATCAGCGCCGTGGGTGGAGCAATCAACAGGCCAAGCAGGCCGAGGGCATCGCCCAGCGCCAGCAGCAGGATCGCCACCAGGATGCCCCAGTAGTGGCGGCCACGATAGAGGCGCGGCTGCACCAGATATTCAGAAATTAGCAGCATCAGGAAAGTAATGCCTGCCGCCAGCGCCGCGGTTGGCACATTGACGAACCATCCTCCCAGCGCCGCCACGATGATAGCCAGTGCACCGCCATAGATCGGGATCAGCCAGAGGAACGCCACCAGCATCGCTAGTAGCAATGGCGAATGGAAGTTGAGCAGGATGAAGCTTACCGCCAGCACTGCTGTCACCACCACCGTCTGGGCAAGTTCGCTGCGCACATACGCGCCGACGCGGGCTTCCAGGTCATTGATAAAGCGACGTACAGTTGTGCGCTGCGCCGGTGGGATCAGGGAAAGCCAGATGCGTTCAAAGCGATTGTTGCCCATGCTCCAGTAGACGGCAATAACAAATGCCAGCGCCAGCTCGCCCACCATGCCAAGCATACGCTGCGCACCCGTCACCAATCCTTCTGCGATTCCGGTGTCGGGGTTGGCGACAATCATCGCCGCCACATCGTCGGGGCGCGGCAGGTTGAGAATCAAGATACCGCGATTGGCATCCGCCATCTGTGCCAACTGATTCTGTAACAGCCCGTACTTGGATAGCAGATCCTGGACAAAAGGATCAAGCTCGCTGATCAGCGGCGTGAAGAGCAAAAGAGCCGTCGCAATGATCAAAAAGGCGGTCACCAGATACAGCAACAGGACAGCCAGCCAACGTGCCATGCCCCACGTTTGCACGATCTCTATCGGGCGCTCCAGCGTAGCCGCAATCAGCAGCGCCACCAAAAAGATATAAATAACATTTTGCAGCCGCCAGACGATCACCAAAAAGCTCAGCACCAGCAACACGACAAAGGCAATCAGGGCAAAGCGTTTCATGCATGGTTCTCCTGGTTGGCAAGATAGCGATTCAGACGCACCGCGATGGCTTCCACTTCGTCGAGCACCGCTATCGTGGCGGGATCGGGTGGTTCTTCATCTGCGCGCGCTAGTTTGCGCACATCGCGCGCCAGTTCTTGCGTCTGGAATTGCATCATCGCCCAGCGCCCGCGCTGCGCTTCGGCAGAATCTGTCGCCATCGTTTCCTGCGCCTCGCTCTGGGATGGCTCGAAGAGCAGCCGCGCAAAGAGAATCTGCAGCACCGCGGCCAGCGGCACGGCCAGCAGCGCGCCGGCAAAGCCAAAGAGCGCGCCGAACGCCGCGATCGCCAGCAGCGAGACAATGGCGTTGACGCCGACTGCCCGATCCATCACCCGCGGCACCAACAGATTGCTCTCCGCCACCTGGATCGCGACAATGGCGCCGATCACCCATGGCACCTTCTCCGGCGCAGTCGAGGCCGCCATCAGGATAGCAGGGATGGCGCCCAAAATCGGGCCAGCGATCGGCACCGATTCAAAGAGCGCCATGAGCAGACCCAGCAGCAGGGCATTGGGCACGCCGATGGCAAAGAAGGCAAGGGTGGAGAGCAAGCCAATGACGCCGCACAGAATGAGCTGGCCGCGGAAGTAGCCGTTGATCTTGCCCTGAATTTCTGCGATCAGCGTGCGCACTGCTTCGCGCCGCGCGGCGGAAATCTGCAACAAGAGCCGGCGGATGATCAGCTCGCTCTCTATCGTCCAGTAATAGGCCATGACAAAGACAGAGACAAATGCAAACGCGACCTGCACCAGCGTCAGCGGCATCGCCCAGGGGTCGACCGGTTGATCAGGGTTGCCTTCCATCGTCAGGATGGCAAGTTGCGGCAGCGACAGTTCCGGCGGCATCACCAGACCGACGCCACGCACCAGCCCGATCGGCTGGTGGATCAGAAATGTGCGGATCATTTGGTATAGATCGGGAAGCTGGCTGGCTGCGATTCCGGCTTGTTCAATCAAGGGGGGAAGCAGCATCCACACCAGGGTCAGCAGCACTATAGCAATCAGCGAGTAAATGAAGATCAAACTTACTTCGCGACGCAGACCGCGGCGCTGAAGCCAGTTGACAGCCGGTTCAAAGGCCACCTTGAGTGAAAAGGCGATAAAAAAGAGAAAGACCACCATGTAAAAGCGATAGATCAGGGCGAAACCAGTGACCACCCCCAGAATCGCAAGGGTGGCAAGCAGCACCCGTCGCGCGCTCCAGCGTGTTGGAGGCGAGCCGATCGGTTCAGACAAATCTGGCAACACACGTGACGACACGTCGGCTCCTTCTTGTTAGTCCCAAACGACAGGACAATCGTATACGATGACTACACAGTAGCGGATTAGCTTGTCGCTGACAAGTATCCAGGAAGAGATTTGAGGAACGCAGCCAGATATATTCCAGAAGCAGTTCGCGCGCGGGCGCATCCTGTACAAAGGGTTCTTTTTCAAACAAAAAAGACCGCGGACTTTACGGACCCGACGGATTTCTCACGGATTTTTCTTTATCCGCGCCGATCCGTCTAATCCGCTTTATCCGCGGTCTATTCTTTGAGTCTGTCAACTATACCCAGTTCTCCGGCACATACTCGCCGAAGACGCCGCGCAGCGTGTCGCAGATCTCGCCAAGAGTGGCGTACGCCTCGACCGCCTCGACGATCAGCGGCATCAGCAGCGCCTGCGGCTCACGCGCCGCCTGCTCAATGCGGCCCAGCACATCTGTGACAGCCTGATTGTCGCGCGCGCGGCGCAGGTCCGTCAGCGCCGCCATCTGATTTTGCCGCACCGTCTCATCAACGCGCAGCAACTCGCCCGCGTTGTGCTCGTTGGTCTGGAAGCGGTTGACGCCGACGACGACATCCGCGCCTTTTTCCACTGCGCGCTGCGCGCGGTAGGCGGCGTCCTGAATCTCGCGCTGGATGTAGCCTTCTTCGACCGCGCGCAGCGCGCCGCCAAGATCGTCAATCTTGGCGATGTATTCCCCGGCGCGGCGCTCGATCTCGTCGGTCAGCCACTCCACGTAGTAGGAGCCGGCCAGCGGATCGACCGTGTCGGCCGCGCCGCTCTCGTAGGCGATGATCTGCTGCGTGCGCAGCGCGATCTCGACCGATTTCTGTGTGGGCAGGGCCAGCGCCTCGTCCTTGCTGTTGGTGTGCAGGCTCTGCGTGCCACCCAGCACCGCGCTCAGCGCCTGGATCGTCACCCGCACGATGTTGTTGTCCGGCTGCTGCGCGGTGAGGGTGCTGCCGCCAGTCTGCGTGTGAAAGCGCAGTTTCCACGAATCGGCATTCTGCGCGCCAAAACGGTCGCGCATGATGTGCGCCCACAGCCGCCGCGCCGCGCGGAACTTGGCGACTTCTTCCAAGAAGTTATTGTGCGCGTTGAAGAAAAAGCTGAGCTGTGGGGCAAACTTGTCGACGTCCAACCCCGCGGCGACCGCCTGCTTGACATATTCAATGCCGTTGGCGAGGGTGAAGGCCACCTCCTGCACTGCGGTGCTGCCTGCCTCGCGAATGTGATAGCCGCTGATGGAGATCGTGTTCCACTTTGGCGCCTCAGCCGCGCAATAACGGAAGATGTCGGTGATCAGCCGCATGGAGGGCGCGGGCGGGAAAATGTAGGTGCCGCGCGCAATGTACTCCTTGAGAATGTCGTTCTGCACCGTGCCGCGCAACTGCTTGGCGGAGACGCCCTGCTGCTTGCCCACCGCGATCACCATTGCCAGCAGCACCGCGGCCGGCGCGTTGATCGTCATGCTGATACTGACCTTGTCGAGCGGGATGCCGTCGAGCAGCGTCTGCATGTCGCGCAGGCTGGAGATCGAGACGCCGACCTTGCCCACTTCGCCCTCGGCGAAGGCATGATCGGCGTCGTAGCCGATCTGCGTAGGCAGGTCGAAGGCAACAGAAAGGCCGGTCTGCCCCTGGGCAATGAGAAATTTGTAGCGTTCGTTGCTTTCCTTGGCGTTGCCAAAGCCCGCGTACTGGCGCATGGTCCAGAAACGGCCGCGGTACATGTTGGGCTGCACGCCGCGCGTAAAAGGATATTCGCCCGGCAGACCCAGTTTCTCCAGATAACTGTCGCTATCAGCGTCGGGCGTGTAGACCGTATCGACGATCATATCTTCGGCGCTGGTGGTGAACTTCGCCTTGCGCTCGCCAAAGCGTTTGACGAGCGGGGCCAGTGTGTTTTCCTGCCAGCTTTTTTTCAGGGTTTCCGTTTTATTTACGGTGCTATCGGTCATTTCAATCTCCACTTACCGCTTTTATTATTTTGCGAAAAACATTTGTCTTAATTTTTTATTGCGTAGCGTCTACATCTCGCTGCGCCCGGTCAGGGCGCGGCCCAGCGTCACCTCGTCGGCGTACTCCAGATCGCCGCCCATCGGCAGCCCGCGCGCCAGGCGCGTGACGCGCAGCCCCAGCGGTTTGGTCAGGCGCGCAATGTACATCGAGGTCGCCTCGCCTTCCAGATTGGGATTGGTTGCCAGCAGCAATTCGCGCACCGGCGTCTCGCTGCTCTGAATGCGGTGGAGCAGTTCGCCGATCTTCAGATCTTCCGGGCCGATGCCCTCCACCGGCGAGATCGCACCGTGCAGCACGTGGTAGACGCCGGTGAACTCGCGCGTGCGCTCAATTGCCTGCACATCCAGCGGCTCCTCGACAATGCAGATCAGTCCATGATCGCGCTGCGCGTTGGCGCAGATCGCGCACGGATCCTGGTCGGCGATGTTGAAGCAGACGCTGCAAAAGAGCGTGCGTTGCTTCAACTCCTCCAGCGCATGCGCCAGTTTGAGCGCCACCGCTTCGTCATTGCGCAGCAGATAATAGACCAGTCGCGTCGCTGTCTTGGGGCCGATGCCAGGCAGTTGGCTGAAGGCGTCAATTAAATTGGATACCGGTTCGGCAAGTGGTTGCATTGTTAAAATAGCCCTGGCGGCAGCCCCATCCCGCCGGTCAGACCGCCCATCCGTTCTTCTTCAAGCTGCTTGACCTGTTGCAGCGCATCGTTGAACGCCGCCAGCAAGAGATCCTGTAACATCTCGACGTCGTCGGGATCGATGACCTCCGGCTTGATCGTCACCTGCTTGAACTCACGCGCGCCGGTCACGACAATGGTCACGGCGCCGCCGCCAGCGCTGACCGTGATCTCCTCGGTGGCAAGGTTGGCCTGCGTCTTCTCCATCTCTTCCTGGAGCTTCTGCACCTGTGACATCAGACTGCCCATATTGGGCATGCCGCCGCCGAAGCCTCGACCTGCACCGCCGCCGCCCCCGCTTCGCTTCTTGCTGCTCATTGGTTATATTCCTTTCTAGTAGAGAATGCATGGGGCGCTTGTCCCTGGTCCAGGCGTCAACCTTCGCCTTCTTTTGGGACAGCGCTTGCTGCATGATTCATTGCACTGCAGACGCTTTACGCGCGCGGAGCGCGCGCTTCTCAACATCCTCCGTCACCTGAGCGCCCAGGTCTTTCACAGCGTATTCGACCAACGCATCCGGCCCCTCGGTCACCACTTCCTGTACATTGACAAGTTGGCCGCTGATCACGGCTTTCTCGCCAAGCTGGCACTCGATCGACACCTCGCGCCCCAAAAATCTGGACAGCGTCGCGGCCACATCGGGCAGAACATCCGGCTTGGCGATCAAATTACGCGAAAACTCGTTGCTGCCAAAGGCAAGGGCAACAGCATGGTCAGACACAGCCACATTGCGCACTGCCTGAAGTGCGGCCGCGGCCTGCTGGCCGCATTGTGTCTTGACTACAGCAAGATACTCTTTCCAGCGCGACCACAGCCGCTGCGCGGTTTCAGCATCGAGGGCGACAGCTTCACTTTTCGCTGCTGCGCTTGTAGCGGTGGGGAGGCTGGAAGTGGCCGCGGGCTTTGCTGCGCCCTGGCTTGCAGAATCGCCCGCGGGCCTGGCCGCCGCGTGCGGTGCAGTTGCCGTGACAATGGCGGGGGCTGCCACCTCTCCCTGCACGACCTCGATCAGCGCCATCTCGAGCGGAAGCTGTGGCTGAACCCCCCCCTTCAACTCGTTGACCGCAGTGCTGAAGCGCTTGATCGCATAAAGCGTGGTGGGGAGATCCATTTGGTGCGCCTGCGCCTGCATCTGTTGCACGGTTTCGGCTGGCAAGTCATCCAGCAAAGCAGGGTCGTTGGTCATCTGCAGCACCATCACCGCGCGCAGTTGCTCAACCACCTGGTGGCTGAATTCGGTCAGACTGGCGCCGTCGGTTGTCAGCTTGTGGATGAGCGCCAGCCCCTGCCGCGCCTCGCGCGCGGCGATCGCACCGACGAAATCGACCACTGCCTGCGTGTTCACCGCGCCCAGCGCCTGTTGCACCTGCGCCATGGTCACGCGGTCGGCGCCAAAGCTCAACATCTGGTCGAGCAGGCTGACCGCGTCGCGCATACAACCTTGCGCGTTGCGGGCAATCGTCAGCAGCGCATCCGGTTCGGCGCTGAACCCTTCTTCGCCTGCAATGTGGTTCAAATGCTCAGCGATCTCCGGGGCGGGAATGCGGCGAAAGTTAAACCGTTGACAGCGACTGATCACGGTGGCGGGGATCTTGTGAGGCTCGGTCGTCGCCAGGATAAAGCGGGCGTGAGGCGGTGGTTCTTCCAGCGTCTTGAGCAGCGCGTTGAAGGCGCTGCCACTCAACATGTGCACTTCGTCGATAATGTAGATCTTAAAGCGCCCTTCGCTGGGGCGAAATCCCACCTTGTCGCGCAGTTCGCGCACATCGTCGACACTGTTGTTGGACGCCGCATCGATCTCGATCAGGTCGATCATGCGCCCTTCGGTAATTGCCTGGCAGGTGGGGCATTGGTTGCAAGGACGCTCGCCTTCGGGTGCACTGCAATTGAGCGCCTTGGCCAGGATACGCGCGGTGCTCGTCTTGCCCGTGCCGCGCGGCCCGGAGAAAAGATAGGCGTGCGCGACGCGGCCATCGCGCAGCGCGTTTTGCAGCGTGCGCGTAACATGTTCTTGGCCGACGACCTCGTCGAAAGTCTGGCTGCGCCATTTGCGATACAGAGCGGTGGACATGCCGGAAGTGTACCATTGAAAGCAGTGTGCGGCAAGGATTTAGCGCAGATGACAGCCGGACCTGAGGGCCAGCTCTTGCCAGTAAATATGGATAGGCGCAGTTGCTTTGTTGCTGTGTGCTCACCCGCGCCTGTCCAATTTCATCTGTGTATAGCTGCGTTCTCCAATAGTAGCTTTACGCGGAGCATGACGCCTGGCCGTCGATTAGCACCAAGCAGAATTCAACAGCATCAATCGCAGAGCACCAGCGCCTGTTCTTGCTGGCCGTCTGACTCCAAAAGAGGCAGAAAGAGCTGGTAGTCGGCGCCAGCCGGCGCCGCAACCGCGGTGGCTGTCGTCAAATTGATTTTGTCGCAACTGCTGTGGGTGTCTGAGCCGCTGCGCAACTCGGCCGAAATGATATGTTCGCCCACGCCGTCGTTGATGGTCCAGGTGAAACTGCTCGAAAAGGGCTGCCATTCTCCCCAGGCGCCGCTGTCGTTGCGCAGACGCATTTCGTTCCATGCCCCGTGCACATAGATCGCGACGTTGCGGTCCGCGGTGTCGGGCGAATCGTTGTTGATGATCATCGGGTACTCCCCCGCGCGCGCGCCGAGATTCTGCACCCAATAGACGCCATAATCGCCCGAGCCCTTGTAATAGCCGACGCCAATTTCTGTGAAGTTCGGGTCGAGGATGTTGCGCCGGTGGCCGTCACTTTTCATCCAGCCCGCCATGACTTCTTCGGGTGTGCCGTAGCCGGCGGCGATGTTTTCGCCTGCCGCGGTCCAGTTATACCAGGCGCGCATGCGGTCAAATGCGCCGCACACCTTCTGGAGGCTTTCCCCGCTGCGGTCGTAGGTGTCATGGTTGAAGTAGTTGTCCGTGCCCAGATCCGTAGCGTGATAGCGCGCCGACTTGCCGAGCGCGGCAATGCGTTTGACTGGCGGCAAGTTGCCGTTGGCCGCGCGTTGCTCATTGACCAACTCGACGACACGCGCTTCGTAAGCGTCGTCGATGATCGGCGCGTCCGCTCCACCGCAGCCCGTGTAGGCGATCTCATTGAGCCGCGCAGCCAGGGCCGGCGCCGTCCCCACAAAGAGGACCACAATGGCGAGACCTGCGATAATGCCAACCCGCGCCGAGTGCAGTGTAATTGTCGATGTGTGCAGTGATTTCATCGGTGTTTTTCGCCTTTTAGAATTTACTTAAAAATAGTTGAGCGTTTGCCAAAAGCTCTGCCTTACGCATTGCATCCATTGTAGAGAGAAGTTGGCATCGCGTCATGGCACATTTGCTTCGTATACTGTGCGCTCAACAAACGATTACTCACCTTAAGGTTGTGACGTTTGTGGCAGCGCGCCACTCACTGGGCAGAATCGTGTGCGCAAATGCAAGAGCCACCTCTCTGCTGCATCTTGTAGCGCCGCGGCACGCGCAGGAGCTCTTTACAAGCAGCAAAGCCAAACTGTAGGAGTGGTTATAGAGTTTGTCAGCCAGACGGTGTAGGCTAAACACTGTCGATCAACTATTTATGAGGAGATTTAGAGGAATGTCGCATCTTTCCAAGACGTTGCTGCTGTCCGCCGGCCTGCTCTCGATGCTGGCGTTGACTGCCTGCGCGGGCGCCGCGCCCGCCAATGTGCAGCAGGATGCCCTATCACGCACCCTGTCGCCCTGCCCGGACTCACCAAATTGCGTTTCCACCCAGGCCCCAGTCACTGACACGGAGCATTTTATCGAACCGATCCCCTTCACGGGCAGCGCCGCCGATGCACGCCAGAAGTTGCTTGCCGTGATCGCCGCCATGCCGCGCACCGAGATCGTGACCGATGAGGAAACCTACATCCACGCCACCTTTGCGTCGCAGATATTTCGCTTTGTGGACGATGTCCAGTTTGTGATCGACGATGCCGCCAAGACTATTCACTTCCGGTCGGCGTCGCGCATGGGGCGCAGCGATATGGGCGTCAATCGCAAGCGGATGGAAGAGATTCGGACGAGCTTTACGCAAGCAGCCGTTCCGTGAGGCCGGTGAAGCGCGCCATCACCTCGTTGTTGCGCACCGCCAGGCTGATGGCGCGCGGCTGCCCCACGAGCACGACAAGCCGCCTGGCGCGCGTCACCGCGGTGTAAAGCAGGTTGCGCTGCAACATCATGTAATGCGTAGTGAGGAGCGGCAGCACGACCACGGGAAATTCACTGCCCTGACTTTTATGCACGCTGACCGCGTAGGCGTGCACCAGCTCGTCCATTTCAAGAAACTCATAGCCCACCGGTCGCCCTTCAAAGGTGACGATGACGGTGTGCATGAGCGGGTCAAGTGCGGTGATGCGTCCCATGTCGCCGTTGTAGACGTCTTTGTCGTAATTGTTGCGAATCTGCATCACTTTGTCACCGACGCGGTAGAGGCGGCTGCCGATGGTGCGTTCGGCGCGCGTGGGCGCGGCCGGGTTGAGCGCCTGCTGCAGCGCCGAATTGAGCGCGGCCACGCCCACAACCCCGCGGTGCATCGGCGCCAATACCTGGATGTCCTCTGGCGCAATGCCAAAACGCCGGGGAATGCGCTCCGCCACCAACTCAACGCAAAGCTCGGCCGCGCGCGCGGGTTCTTCCGTGCGAAAGAGAAAGAAATCGGTCGCCGCGTCGTTGTCGACGAGCGGCAATACGCCCGCGTTGATGCGATGTGCGTTGGTAATGATGAACGAACCGGCCTCCTGGCGGAAGATCGTCTGCAAGCGGATGACGGCCGCGCGGAAGCGGCGAGGCTGGGGAGTAGAGACTGGGAAGTGGGGGAGTGCACTTTCCCAATTCCCAGTCTCCGCATCTCCATTTTCTAACGCGGCGATCACATCCTTCAACACATTCCCCGCCCCCACACTGGGCAGCTGATCCACATCACCGACGAGCAGCAAGTGCATCCCCGGCGGGACAGCCTTGAGCAGATGATTGGTCAGCGGCAGGTCAAGCATCGAAGCTTCGTCGACGATCAGCAGATCGCCTTCGAGCGGGTTTTCTTCGTTGCGCTGAAAAGCCATTCCTTCGGTCGGTTTGAATTCAAGCAGACGATGAATCGTCTTGGCTTCCTCACCGGTGGTTTCGGCCAGGCGCTTGGCTGCGCGGCCAGTCGGGGCGGCCAGCAGCACCCGCCGCTGCTCGGCGCGGCACAGGTCGATGATCGTGCGCACCGTCGTGGTCTTGCCGGTGCCTGGCCCGCCTGTCAGCACGGTGACGCGATAAGTCAGCGCAGCCTGCACCGCTTCGCGCTGTTGTGCGGCCAATGGAAAGCCATTCACCTGTTCTGCCGCTGCAATGGCGTGGCGCCACTCCGTTTGCCGGTAGCGCGCAAAAGGCGTCAGCCGGCTCTGCGCCTCGTGCAGCAGGCGCTGGAGCCGCCGCGCCACGCCCACTTCGCTGAAGTAAAGCGGCGTCAAATAAATAGCATTCTCCTCGGCAAGCAGACGCTGGGCTTCGTCGACGCTATGCACCGCGTACAATTGACCCTGTTCGGCCACCAGGCGCGGTTCGGCGATAAAGTCTGGCTGCGGCTCGATAGCCTCGGCGCCGGGCGAAGGCGCCACCTTGACCTGCGCTTCGTTCCACATGCGCGCCAGCCCGATGCCGATCAAGGTGGGCGACACCTGGAGCAGCTCGGCAGTCAGCTTGACCAGCTCCGACGTGGGCAGAAACACATGACCATCCTCGCTGGCTTCGTTGAGCGCATAACCGACGCCCGCGGCCACGCGTTCGGGCGCGTCCTCCGGCAGCCCCATCGCCCGCGCGATCTTGTCTGCGGTGAGAAAGCCAATGCCGAAAATATCGCGCGCCAGCCGATAAGGGTCGTGGCGCACCTGGTTGATGGCCTCGTCGCCGTAATATTTGTAAATTTTGGTGGCGAGGCTCGTGCTGACGCCGTTGCTCTGCAAAAAGAGCATCACTTCCTTGATCGCCCGCTGCTCGATCCACGCGTTGCTGATCATCTCCACGCGCTTGGGGCCAACGCCGGGCGTTTCGGCCAGCCGCTCTGGCGCTTCCTCGATCACAGTCAGCGTGTCGAGGCCAAACTGCTTGACAATGCGCCGCGCCGTCACCGGGCCAACGCCCTTGATCAGCCCGCTGCCGAGGTATTTCTCCAGCCCGGCGATCGTGGCGGGCAACACCGGATGGAAGGTTTCGACCTGAAACTGCCGGCCATATTCGCCGTGGACGGTCCAGCGGCCGGTCAACTCCACCGACTCACCGACATTCAGCCCCAGCATGTTGCCGACGATCGCCACCTCGCGCTCCGCGCCGAACAGTGTGCGCTCCGCACGTTCTGGCGTCAGCTTGGCAACGGTGTAGCCGTTTTCCTCATTATGATAGGTGATGCGTTCGACGACGCCGCGTAAGATGTCCATAGCCAGGTAGAGATAAGCTCTTGGTTAGTCAATCACCGGTAAAGCATCAGGATTCATTCACAAGTGTAGCATAAAATTGATGCTGGTTTTGAAAGAGGCGACAGTGCACAAGCGTCTTGCCAGGTTTGCGGCTCAACCGGAATTCATGTGGTCGGGTCTTACGCGCCGGGGATGGGCTGAGCGTTCTCTGCTCGCCCGAAGCGCCGCAAACCCGTCCCCAGCGCGTAACCACACGAGATCTGGTTGAGTCGGAATTCTATTGCCCAGTCTGTTGGACATGGAAAAGGCCTCCAAACGGAGGCCTTTTCCATAAAACCCTGTGCCGAACAACGTCAGCTCACTGCTATGAAACGATGCGCCCGCCACGCACCGTGCTACCCAGCACAATCGCCGCCGTAATCAACGCTAGATTCTTGACGATATACTGCCCTTCGATGGTGAGACCAACCGGAAAGAGTGTAAAGACGGCTTCCGGCGTAATAAGGATGGGCAGCGCTGTGCCTGGCATCTGTAAAAAGAGCAACAACAGCGTCGTCCGCATAAACCAACCAGTGATCAGACCAAGCCCGATCGTTATCTCCCAGATCGCCAACACAGGTTGGAACAAGTTTGGATCGATGAAGAAAATCGTAGCGCGCACCAGATCTTCAGCCGGACTCAGCCCAGGAATGAGCTTGAGCGCGCCAAACCAGAAGAAGATAATGCCGAGCGCCACACGCATCATCACCAGCCCGTAGCGAGCCATCCACTGCGTGATTCGCTGGTCAAGTTGATCGAACCGCTCGGCAAAGGGCAGATGCTTCAACAACCGATCCTCAGGCGTCAATTTGCGCTCTGGTTGCGTCGAGTTTTCCACCATGTTGCCCTCGTTGATACTTTATCAGCTTCTCAGGCGCCACTTGAAGTGGCGCATCAATTTCGCCTATTCTTTCAATAGTAAGCAGTATACTGGAAGATAAAAAAGTGAACTGTGAAATTTTTCACACATTTCCTAGATTTGACCTACTGCACGTTCATTTTTTTGACTTTTTTGGAGCAACTGCGTATACTCCAATTCGTGTTCGCCCCTATGGTGGAATTGGTATACACAGCAGGTTGAGGGCCTGTGCCCGTTAGGGCATCTCCGTTC
>JACSRH010000092.1 GCA_014879855.1 Caldilineaceae bacterium | reverse complement strand
CCCTTTGTGGCTGGCCTGCAAGCCTTCGCCCGCCAGCATCACGCCGGCCTTGACCAGTTGCTCGTTGTACGCACCCATTTCCGCCAGAGCCCCCGTGCTCGGCATCACGCCCGCTTCGCTCTCTTCGCTGGCTTTGACCAGAACCATGACGCGCATTGTTTATCTCCTTTGTGTACATAGTTGACGGGAGCGGCAAATTTCCCGCTCTACCCATACGTCGAACAAGGTGCGTGCCATTCGACATGAATTTCTGGAAGTCCAAAAATCCAGATCTTGCGACGTTGCGTGGCAGCTACTTGTCTGCAAACGCTGCCCCCTGGGCCGCGAGCGCTTCGCGCAATATTCTGATGGCCTTGGGGCCCATGCCGTGCAGCCGCAACAGTTCTTTTTCGCTGACCTGCGTCAGTTGCTCCAGGTGTTGATAGCCTGCTGCGTTCAACGCCCGCCGCGCCGGCGCCCCGATTTTCGGAAAATCGCTGGTTGGATTGCTCAACTGCGTCGTTTGGACGTTTCTTCCCTCGTCATCATTCGCTTTGAGTTCTTGCGTCTCGAAATATGACCAGCTGTCCAGTTCGGGTGGTTCGACGCCGAGTTGCGTGAGGATGGCCATGATCTGCGCGCGGTGTTCGGTGGCATGATTGATCGCCTGCGTCAGGAGCACGGCTTTGGGCATCTGGATCGGCCCCACAATGCCTCCGTTATCCCACTGGATTTCCACGCTGTCGGCTGCCTGCACCTTTGGCGCCCATTCGATCAGCCCTTCACCGCTATGGCGGAGCCATTTCGCCATCTCGGCAAAGTCCAACGGCGGCGCGTCCTCGGGGCGGCGATAAGGCTCTCCGGTGCTGATGCGAGAAAGATAAGAGCGCTCCGCGCGCACCATGTGTTGCAGTGTGTCGATAATCGAGCCGTAGCCACCCACTGCGCTGGCCTGAAGTTGCTCGTCGCGCAGCGTGCTGCAAAGCTCCAGGAGTTGGAGATTGGCCCACAGGTGGTGACGAAAGAGTGTTTCTAAAACAGGATAGGGTTGCATGGTTCCTCCTTCATGTTTGATCTCTGGCGATGGATTGCGGCTTGTAAGTTTACCTTATAATCCAGAATTTTGATCTTGTCGCTACAACGTCAAGGGTGACCCCAAAAATTGGCGGCCCGGGTCGCAGGTTGAGCTGTCAGCCCGGCCTGGCTTCCAATCCTCTTGTTGTACGTTATCGTCACCGCCGGCCAGACCTGCTGCGGGTCGATGCCAGGCATTGGCGCCTATCTGGAATTGATGATGGGGCAGATTGCGCTGAACGCGGTCCTGGCTGAAGGGCTGGTTCGCACAGGAAGGCTGTCGTTCTTATTAGAAGCGTTCTTATTAGAAGCGTTTGGTTAGAAGCGGTTGGTTAGACGCGTTTGGCTTTCATGTCCCGGCAGGATAACATCCTTTTGCTCCCTATCAGGTTCTACCATAGGGCTGTGTGATATAATTCCCCCCCATGAAAGCCTTTATTGTGATGGGGCGCACGCTGAAAGGCGCCTACGAAGAGTTCTTCCTGGTGGTGGGCATGAGCCTCGTTTTTTGGGCGGGCACGTTGCTGATCATCACCGCGCCGATGACCTGGGCGGGCGTCAACTACGTCGGCAATCGCATCGCCAACTATCGGCGCGCCGGATTTGATTTCTTTTGGGAGGGCGCCAAACAATTCATGGGGCGGGGCGCCTTGCTCTGGCTGCTGGTGATAGTGGCGCCGCCGATCATGGTGGGCAGCGTCAACTTTTACCTGACCAACGGCGGCTGGATGATCGTGCCTGGGTTCATTACGCTGTGGCTGTTGGTGTCGTCGCTGCTGGCCGGGCAATATTTCTATCCGCTTTTCTGGCAGCAGACTGAGCCGGCCCTCGGGTTGGTGCTGCGCAACAGTTTTCTGCTGGTGGTGCGCCATCCGCTCTATTCGTTGCTGATGCTCCTATTCCAACTGGCGCTGGTGACGTTGAGTGTGGTGCTGGTGGTGCCGGTGCTGCTGCTCCTGCCCGGCCTGCTTGTCTTGAGCCACAACTTCGCATTGGTCGGTTTATTACAAGAGATGGATCTCGCCCCGAAGCCGCCGGAAATATCGGGCACATGAGCGGCCTGAAAGAAGACTTGCCGATGAATCTCGCCCCTGCCAACCGCATCGTAACCGTGGCCGCCATGCAGGCGATCGAGCGTCACGCGGACGCGGCCGGCTATCCTTTCGCCACGATGATGGAGCGCGCCGGCCAGCGCGTCGCCGAGGCGATGCTGGTGCGGTTTGGGCGGACTTCCTATCTGGTGTTGGCGGGCCCGGGCAACAACGGCGGTGACGGACTGGTGTGTGCTCGCTATCTTCACGCGGCCCGCGCCACAGTGCGCGTCTATCTTTGGCAGCGCGCCACCGACGCGGCGCATGATTACGAACAGCACTACGCAAAGCTGGCCGCGCTGGGCGTGCCAGTGGCGCGTGCAGATGACGATCCTGAATTTGCCACGCTGCGCCGCTGGCTGGAAGCAGAGGTCGTGGTGGATGCATTGTTGGGCGCCGGCGCCAACCGGCCGATTCACGGACAATTGGCAGCCCTGCTGACGGAAGTGCAACAGGCGCAAGCAGAGCGTGACGCGCGGTTTCGCGTGGTCGCGGTCGATTGCGCCAGCGGTATAAACTGCGACAACGGCGCGCTCGACCCCCATGCCCTGCTCCCCGATCTGACCGTCACCTTTGCCTATGCCAAGTGCGGGCATTATATTTTCCCCGCAGCGAGTGCTGTCGGTGAATTGATGGTGGCCGACATCGGCATTGATCCGGCATTGGCGGCGGAAGTGCGCACTTTTGCGCTGGATGAAACGCAGGTGCGCGCCTGGCTGCCCGCGCGGCCGGCGAACAGCCACAAAGGCGCGTTTGGCAAAGTGATGCTGGCAGTCGGCAGCGAGGCGTATCCTGGCGCGCCCTATCTCGCCAGCGCGGCAGCCGCACGCACTGGCGCCGGTTTGGTCACGGTGGCGACGATCCGCTCGGTGTGGCAATTGGTGGCGGCTAAACTGCCCGAACCGACCTACCTGTTTCTCCCAGAGGCGTCCGGGCCGAACGGCGCCGTGATCGCGGGCGAAGCGGCCACGATAGTGGCGGAGGCGCTGCCGGGTTACCGCGCGTTGGTGCTTGGCTGTGGTCTCGGCAATACGCCGGCGACGCGGGCATTTGTGGCTGAACTGCTGGCCCAGCCGCTGCCCGCCACTGTAATCGACGCGGACGGCTTGAACGCTTTGGCGACGCACGCCGATTGGCCGCAACGCCTGCCGCCGCGCACCGTGCTGACGCCCCATCCTGCGGAAATGGCGCGCCTCTGTGGGCTGTCCGTAGAGCAAGTCATTGCGGATCGCTGGACGCTGGCGCGCAAGATGGCTGCGGCATGGGCGTGCACCCTGCTGCTGAAAGGGCCGTACACGCTGATCGCCGAACCGTCGGGCTGGCTGGCAGTGCTGCCAGTGGCCACGCCGGCGCTGGCGTCGGCCGGCTCCGGCGATGTGCTGGCGGGCGTTATCGGCGGCTTGCTGGCGCAGGGGCTGGAGCCGTTTGCGGCCGCGTGCGTGGGCGCAGGGTTGCACGGCATGGCCGGTCTCGCCTGCGGCGCCACGATGGGCGCGGCCGGCGTGCTGGCTTCCGACCTGCTGCCTGCGCTGCCCACCGTGCAACATCGCCTGCGCACGGCGTCACCGCCGGCGCGGCCAGCATCCACGAGAGAAGAAGAATGACGCCCGACGTCATGACCGCCGAGAACACACGCATCGTCGTCGACACCAGCAGCAACGTGCCCGACGACTTGCTGGCGCGCTACCGGATGCTCGAAACGCCGACGCTGGTCATCTTTGGCGAGGAGTCCTATCGCAACAAACATGAACTGAGCGAGCAGGAATTTTATGCCAGACTTGCCGCCAGCAAGGTGCTGCCGACGACCAGCCAGCCGCCGCCCAGCTACTTTGCTGAGATGTACCGCCAAGCCTTTGCGTCGGGTGCAGAGCACATCTTTGTCGTCACCGTGACCAGCAAGCTCTCCGGCACGTTTCGCTCTGCACAGATGGCGACGCAGGAATTTGGCGCTGAACGCTTCACCTTGTGGGACTCGAACAGCATCAGCATCGGCAGTGGCTGGCAGGCGATCATGGCTGCACGGCTGCTGGAGCAAGGCGCCGCGCGCGAGGACTTTTTGCGCAAAATGGGCAAATTGCGCGGAGAGATCGTTGGCTTTGCCGCCCTGGAGACGTTAAAATATGTCGCGCGTAGCGGGCGCGTCGGCAATTTGCAGGCAGGCGTCGGCGAACTACTCCAGGTCAAACCGATTTTGGAATTGTGGGATGGCGCGGCCACGGTCATTGCACGTGTGCGCGGCCGCAAACGCTCGCTGCAAGAGGTGGTCGACCGTCTACACAACTTTTATGGCGACCGGCCGCTCAACATCGGCGTCATCCACGCCAACGCGCCGGCGGACGCCGAGACGCTGCTGGCGCAGGCGCGCATGGTGCTGACCATCGACGAAGTGCAATTTAGTGACATTGGCCCGGCAATTGCAGCACTGGCGGGGCCGGGTGTGGTCGGGCTGGCCGGATGTCCAAACGATCTCGGAATCTAGAGGGTGGACTATGTTATGAATATCGCATTAGACGCAATGGGTGGCGACAACGCCCCAGAAGCGATTGTTGCCGGCGCGGTTGAAGCCGCGCGCATTTACGGCGTGACTGTCTCGCTGGTGGGCAGACCCGATGTGCTTGCGGTCGAGCTGAAGAAGCACAATACCCAAGGGCTTGACCTGCCGATCGTGGCAGCTTCGCAGGTCGTTGAAATGAACGAAAAGCCGGCCGCGGCGGTGCGCACCAAGACCGACAGTTCCATGGTCGTCGGCTGTAAATTGGTGAAGCGCAATGAGGCGCAGGCGTTTGTCTCTGCGGGGAACACCGGCGGCGCGCTGGCCGCGGGCATTCTGCACATTGGGCGCATCAAGGGCATTCTGCGCCCCGCGCTGATTGGGCCGTTCCCGACGCTCAAGGGCGCGTGCATGATCCTGGACATCGGCGCCAATGCCGATGTGCGCCCGGAGCATATCCAGCAATTTGCGATCATGGGCACGATCTATGCGCGCGACGTGATGGGCGTGACCCACCCGGCGGTGCGCATTCTCAGCAACGGCGAGGAGGCTGGCAAGGGCAACCAGCTGGTGATCGAAAGCTTCAAACTGTTGGAGCAGACGCCCAGCATCAACTTCCAGGGCAACATCGAGAGCAAGGAGATCCCCACCGGCCTGGCCGATGTCGTCGTCACCGATGGCTTTACCGGCAACATCTTTGTCAAAACCGCGGAGACCACCGCACGGCTGATGACCCAGGTGATCACCGAGGAGATCAAGAAAAGCCCGCTGGCAATGGTGGGGGCGCTGCTGGCGCGCAAGTCGTTGGGGCGCGTGCGCGAGCGGATGGACGACAGCCACTACGGAGGCGCGGTGCTGCTCGGCCTCTCCAGCGTGGTGATTGTGGCGCATGGACGCAGCAACGCGTTTGCCGTCCGTCACGCGATTCGCATCGCCAAACAATCGGTGGAGCAGGACTTACTTACCAAGATTCAGCGCGGCATTGCCGTCGTCGAACAGGAACAACCCGCCACGCACGCGGCCGCATCATCCTCATAACCGTGCGCCATGCATGAAATGGTCGATCCATGAAAATTTATCGAAACGCATCTCAGATCAAGAAAAAAGAAACACTTGGCCGCCGCTTCAGCCTGGCTGGATTAGCCATCCTTTTTGTCGGCCTGCTGGCAAGTTTTGTGCCGACTTGGCTGCCGCCGGATCAGCCACTGCAAGAAGGCTTTACGGGCTTTCTGCAACTCTACTGGTCGTGGATCAGCTTCGCCGCGCTGGCGACTGGCTTTATGCTCGCCAGCATCGGCAGCTACTACATCAACCGCTTTGCGCGGCGGCGCTGGCCAGGCAGCCGCCTCTACGAGCGCCCGGACGAAGTGCTGGAGCGCAACATGAAGGGTTTCGACGACAAGTACACCTACTTCGCCATGAGCCTGCCCGTTGGCTACGCACTGGCCGGGCCTAACGGCGTCACTGTCTTTGCCGTGCGCTCGGACAAGGGGCGGGTCATCGTCAACGGCGACAAGTGGCGCGAGCCGTTCAGCTTTGGGCGCATCTTTACCATTTTTGCGCGCGAAGGCGTGGGCAACCCCGCGCAGGATCTGGAGGAGCAGAAGCAGAAGATCCGCCAGTTGCTGGGACAGGGGCAGGAAGGCGCTGCCGTCGATCCTCTGCTGGCGTCAGTGCCGGTCGACGGCGCGGCAGTCTTTCTCAATCAGGAGATTCAGCTCGAACTGAACCATCCCACCGTGCCCGCGCTGCGCGCCGACCAGATTAAGGATCACGTGCGCGCGCGCGCCAAAGAAGTCAGGCTGTCGAACGCCACAGTGCGCGCGCTCAATGAGCGGCTGGTCAGCCAGGCGACCTATCAGGAAGTGGCGGCGGAGGCGTGACCGTCTGCCCCTGAATGGAGCGCGCGTGGCGAGAAGCGAGGCGCGAAAGTACAGACATGACTCCCTTGATTCTCCTGCTGATCCTTCTGCTTGCGGTGGCTGGCCTGGCTCTCTGGCGCTGGGGAAGCCGCCAACGTCGCGCAACGGGCGTGCCCGCGGGTGCGGTCGTCTACAGCGACACCGGCGCGGAGCAAGCGGCGCCCAAGCCGCTGATCAGCCGGCGCTACGGGTTGATCGGCAAGCCGGATTATCTGGTGGAGGTGACGGAGCAAGGGCGGCGCATGCTGATCCCGGTGGAGGTCAAAAGCGGGCGCGCGCCCTCGACCCCGCGCGAAGCCCACGTGCTGCAACTCGCTGCCTATTGTCTGATTCTGGAAGACCTGCATGGGGCAGCGCCGGCCTACGGCATCCTGCGCTATGCGGACGGCGCGTTCACGGCGCCCTACACGCCGGAGTTGCGCCGCGCGGTGCTCGACGCGGCCGCGTCCATTCGCGCGGGACGCACCGCGGCTGATATGCCGCGCAGCCATGAGGAGGCGCATCGCTGTACGGCATGCGGTTATCGTGATGCGTGTGGAGAGAAGTGGCGGCTGGCGCTGAAAGCCGGGTAAGCGCCAGCGAATTGAAACGGGACAAATTTGACGCAGAGGCGCAAAGGAGCAGAGGCTCGCAGAGGAACAACAGGCAACTA
>JACSRH010000355.1 GCA_014879855.1 Caldilineaceae bacterium | reverse complement strand
CGTCACGGTGAAGAAGAACAAGGTGGCGCCGCCCTTCCGCGTCGCCGAGTTCGACATCATGTACAACGAAGGCATCAGCACAGTGGGCGATCTGCTCGATCTCGGTGTGACCTATGACATCTTGACCAAGCGTGGCGCATTCTATCGCTACAACGAAGAATTGATCGGGCAAGGGCGCGAGACCACCAAAGAGTATCTGCGCCAGAACCCTGCGATCGCTTCTGAGATCGACGCGCTGATTCGTGAGAAAGCTGGTCTTCCCGTGCGCAAAGAAGTCATCGCCAGCACGAACGGCGGATAATTTCGCCACCAGGAACATTGTGCAGAAGCACACAAGATTCCTGTCACACGCTTCACAAGCAGTTTCCACATCCGGCGCGCACTAGAGTGGTGGACGATCGGGAAGTCGAGTTTCATGCCCCCGGTTTTGAGCGGGTTATGCCAGCATAGAAGCTCAGGTTTTCACAGTCGTTCTGCTTTAGATTGGCGTGTTCGATCCTGCACAGTTGCGCTGTAGCGATATGCTGCGGCGCATTTTTGTTTTCTGTGTCTTTGTTTTCTTGTTTTCTATATTTTTGTTTTCTGTGATTTGTTTCCTATGTCGGCGGCGGTGAGTGGTCAAGGCCACACAGCAGCTATTTGCAGACCAAAGCCGGCCCTATCGAATAAGCATATCGAACAGTATCATGAGGTTATCACCCTATGGAAAACGTCATATTGACGATTGCGTTGGTGGTCCTCTTCACCCTGATCGGCGCCGGCATCGCCGGTTATCTAGCATACTCCCGAGGGCGTGAAGCTGGCATCAAAGCAGAAAATGTACGTCAGGAGGCAATGCGACAGGGCGCTGAAGAGCAGGCCGCGCGCATTATTGCTGAAGCCGAGGCCGCGGCCAAACAGGCGCAGTTGGCGATCAAGGAAGAGGAGGTGCAGCGGCGCAAGGAGATGGACGCCGAATCCACCCGCCGGCGCACCGAACTGGAGAAGATCGAGGAGCGGCTGCAAAATCGGCTCGACACCGCCGAACGCCGGCTGCAACAGATCGAAACTCGTGAGCGCAAGCTGAATCAGCGGGAAAGCCGCTGCAACGAGCGCGAGGCCAAGCTGACGACCGCGGAAGACGAATGGATGGCCGAACTCCAGCGCGTCGCCAACATGTCGACGGAAGAGGCGCAAAAAGTGCTCCTCGCCCGCGTCGAAGAACAGACGCGCCAGGAAATGGCGCGCAAGATCCGCGAGGTGGAGGCGCAGACCGCGGAAGAGGCGGACCGCCGCGCGCGCGAGATTATCACCCTGGCGCTCGAACGCATCGCCAGCGACCATGTCAGCGAATTTGCCGTCAGCACGGTCGACCTTCCCTCCGACGAAATGAAGGGGCGCATCATCGGTCGGCAGGGACGCAATATCCGCGCCATCGAGCAGGCGCTGGGCGTGGATCTGGTGGTGGACGACACGCCCGAAGCCATCATCATCAGCAGCTTCGACCCCATCCGCCGCGAAGTCGCGCGCATGACGATGAGCAAACTGGTGGCCGACGGACGCATCCATCCGGCGCGCATCGAGAAAGAGGTGGAGAAGGCGCAGCAGGAAATCGACCGCATTGTCGTCGAGTCGGGTGAGCAGGCCATGCTCGAGGCTGGCGTTTCTGGCCTGCATCGCGAGGTGCAGAAATTACTGGGACGGCTCAAGTTCCGCACCAGCTACGGGCAGAATCAGCTTGCCCACGTGGTTGAAACCGCCAAGCTGGCCGGGCTGATCGCGGCGGAACTCCACGCCAACGTCAAAGTCGCCAGGATGGGCGGGCTGTTGCACGACCTGGGCAAAGCTGTCACGCATGAAATCGACGGCCCCCACGCCATTGTCGGCGCCGAAATTGCCAAGCGTTACAACGTGCCCGACGTCGTGGTCAATGCGATTGCGTCCCATCACGGTGAGGTCGAGCCGGAATCGATCGAGGCCGTCATTGTGGCCGCGGCCGACGCCATCTCTGGCGCACGTCCCGGCGCACGCCGCGAGTCGCTGGAGACCTACATCAAGCGTGTGACCGAACTCGAAGACATCGGCAACAGCTTCAAGGGCGTCAGCCAGACCTATGCCATCCAGGCCGGGCGTGAGATTCGCGTGCTGGTGCGCCCCGAGGATGTGGACGATCTGGCGGCCATCCAGCTCAGCCGGGACATTGCCAAGCGCATCGAAGACAACCTGCAATACCCCGGTCAGATTCGCGTGACCGTCGTGCGCGAGACGCGCGCGGTCGAGTACGCCAAGTAGTCCCTTTCGCATAACTGGCTGGGGTTTCGCAATGCGGCGCTCCAGCCATCCCATTTCCAGCTTGCAAACCGATCATGTCCAGCCTGATAAATCCAGATTCCCAGGCTGGACATGACGCGCCCCTCGCCCCTCGTAACCCTTTTCCTCACATTGCACGTAACTTTTTCTGCACCTGTGCGTCATCACAGCTAACAGCAGCCGGCGTCCCCTTGGCCGTTGCCCAGCTATAGCTCAACATGGCAGATCATTGACTCACAGGAGGCTCGACAACATGGCGGAACTCATCAAGGTCTCTGCACAATCTCGTTCAACGGCGGTGGCGGGGGCGATTGCAGGGGTGATGCGCGAACACGGCTACGCTGAAGTCCAGGCCATCGGCGCCAGTGCGATCAATCAAGCGATCAAGGCCGTCACGATCGCACGGGGCTATCTGGAGCAGGATGGCATCGATCTGGTGGTGGCGCCGAGCTTCACCGAGGTCGAGATAGAGGGCAACGAACGGACTGCCGTGCGCTTTGCTGTCTTCCAGCGCCCGCCCACGCTCCTGCCGCCCCCGAATGGCAAGGTAGCCGAAGCCGCCAGCTTCTAAAACACTACAATTCCTGTATTAACAAAAGGGGGGATGAGATTTACTTCATCCCCCCTTTTGTTAATTGTCTTTTTCCGAGCGATTGCGCGGGCGGCGCCGTTTGCGTTTGCGCCGTTCTGTTTGTTCTTCAGGGTCGCGCTGGCTGGCCGGCGCGGCTGATGCTGCAGACGATGCGTCCTCGGCTGGTTCACCGCCCCTTCTGGGCTTACGGCGGTCGCTTTCGGCGCGTGCGCGCGCATTGTCTTCCTCCGCGCTGGCGCGGCGTTTGGTCGTGCAGCCGCCGCAGGTGCTGCAACTGTGCCCGCTGGCCGACTTGGTGCTGATCAACTCGGCGACCGGCACTTCCACCAGCGCGTGGTTTTCCAGCATCACCGTGACGGATTCCTTGAGCGGGTGAATGTGGCGCACGCGGGCGGCGCCGTGCGGCGTGATCACTTCGGCGCCCAGCTTTGGCATCTTCTTGTTCTGCTCCCGGTAAAGGTCGTCCTCATAGGAGAGGCAACAGAGCAGGCGGCCGCAGACGCCGCTGATTTCGTCCGGGTTGAGCGGCAACTGCTGGCTCTTCGCCATCCGGATGCTGACCGGCGTAAACTCGCGCAGCCAGCTCGTGCAGCAAAGCTGGCGACCGCACTTGCCCACGCCGTCGAGCAGTTTGGCCTCATCGCGCACGCCGATCTGGCGCATCTCGATGCGGGTGCGGAACACCCGCGCCAGGTCGCGCACCAGCGCCCGAAAATCCACCCGCTCCTCAGAAGCAAAGTAGATCAGCAGCCGGCCCCCATCAAAACTGTATTCGCAGCGCACCAACTTAATGGGAAGGTTGTGCTCTTTGGCTTTGACTTTGCAGAGCGCCAACGCCTCCTGCTCCTTGTGCAGCCACTGGTCGCGCTGCACCAGATCCCACGCCGATGCACGACGCACGACTTTCTTCATCTCGCCAACCACGTCGGCGGCGCCGATCAGATGCGGCGCCTGCACCACCTGCGCCACTTCTGGGCCGCGCGCGGTATCGACAATGACGAAATCCTCTGCACCGAGGTCGATCTGCCCATCCGGGTCGAAATGATAGACTTTGGTGACGGACTTGAACTGAACTCCTACCACAACTGGCATTTCATACTTCTCCTTCTGGCACGACCGACGTCATGCAAAGTGACGCCGGTTTATCTATGTAGACAAGCGGCGGACGGGGCGCCGCACTTGCTTGTTTCGTGGCAACTCTTCAGGCCATTGCCAAAACAGACCGCGGATTTAGCGGCTCAGGCAGATTCCCGCGGATTTTTTAGCCGAAAACCATCTGGAGTTGTCTGCACTGGTCACAACGCATTGGCAGCAGGCAGCTTGAGCAGCAGCACGTCCAGGGCAAGCCGGACATTCACCGTGTGACGCAGATACCCTTCGATGCGTGTGAGCGTGGCGAGATAGCCCTGCACGGCGCGGCCTTCGATGCGCCCGGCGTGATGGGCAATGCGCTCCTGCTGGTCGATGTTGCTGCACGCATCTTGGCAACCGGCCTGCGCCAGCAGCACATCGCGCCACCAACTCGTCCAGACTTCGAGCAGGCCAAACAAACTCTGCGGGTCGCGCTGCGCCGCCAGCTCGCTGGCAAAGTTCAGGCGCTCCACACGGTCGGCGCTCATCAGCCGCCACAGCGACGCCAACTGCCGGTTGCGTTCTTCGCTGCGTTCGGGGTGACGGAGCTGATCCACCGCCCACCCCAGGCGGCCCGCCGAGAGCCGCGCCAGCAGCTCCGCCTCGTCAGCCGCCGCTTGCCACCCCTGTTGCAGCGCTTCCTTGACGACGGCTTGATCCAGCGAGCGCAGTTCGATCACCTGACAGCGGCTGACGATGGTGGGCAGCAAGGCGGCGCGATGGTGCGCGGTCACCAACAGGACGGCATGAGGCGGCGGTTCCTCCAGCGTCTTCAGAATCTTGTTGGCAAACGCCGGGTTGGCAAGCTGCATGTCCTGAATCAGAAAAACCTTCCGTCGCCCTTCCATCGGACGCAGCGCCACGTCACGAATCAGTTGTTCGGCCTGGTCGGCGCGCAACTCCCCCTTCTGCCGGTCGACGATGAACTCCTTATCGACCTTTGCCGTCGGTTGCAGCATCCGAAAGTCGGGATGGCTCTCAAGCGCCATCAGCCGGCAGGCGCGACAGGTGTAACACGGCGCGGCGGTGGCCGAACTGCACAGCAGCGCGGTCGCAAACGCCCGCGCAAAGGTTGTCTTGCCCACTTGCGGCGGCCCCAGGAACAGATACGCGTGGCTGAGCCGCGCGCTGCGTCCCGCATCGCCGCCGGGCTGCAACGCGCGTTGGAGATATTGGGAAGCCCACTGGTGACCGTAGACGGGCCAAGCGCCCGGCGTCTGGTGAGGGGGTGTCGTCGTCATAGCGCCGCGATTGTAGCACAGAGCGAATGCCGCGCCAAATTATGTTTATTTATGCGAGGGGCGACGTTGGTTCGACTTAAAAAACGGAGAGGGTGCGTCCCGTCGTGGACGCACCCTCTCCGTTGGCCGCTGTCACCTTCACGCGGCCATGCGCTGCGCCTAGCGGTGAATGGCGGGGTAGCTGCCGATCACATCGCCGCTGCCCGCGCCGGGGCGATAGGCGTTGGCGACCACCGCCACCGGCAGGCTCGCCGTGACCAGCGCGGAGCCGTTGAAGCCGTAGGGAATCTGCCCCAACACCGTCAGGCTCTGGTAGGCGCCGAGGGACTGGTTGTTGACCGGGGTGGAGTTCAAGGTTCCGTTGCTGTTGTACAGGCGCACAGTCAAGTTCACCGCCGTGCCGTTGCCATTCATGATGACAAAGCCGTCGAGCCAGTAGGCGTCGCGCTGCACCTTGGGGATGCTGGCGCTCGGCGCGGGTGCGGCGATTGCCTCGTAGGTGGTGGCGTTGAGCGTCCCCTGCAACTGGTTGACCGAGGCCACCATTCCGCTGCTGGACGAAAAGATGGCGTTCGGCGTCGGATTGCACCAGTTGGAGGACGGAGGCGCCGGGTAGACAATCTGTGGGTTGTCCCACAGCGGCGAGACAGGTGCGCACACGCCGCCGTTGTAGCTGGTCTGAAAACTTGCATACATGGACAGACCACCCCCCGGCGTGCGCAGCGTCACTCCCGACTGCCAGCCGGAGTTGTTGTTCTGAATCAGCGGGCCGTACAGCCTCGCGGCCAGCGGCTGGGTGCTGCTCAGCTCCATCAACTGAGTGGTTCCTTTGTACTGTGTGGATGCCACCGCCAGCGGCAGGCTGGAACTCACCCGCACCGAGCCGACAAACAGATTGCCCAATTGCCACAGCGGGCCTGTGTTGAGACGCAGTTGACCGCCTGCTGCAATCGCATACGCATAAGTATAGGGCGTGCCTTTGCCTGGCGCTGGCGTGAAGTCAAAGGTTGCCGTGGCGTTCTGCGGATTTGGGTTGTAGACGTACAGATCGCTGTACCACCCGCTGTTGTTCTTCTGCACGATCGGGATGTGAATGTCCTGCCGCGCCGTGATCACACCAGCGTATGCATCCAGCGTGTAAGGGTTGGTGTGTTCCTGAAGCACCACCGCTGACAAATCCTGGCTGCTGTCGACGACGGCGCTCGCCACCTGTGAATCGCCACAGCTCAGCGCAATCGACTGATGGGCGAAGAGAGTGGGTTGTGACGTGCAGGCGATGGAGCCATCACTTCTAAGGAACCTAACGACGGTGCGCGCATATCCGCCGCCGTTGTTGCGCAATACCAGTTGCGAACTCCATCCATCGTTGTTGCACCGAATGTCCGGCAGGTAGATCGTTCCGCGCCGCACAAACTTGACCGCATCGACGCCAAGCTTGCAATAGGTAGCGGAGCAGTGTTGATTGTATACCTCCCCGCTTGCGTCATGCGTCCAGACATAGTGTCCCGGATTCATCTGGTAGGCGCCAATGCTCACCCATTGATTGTTCAATCCATATTGGTCCACCACACCGGCGCTTGTCCCATTGGCGTGCGAGATTACATAGGGCGCCTGCCAGGTGGTCGCATTGTCATTGGGCACATGAACGAAAACCTCATAGATAGCCCCTCCAGTCTGTATGCCGGGCGGCGACCATTTGGCCCACTGGCTGATGATGCTGGCGCCGTCGGCAAGGGTATGATACATGTGGTCATTGATCCCTATCGCAGCGGACGTCCACCCTTGACAGTCGCCGGTGCAAGGGTTCTGAAACCCGCCCCCGCCCCCTTTGCTGAAGCCGCCGCTGCTGGTGGTGCTGTCGTCGACCAGGATCTCACCCCCATTGACCGGTTCGGGAATCGGTCGGCTCGGACTGGCCCATTGGCCGTCCTTCCATAGATTCGGATTGAAGGGATC
>JACSRH010000352.1 GCA_014879855.1 Caldilineaceae bacterium | reverse complement strand
CCGATTTGCCGATGGGTCTGCCACAGCCCAGCCGTTCCCTTCTTGCGCTATCGCAACGCCAGCCTGGCGCAGCCGCGCCACCATTGCGTACAGAGCATCCCCATCCGGCACAACCAGTTCATATTCCAGCAGGCGGGCCGCGGTCGCCGGCGGCGGCGGCGCGCCGATACCGGCCCATGTATTCAAGCCGACGTGATGATGGTAGCCGCCAGCCGAGATAAAGGCAGCCTGTCCGCCGAAGCGCTGCATTAGATCAAGACCCAGCAGGTCGATATAGAAATGCTCGGCCGCGGCCAGGTCGGCCACATGCAGATGGATGTGACCCATGATGGTGCGCGGGTCGATGCCCTCCCAGGCCGCGCGCGTGCGGTCGGCGGCCATCAGCCCGCGCACATCCAGCGGATTCGTGGTCATGCCCAGGCTGCCTTTGACAAAAGGCCACTCGCGGCGCGGCCGGTCGCAATAGAGTTCGATGCCGTGGCCGTCGGGGTCGGAGAGATAGAGCGCCTCACTGACGCCGTGGTTGCTGGCGCCATCGATCGGCGTCTTGGTTGCCAGCAGGTGGTTGAGTGCGCGGGAAAGCGCCACGCGGTCGGGCAGCAGCAGGGCAAAGTGATAGAGACCGGTGTGGCCGCGTGGCGCCGGCTGCGCGCCGCGCTGCTCAATCAGATGCAGCAGATCTGACCCACCCGCGCCGAGCGCGGCGCTTGCCGGTTCACGGCGTTGCACCCGCAGGCCCATGTGGTGCTCGTAATAGTGCAGCGAGCGGGTCAGGTCGCCAACGATCAGACTGACCGCGCCACAATGCAAGTTGTCATCCATGCGTTATCCTGTTTTTCAAAAATGGCATCCCACGTGAACGCTCAATCGGGCGCTTATACAAGGCGAAAGACGGCGCGCCCATCCACCATCGTCAGCACCGGCCGCACCTGGTCGATCGCCGCGGGCTCGACGGCAAAGAGATCTTCATTGAGGAGCACCAGGTCGGCCAGCATCCCCGGGCGCATCATGCCCTTTTGATCTTCCTGAAATTCGGCGTAGGCTGCTTCACGCGTGTAGCCGATAATCAACGCTTCGAGCGACTGGTTCTGCACCGGATCGCCCTCCTGCCACGGCTCGCGCAGCAGGCCACACCCCAGGCCGACAAAAGGGTTCATGGTCGCGACCGGCCAGTCGCTGCCGTAAGTCTGGCGCGCACCGGCCTCGCGCAGCGTCTGCCAGGCGAAGCTGTAGCGCCAGCGGCCCGCGCCCGCGCGATTGGGCCAGACATCGTTCGTATGCAGCGTAGGTGGGCAGTGCGCGGGCTGCATGGAAGCGATCACGCCCAACTCGGCAAAGCGGGTGATGTCGTCGGGGTGGATCACTTCGATGTGCTCGACGCGGTGGCGGCTGTCGCGAGGGCCGTTGACGCGCCGGGCGTGCGTGTAACCGTCCAGGGTGCGTCGCACCGCGCCGTCGCCACAGGCATGGACAAAGATCTGTAGGCCCATGCGGTCAGCCTCAGCCGCAATGGCGTTGAAATGCTCGGCCGTGTAAAGTGCGCCGCCGCGATTGCCGGGCTGACCAGCATAGTGATCCACCATCAGCGCGGTGTAAGATTCGAGCACGCCGTCCATGAATACTTTGACCGCGCCCGCGCGTACGTAGTTTCCCTGATAGCGACGTTTCAACTCAGCAGCCTCGCCGATCTTCTCCACCGGCGTCTCTGGCTCGATGTTATAGGGGACATAAACGCGCACGCTCATCTCGTCCAAAGCTTCGAGTGCAGCGTAGACGGTGATGCCGTCGTTCCAGTTATCCATGTTGTGGACGCTGGTCAGACCGTGACGCGCGCAAAGCGCCAGCCCTTTGCGCAGCGCCGCGCGGCGATCGGCCTCCGTTGGCGGTGGGATCAGCGCGCGCACCGGGTCGAACGCGCCTGGCTCGCGCAGTTCGCCGCTGGCCGTGCCACTCGCCGCGTCCATGACGATCTCGCTGCCCGGCGTCACTTCGCGCCCGCCGAGCAGATCGCTGCGACGCAGAGCCTCGCTGTTGGCCCAGACGGTATGGCCGTCGAAGGCCGTGAGATAGAGCGGCCGATCCGGTGCGATGGCGTCGAGGAACCAGCGATCCAGCCGCTCACCGGCCGGGATGGCGCCATACTTGAGCTGCACGCCTTCGATCCACTCGCGCTGTGGATTGGCGGCGGCATACGCGGCGATGGCCGCGGCAATGGCGTCCAGGCTCTCCGCCTCATCGAGCCGCAGCTTGTCGAGCTTGAGCGATCCCCACAGCAGGTGAAAGTGGCTGTCGATGAGGCCCGGCAGCAGCGAGCGCCCGCGGGCGTCGATGACTTGCGTGTGTGGCCCTTGCCAATCAGCCGCGGCGCTGCTGCGACCCACAAAAACAATACGATTGCCGCGCACCGCTACGGCCTCAGCCCGCGGATTGGCCGGGTCAGCGGTAAAAACCGCGGCGTTGGTGAAGAGATAGTCAGCATAGGTGGACATTTGCGATAAACTCACTATGGCAAGATTCTGACGCAGCGTTTTGTTTCTATCGCTGCGCTCGATAATGGCGTATCAATGCGTTCGTCGAACTGTCGTGTTGCAGCGCGGGTGCGCCGTCGCCCAACTCACCAGTGATCTTCCTGGCAAGCACCTTGCCCAATTCAACGCCCCACTGGTCGAACGAGTCAATGTCCCAGATGCTGCCCTGCGTAAAGACGCTGTGCTCGTAGAGGGCGACGAGCTTCCCCAACATTTCCGGCGTCAGGCGTGTGGCCAGGATCGTGGTGGAAGGACGGTTGCCCTCAAAGGTGCGATGAGGAACCAGCCACTCCGGCGTTCCCTCGGCGCGCACTTCCTCGGCAGTCTTGCCAAAGGCCAGGGCCTCGCCCTGGGCAAAAATGTTGGACATCAACAGATCGTGGTGGTTGCCCAATGGATTGAGCGTCTGGCAGAAACCAATGAAGTCGCACGGCACCAGTTTGGTCCCCTGGTGCAATAACTGATAAAAGGAATGTTGGCCGTTGGTGCCCGGTTCGCCCCAATAGATCGGGCCGGTCTGATAGTCAACCGGTTCGCCGTCCAGCGTAATGTACTTGCCGTTGCTCTCCATCGTGAGTTGCTGGAGATAGGCGGGGAAACGCTTGAGATATTGATCATAGGGCAGGACGGCGACGCTCTCGGCGCCGAAGAAGTTGTTGTACCAGATGCCAAGCAACCCCATGATCACCGGCATGTTGCGCTCGAAGGGCGCGGTGCGGAAGTGCTCGTCCATGGCATGGAAGCCAGCCAGCATGGCGCGGAAATTCTCCGGCCCGATGGCGAGCATCGTTGATAGCCCAATCGCCGAATCCATCGAGTAGCGGCCACCCACCCAGTCCCAGAAGCCAAACATGTTGGCCGTATCAATGCCAAACTTCGCCACTTCGGTGGCATTGGTGGAAACCGCCACAAAGTGATTGGCGACCGCGCGCTCATCCTCCAGCGCCGCCAGCAACCAGCGCCGCGCGGAGTGAGCATTGGTCATCGTCTCCTGCGTGGTAAAGGTCTTGGACGCCACGATAAAGAGCGTTTCGGCCGGGTCAAGATCGAGCACGGCTTCGGCAAAGTCGGTGCCATCCACATTGGAAACAAAGCGGAAGGTCATGCTGCGCTCGCTGTAATGGCGCAGCGCCTCGTACGCCATCACCGGCCCCAGGTCTGACCCGCCAATACCGATGTTGACGACGTTGCGGATGCGCTGGCCGGTAAAGCCAAGCCAGGCGCCGCCGCGCACACGTTCGGCGAACGCGCTCATTTTGTCGAGCACGGCGTGCACATCTGGCACGACATTTTCACCATCCACCTCTATGTGCGCGGCGCGCGGCGCGCGCAGCGCCACATGCAGCACCGCGCGATGCTCGGTGACGTTGATGCGGTCGCCGCGGAACATGGCATCGATGCGTTTACGCAGGTCGCTCTCTTCGGCAAGCTGTACGAGCAGGCGCAGCGTCTCGTCGGTTACACGATGTTTGGCATAGTTGAAATAGAGACCCAGCTCGTCGATCGCCATGCGGTCGCCACGCTCAGGGTCTTGGGCGAAGAGGTCGCGCAAATGGGCGGCGCCGACCGTCTTGGCGTGTTCTCTCAGTTTGTGCCAGGCGGCGCGGTCAGGAAAACGAATTGCAGACAGCATAAAATCCTCTTTTCGATCAGGAATGCCATTGATCAGCATTGAAATGAGCGCTTCAGACAGGCAAACGCGCCTGCACGTTCGCATTATAGCGCGACTACGACTGATACGCGAGGCAAGCCACCCAACAATCGGGGTGCTATCCGCCCCAAAAGAGACTTCAGTCGCTTTCAGGAGCTTGCTCTTGTCATAAATTTTGGCTTGAGAGGAACCGTTGACGCAGGGACGCTGAAATGCAGAAGTTTGCAGAGGAGGCTTTTTCATTACCATCAGCGCCATTGGGCGACGCCTGTCTCCGTTAGGTAGCAGTATGCAAAGGAATTCAATCAAGGAGCGATAGAGATGAACACACCAAGCAATAGCGAACAAAGCCCCGCGGTCGTGGATGTACGGCAGATCGCGCCGCGCGATCGTCATCCATTGATTTTCCAGACGTTCGAAAGATTGACGCCTGGAGAAGCCATGCTCCTGGTCAATGACCACGAGCCACGACCATTGTATTATCAGTTCTCCGCTGAGCGCCCGGGGGAATTCACCTGGACTTACCTGGAAGCGGGGCCTGAGGTTTGGCGGGTGCAGATTGAGAAGGTAACGCCGTAACCTGGCGTTCGCCCGTCTCCACGGTCGGGCCGAAGCGATCGCACAGCACAGCCCGTTTAAGCTAAATACAGAACATTGCACGGCGCCGAGCAACACAGGACAAGTGCGGTGCAGGAGCGAGCGCACCCTCTGCGGTGAAGCACGCGCTCGCCCCTGCGCCGCCCCGACAACTCGTTGGCAAGCGATTTAACCCTCAGCAACTGCGTGCGATAGTGTAGCGCGCCCTGAAGGATTACGCTCTTTTTTTCGCCCGTGCTAAAATCGTGTGTCGGCGCGCCGATTGGGCGCCACAAACGAGGACTGTATTTGTCAATGAGTCAATCGAACAG
The DNA here is from genome assembly GCA_014879855.1 of Caldilineaceae bacterium. Classification (GTDB taxonomy): domain Bacteria; phylum Chloroflexota; class Anaerolineae; order Caldilineales; family Caldilineaceae; genus Caldilinea. Next base: position 2,089 of record JACSRH010000352.1, on the reverse strand, counting down.
CGAAATTTGGAAGGCGCGCCCCGAAGCGGCAACCATCACGATCGTGATTCCGACCTATAATGAGGCCGACAATTTGCCTGCGATGGCGAAGGCCATCTTTGCGCTGCACGTGCCCACCCTGCAACTGCTGATCGTGGACGACGATTCACCGGACGGCACCGGACGCATCGCCGACAAGCTCGCCGCGCGCTACAACAGCATGTCGCCGCCATCCCTGCGCCCGCGCATGGTCGTGATCCATCGTGAGGGCAAAGGCGGACTTGGCACGGCCTATGTCGCCGGGATGCGCTGCGCCATTGCCGAGGGCGCGGACTTCGTTGTACAGATGGACGCCGATTTCAGCCATTCTCCCGCCTATATCCCGCAGATGATGGGGGTGATTCTGGCGACCGACGCCGATGTGGTGATCGGCAGCCGCTATGTGCCGGGTGGTTCGCTGGACGAGCGCTGGGAGTGGAATCGACGCCTGTTGAGCTGGTGGGCGAATCTCTACAGCCGGGCCATCCTGGGACTGCGCATCCGCGATATGACCGCTGGTTTCAAGTTGTGGCGACGCGCGGCGCTTGAGGAGATCAGGCTGGAAAACATCCGCAGCAATGGCTACAGCTTTCAGGTGGAGATGGCCTATCTGTGCGAAAAGCTGGGCTTTCACGTGATTGAGATCCCTATCCACTTTGAGGATCGGCGCATCGGCCACAGCAAGCTGGACGTGCCGGTCAAGCTCGAATCCGCCTGGCGCACGTGGCAGATCCGCTGGCGTTACCGTCACCTGCAGCGGCGGCGGCCGTCATCCACAGCCTGGCGCGGCGCCCGGATGAACGTCGACAGCCACGGATGACCCGCGGCGCTTACGCGTTTTTGCGTCCATAGCACCGCCTCTTCTATTATGTCGAAACTCCGTCGTTTCCGAACCGATGTGCTGGCGCTGCTGGCAATTCTGCTGCTGGCGCTGCTCTGGTTTGTTCCGGTGCTGGCGCCCGCGCTGACGCACGCCACGCTGCTGCCGTTCGACAATCTCTACACCTTTGCCCCCTGGCGCGCCTTGCAGCCGGGATTGATCCCGCACAACGACCTGCTGGCAGACCTGGTGCTGCAGAATGTGCTCTGGAAACAGCACATCCGTGAGACGCTGGCGGCTGGGGAAATCCCGCTGTGGAATCCCAAAAGCTTCACTGGCATTCCCTTTCTGGCTGGCGGCCAGGCCAGCACTTTTTACCCGCTGAATATTCTGTTTTACGTGTTGCCGCTCGACGCTGCGTACGGCTGGTTTACGGCGTTGCAGGTGGCGATTGCTGGCGCGTGCATGTATCTCTTTGGCCGCGTGTTGCGGCTGCGCGCGCTGGCCGCGTGCTTTGGCGCGGTCGTCTATATGTTCAGCGGCTTTCTGATCGTCAGCGTCGTCTTTACGATGTTTGTGGCCGCGGTTCCGTGGCTCCCCTTGCTGCTGGCGGTGATCGAGTTTATCGTGCGCAAGCAGGAGGAAAAGGGCGTGCACAGCTTCCGCCCGATCCCCTATGTGGCGTTTGGCGCCGGCGTGATCGGGCTGATCGTGCTGGCGGGACACCCGGAGCTGATCTACTACACGCTGCTGGTCGCGGGCGCGTATAGCCTGGTGCGGCTGGCGGCCGCGTATTTTCGCATTCGGCGCGCGAGCAATCAGGCGAGCGAGGCGTCTGCAATCCAGAAAAGGCCGCTGCTGCGCGTGGTCAAGCTGGGCGGTTGGCTGCTGACAATGGCAGTGCTCGGCGTGACGCTGGGCGCGGTGCAGTTGCTCCCGCTGGTGGAGTTGCTGCCGCTCAATTTCCGCGAAGGGTCGGCGTCGCTGGCGCAAGTGCTGGACTGGGCGTGGCCGAGCCGCCACGCGCTGACGTTTGCCCTGCCCAATGTATTTGGCAGCCCCAACCACCATCAATGGTTTGACCTCTGGACGCGGACATGGACGCCGGCCACGGTCAATGCACTGGGCGAGGCGAACTACACCATCTTCTGGGGCATCAAAAATTATGTCGAAGGCGGCAACTATCTCGGCCTGGCGACGTGGCTGCTGGCTGGCGTGGCGCTGGGTGAAGCCTGTCTCTTATACACATCT
>JACSRH010000313.1 GCA_014879855.1 Caldilineaceae bacterium | reverse complement strand
AGCGACTACGCTACGCGCTTCAACACGGGTCGCGACAAGGCCTTCGATCAACTGCTGCCCAGCCTGCGCGGCCTGGCCACCTTCACCGACGACGCCATGCACGACCACGCCCTTGCGGGCGCTGGCATCCGCCTGCCGCTGGACTTCGACGCGGCTCGCTTTGCCGCGGAGATTTACGTGTGGGCAGCGAAGCGATCGGGACAGGGAGACAAGGAGAGATGGGGAGAGGGGGAGAGGGGGAGTGCAGAAGCGGGGAGCGCCATGCGCCCTCCAATCTCCAATCTCCAATCTCCAATCTCTCCCCCCCTCTCCATCACCCCCGAACACCCCACCGAAGCCATCATCCGCGGCGCGCTGACCACCATCACCCTGCGCTTCAGCTCTTACGAGCCGGCCTGGCGCGGCGACCGCAGCAACCCACTCGTGCGCAGCTTTCTGCAAGGGCTGCGCGAGGTTGCGCCTGCGGAGAAGCTCGGCTTTGTGCTCAAGACCGGCACGAGCGACATGAACGTCGTCGGGCCGGTGTGGGGTTGCCCGATCGTCGCCTACGGGCCGGGCGACAGCAGCCTCGACCACACGCCGCACGAGCATCTGCCGCTCGACGATTACTGGCAGGCCGTGCGGGTGCTGGAGACAACGCTGCGCGCCTGAACTAGAGTTCGATCAGGCGGCGTAAGCGCACGACATCTTGCGGCAGCAGGCCAGCATCCGCCAGGCGCGGGATCAGTTCGCGCCACACTGGCTGCACAGCATACACCTGGCGGAAATAGGGCAGCGCCGCATCCAACTGGTCGGCATTCACGAGTGCACAGCCGAACCAAAACAAGCCTTCTGGGTTTATGGGCATCAGGCCGGGCGCCTCGCTGAAGCGCGTTATCGCGGCGGCTACTTTTGCCGTGTCGAGAGTGTCGCCTTGCAACATCGCCTCCGCTGCGTTCCAACCGTCATAAGCGCGTCGCACGGTCAAAAGCCGGCGCAATTCCACCAGCGGCTCCTGGTGATCATCAACGCGCAGGTCAACGAGGCGATCCTGCCACGCCTGGCCGGACGGGGCGGCGTTGACCACCACCATCGCCGCGGACTGCCGTCCGCGTATGTCACCGCCCTCGGCTTCCGCGGCTTCCAGCGCCGCCATCATGCGCTCGGCCAGCTCGCCCGCGGTCTGTTCATAGGCTGCCGCCATGGCATCCCACACTGTCGTGCGCAGCATCAGATTGGCCTGCACCGAATAGCCGTCGCCGGTGCGATGTCCGGCCGCGGCAATGCAGCGTTCTCCGGTGTGCGTGGCGACGTTGCCGTGGATGTCCACCATCGCCACCTGCCGTCGCTCCTGCTGTGGGTCAGCCGCGAGCAAACCGGCCAACGCCTGCGGAGCGCTCTTGCCGGCTTTCATCATCATCAGGCCAAGCGGACCGTAGGAAATCTCAACAAAGGATTGGGTGGCGACCGCGCCGACGCCAGCCTCCACCCAGGGCACGGCGATCCCTGTGCCAAAATAGTGCGACTGCACCGCGACTCCGATCTGGCCGGCGTCAGGGTCAAGTGCTACGATGGAGTAGGTGTGGGCAAGTTGCATTCTGGCGGACATGAACATTTCGTGCTCCTCTGTTGGTTTAACAGACTGCTGTTGGTTTAACAGACTGCTGTTGGTTTAACAGACTGCTGTTGGTTTAACAGACTGTGTGAAAAACAACCACAAAGAATTCTCGCGCAATAAACTCTGCCATTGCTATCTTTTCACGCCTTTGCTTTTGACAACGCAAAACGGCGTTGCCAGAGCGCGATCTGCCCTCTTGTCATCGCTGCTTTTCGCATCACCCACATCGCCTTTACGTCCATTGAGATTTCCAGGGCGGCCCGCCGCGCCGAAGTCGCCAGGCGCTCGCCTTCTTTTTCGGAAACAGCCAATGCCAAGGTCACGTGGGGTCGAAAGCTGGCGTCATCCAGCGTGGATTGGGTCCCGATACGAATCGTCGCCAAACTTTCGGCAAGGTCTGCTTGCAGCGCATAGAGCGCGCTGTGTTGCGCCTGGCTGTGTTGCGCCTGGCTGTGTTGCGCCTGGCTGTGACCGTCTGTCAAGAAGACCGCGGCATAGCCAGTGCGCGTATAATCGGCGACAAGTTCGACGCGGGACAGATGCACAGCGAAAGGGGCATGTCGAAGCGCGACTTCCTCGACCAGCGCCATCAGTTTTGCTTCATCTGCCCTTGACTGAAAGGCAGGCAACAGCGTCATGTGCCAGCCCGCGGCTGGGATACTGGCGCCCGCAGCGTCCGTCGCCCACGCATCCAACGCGCGTGTGGCAGTTTCCGGCAGCATCAGTTGGATGCTGTACTGGGTGGGTTCTGACTTGGCCGCACTCATTTTTTTTCAGGTTCGATGGGTTGGCGTCGATAGCGGAAATCACAATAAGGTGCACCCTGCATGATCGTCTGCGTGCGCGTCAATTCGACCGCAGGGTTGAAACCCTGGATCAGCGCCCAGTCGCGGTTGCAAGAGAGTACAGCGCCCAGTTCAGGAATGCCAAGCGCCTGATATAACTCGGCATAGCGGCAGCGCGTGACGTTGAAATCGAACTGGTCTCCATCCTGCGCCAATACCTCGATTTCCAGCGCGTGATCTTGCGTCCAGAAGCGTAATGAGTCGGCGAAGGCAGCCAAGGAGTCATCTTCCATGCTTTGGGCAAGCTGGCTGCCTTGCTCCTGCGCAATGCGGATGATCGCGTCGCGTACGACCGCGATCACCTCCTCACGGCCAAAAGCATCGCCCAGCGCGGCCACCAGCGGCGCCAGGAGGCGCGCCTCGACCTCGCGGCGCGTGAGGACGCCAATGCGAGCGTTCAGCGTGTCAACAGGCAGCGTGTGAACAGGCAGCGTGTCAACAGGCGACAAGGGCGCAACGCCAGCCGTCTGACCTTCTGTGCGCGGGGAGTTCTGTAGTTTTGCCGCTATGGAAGCCGGATAGGGAATGAGGATATGTCCCTCTTCTATGCTTCCGTAGACGCGCTGGTAAGCTGGCCCATGCTGCCACGCATAAAACACGATGTAGGCGCAAGTGATGGCGTCGAGCTTCTCTTCAAGTTCTTGTAACGCTCGTCCTCGCAACAGTCCGGCGTCAAGCGCAGTCACTGGTTCGAGGCCGGTGAGCGAGGGTTCAGCATTGCTCAGCATCGTAAGCAGTTGCTGATAGCGCGTAAACTCAGCGGCAATGGCTTCCCGCGCGCGCCCCGATTTTCGTTTGTACTTGAGGGTGCGCGGCAGGTCGAAAAGCACCACGTGCGCAGGATGGGGAAACACCTCACAAATGTAGCGTCCCTTGCCGCGGTGAGGAATCGGCGCGGTCTCGACGCAGCCAAAGCGTTTGCCTAGCCGCTCGACCAGCGTCTCGCCGCGCACGCTGCCATCGCGCGATAAGAGCGTGCGATTGGCCGGATAGGCGCCGGCGTCGAACTTTCCCCATGCCAGCGAAACTTCATGGTCGGCGCGCCGCCGCCCGCCCAGATTTGGCACGCGCAGCGGCGCATCGACGCCGATCACGGCAGCCGCGTCCGCGGGCAGGTGCGCGGCGATGAACGCCTCAATCGAGGCGTCGTCGGTGAGCAGGCCAGTTGCAGCGACCAATCCGCCTTCACGAATGACGGCGCCGCCGGTGCGGTTGCGCTCGCTCCAGGCCAGATCAAGGCCGATAAATACGGGTGACGACATGATGGATGGAACTCCTTAAAGCCGGCCGGGGAAATAGATCTTCTGTAGAGTGGCAGACTTAGCTTTTGACAGTGGTTAGTTCAATCAGGTTGCCAAACGGATCACGCACGAAGTAGCGCGGCCTGCCTGGAATGGGCACATCGCCCACTACACTGATGCCTGCTTCCATCAGATGCAGACGCAACGCCTCGACATCTTCGACCGCCAGACAGAAGTGGCGACCGGAGCGATCCTGACCCAGGGGCTCCTCAACAAAGATGTGCAGTTCGCTGCTCGCGCCGATCTGGTACCAGAGCACGCCAAGCGTCTGCAAAGAAGGCGGCGGTGCAATTTCGGTTAAACCAAGCAACTCTCCATAGAAGGCGCGTGCAGCCGCATCGGTTCCTGGCGGGCGGGCAATTGCGACATGTTGAAGCTGGACATGCATGGGGCGGCCACTCTCCTCGCTTACTTCCAACTGAATGTCTGGACCGAACTGGCCGGGCTGGCCGTTTCCAAGAGCATACGACCATCCGCGTTGCGTCTGACGCGCACCACAGAGACCAGCCATGCATAGTCGGCAACCTGTCCCGCTTCGGGCGCCAACGATGGTTCGAGGCGGGCGCTAGTTTGCTTGGTCCACGCCGTTGGCAGCGTCCGCGCGGTCAGGTTCCGCGGCAGGACCTGCACGACATACCATTCGTTCGACGCCAGTAGATCGACGCTGCTCCACTGGAAAACAACAGGATCGCTGCGCGCAATTATGGCGCCGTCGTCAGGAGCTAGCGGGCGGGGGGCGACGTAGATGACGGTCGTGGCGGCGTCGGCGGATTGAGGGGTCGCGAGCAGCGTTGGCTCTGGCGTCACCGCCAGGGCCTCTGGCGGCGCGCCCAGGATCGGGATGATCAAGGCGTCACCAGGCTGGATAAACTCGCCTGCCGCAAGTTCGTTGGCAACGAGCAGGTCTTCGACCGTGCTGCCAAATGTCGTGGCAATCGTACTCAACGTGTCGCCAGATTGCACAACGTACTCGAAATTGGTGGAAGCCGCGCTTGATTGCGCCCCCGCGCTGTCGCGAATGACAGGGATCGACAATTCATCCCCCGCGCGAATCAGTTCACTGGTCAGGTTGTTGGCGCGCTGAATCTCTTCCACGGATACGTCGTAATCGATCGCGATCGACAAAAGCGTCTCGCCGCTTTGCACAACATGCCGGATCAGCAATGTTTCCTGCACAATAGGAACAGGCGTGAGCGTCGGCGGAGCTGTGGCGGTAGGTGTCGGGGTCGCAGTCGCGTCCATCAGCGGAATACTTGTCGGCAAAATGGCCTGCACGGCATCTGGCGCGTCGGATTCCTGGATTGACTCTGTGCCGACGCGCCACCAGAAGACCAACACCCCCAACACTGCCACCACCAACAGGATATCGATCCACGAGAAGCGCCGCCGTCCCTGCGCCTGGTTGCGCAGGTCGTAGCCACACATAAAACAGCTTTCAGCGTTGCGCGCCACGCGCGTTCCGCAGTTTGGACAACGTCGTTCAGCAACGCGCGGGGTAATTCGTTCTTGAGCCATTGTCTGGATTATAGCATGAATTAAGTGCTATCAGACAAGCAACATCTTTACAAAGCAAGAGCAGACAGCAAAAAGGAGGGCCAAGCAAAGCTTGGCCCTCCTGCTGATTCTACATCCCTTCGCACGAGCACGAACCTCGTCACCAGGCTGTAGGCGTCTGTCAACTTGCGTTGGCTGCGTTCTGTTGTAGGAGATAGTCGATCAGGTCCGCCAATTCCTGGGCGCTCAATTGTTCGCCGTAATTCGCGGGCATAATATTATCAGGATAGTTAGGCACTACGAAATTGCTGGGGTTGACAATGCTATGATACAGATAAAGTGCTGGACTTTCGCCGGGCACACGGCTCACTGCGGTGTCGCCGACATGATACCAGGTCGGGCCGGTCATTGTAACGTTGGGGTCAAGCGCGTGGCAGCCGATACAGCCTCGTGCTAATGAGATTTGCTCGCCGTTAGCCGGGTCCGCGGTCTCCAGAGCCGCCGCCACATCGTCGGGAAGCCCAGCGACAATTTGCTCGGGGGCCAACTCGGATAACTTGGGCGCCTCGACAGCGGCAGCCGCAACGATCTCGTTGCCTGATTCCAGCGCCGTCAATTGGCTGCCAAGCTGTGGCGAAATAATCAACTGTGCAGCATCAGGCGTACATGCCGTTACAATCAGTCCGAGAACCATCAGGGACGCGACCAGGCAGCCAATGCGTCGCGCTCGCTTCGACTTCATGCAGACCTCCCACATCTTTGGGTTATGATGCCCAACTCCAGCGTGGCGCCAGAGAATTTCAGAAAGAAACACGATAATGGGTAGTCTAGCACAGTCAAACCGCGGCGGCAATTTGAGAAGGGAAAGATAGACCACGGATTTGCACGGATTGAACGGATTTACACCAGGTTCAATCTATGCAAATCCGTCTAATCCGTTATATCCGTGGTCTATCTCTTGCTGTTCTTATATTGTGCGCAGCCAGACGCGCATCTCGCCCGGCGTGCGGTTGTCCCACGTGGCATAGGGGACAGCGGTGATCGTCACCGGCTGCATGCGCGAAGGCTCATTGCGCCGGTAGAGCGTCTGGCTGTCCCAGCCCGCTTCCGTGATCACCTGCGCGTCCCCGCGCAGCACCGCCACGCCGCCAAGCAGATCGGGCCGCTGCTCCACCGTGAAGCGCGCCACTTGTTGCGGGTCGAGGGCGAGGCGATCGAGCGGTGCGACGGCATTATCGGCCTCTTCCAGACAGTAGACGATTGGTCCGCGCTGCAAGGCCAGCCGTCCCTGCATCTGGCGCACGTTGGGGTTGGCGTAAACAGCCTGCACCGGCATGGTCAGATCGAGCGCCACGACGTCATCTGGCTGCCACGTGCGCGTGATTGTCAGGTAACCGTTATGCAACGGGCCAAGTTCCACCGCTTCCCCGTTGACGCTGACCGACCACGCGTCGCACCAGCCGGGGATGCGCAGGTGCAGCGTGAATTCCTGCGGTGCTTCCGGCGTCAGCACAAGCTGGATCGCACCTTCCCATGGATAGTGAGAGGTGAGCTTTACCTGCACCGGCTGGCCGTCCACCGCCATCGACGCCTGATTCTGTGCGTAAAAGTGCACCCACAGCCCCTGTTCGCTGGTCGAATAGAGGTAGTTGCCCAGGCTGGCCAGGATGCGACCGACGTTGGGCGGGCAGCAGGGACACTCAAACCAGGGTGTGCGATGGTGCGCGCCGTCGCTCGCCAGCGGGTTGACGTAGAAGAAGCTGTCGCCCGCCAGCGACACACCGCTGATAAAGCCGTTGTAGAGCGTCTGCTCGATGATGTCGGCGTACTTGCCGTCGCCGGCAAATTGCAGCAGGCGATGGTTCCACAGAATCAGCGCGATCGACGCGCACGTCTCCGCGTAGGCGCTCTCGTCGGGCAGGTCGTAGTCGGTGGTGAAGCCTTCATTGTGCCGCGACGGGCCGATGCCGCCGGTCAGGTACATGCGCTGGTGCACCAGATTGGCCCACAGCCGCTCGCAG
>JACSRH010000153.1 GCA_014879855.1 Caldilineaceae bacterium | reverse complement strand
CGCGGCGGTATGGCTGGGAATGGAGGCGCGGCAACGCCAGCGTGCACGCTGGGGCTTGGCGTATGTTGGCGTGGCATGGCTGGCGCTGCACACCCACTACTACGCCGTGTTTGTGTTGGTGGCGCTCAATCTCTTTGTATTTACGCAGGCGATCTTTATCCCGCGCACGCGTGTTAATTTGACGGCCTGGGTGCTGTGGCAACTGCTGGTGGGCGCGCTCTATTTGCCCTGGCTGGCAGGCGCGGCCTCGATTGTCGGCGGCTATACAGGCAACGGCGATTCGCCCAGTCTGGCGGCGATGCTGCCGCGCGCACTGAGCGTCTTTGCCGTTGGCGAAAGTGTTCCCTCGGAGCAACGCAATGTGTGGGCCGCGCTTGCGGCCGCGCTGTTGTTGATCGGCGGCGTGCGCCTGCTGCTGGGTGGGGCTACGGACCGTCGCAATCTGTGGCTGCTGAGCTGTTATCTGGCCGTGCCTATGTTGGCGACGTGGTGGAGCGCGCAGGATCGGCCGATCTTCAACGAGCGCTATCTTGTGGCCAGCGCGCCGCCTTTCTATCTGCTCATCGCCGCGGCCTTCGACGGGCGACGTTTCAGCGGGCGAGCAGAACAGGCGCTGCGCTGGCTCTCGTTTGCCTTGCTGGCGGCGCTGTTCGCCGGCATGTTGCTTGCCCTGACGCGCTACGATGCCGATCCCGCCTACAGCAAGACGCGCGGCTGGCGCGAGCTGGCCGCGGCGTTCGAGCGGCTGAGCGCCGGTCTGCCGCCCGACAAAGTGCGCATCGCCCAGAATTTTCCCGACCCGACGCTGTGGTACTATTACCGCGGACCAGTTGAGCATGTCGTGCTGCCGCCCGCGGCGCACGACAAAGCCGCGGCGCGCGCACAGGTAAGAGCGCTGGTCGCAGCGGACGTGCGGCGCATCCTGCTGCCAGTGCAGCCCGCGCCAAACTGGGACAATGACGCCATCGCTAGCGCGGTGCTGGCAGACAGCCCCTACGATCGCGTGGCCGAGCAGCAGGTAGGCGTGTGGCCGCTGCGCGTCTACGCGGGAGAGCCAGATTTAACGTTGGAGCAGGCGCTGAACATCGATTTCGAAAACGGCGTCGAGCTGACGGGCGTCTCCAATCTCGGCTCCAATCTCGGCGCGGTGCGGTTGACGCCGGGCGGCTTGCTCGCGGTCACACTCTTCGCCAGCGTGCCGGAGGTGGAAAATCTAGCAACGCTCAAAATGACGGTGCAACTGCTCGACAGCACGGGCCAGCTTGTGGCACAACAGGATCTGCCGCTGACGGACTGGCGCGCAGACAGCGGCGCTGCCCGCCACCGCACCTATGGCTTGGCGCTGCCACCGGAACGCGCGTCCGGCGAATATCGTTTGATCGCCGGGCTGTATAACGATGCAGCGGAAGGTGCGCTTCGTGTGCGCACAGTGGCAGGCGCAGATGCAGTCGAGTTGGCATTGATTCAGGTTGAAGAGGGAAGCAGGTAGGCGCTTGAGCCCAAAAGGTTATTTGCATGAAAGGGTGTAGCGCCTTGATGTTGGCGCTGATATTGGTAATGTTCGCGGCAGTCAGCGTGGTCGGGCTAGGGATGTGGCGCGGCCCTGGCAGGCAACCAGGAACCATCGGGGCGTTTGGCGCGCTCGTCATTACGCCGCCCTTCCCACCGAGCTCCCCGCCGACCTCCCCGCCGACCGATGCACCGTTGCCGCCAGCAACGCTTGTCCCGACAGAGCCGCCAACTGCCGTCCCGACTGATACGCCGACGCCCACGGCCACGCCTTTACCCCGTTATGCGCCAGCACAACCTGTGGCATTGCTTACTGGCATCCGCCACGCCTGGCAAACCTGGAACAACTGTGGTCCGGCGACGCTGGCGATGAATCTGAGCTACTACGGCAGCCCGCTTGACCAGGCTGCCATCGGTGCAGTGTTGCGCCCTTTTCCTGACGACAAGAACGTCAGCCCACATGAACTGGTGAAGTTCGCTCAGGATCAGGGCTATCGTGCGATGGAGTTGGTCAACGGCAACGACGACCTGCTGCGCACCCTGGTCAGCAATGGTTTGCCTGTTCTGTTGGAAACGTGGCACGAACCCGAACCCAACGACGGGTTGGGTCACTATCGGTTGCTGGCCGGCTATGACGACGCCGCGCAACAGTGGACGCTTTATGACGCCTACGACGCAGCGGGGCTGGTTTCGACCGAGCACTATGCCGGCATTCGCATGGGCTACGCGCAGTTGGCCGCGTGGTGGAAAGTCTTCAATCGCGCCTTCGTGCTGGTCTATCCGCCAGAGAAGGAAGCAACGGTCGCCGCCATTTTGACCGATTATGGAGCGACGCCCGATCGCATGTGGACGGATGCTGAAGTGCGCGCCCGTGCGGAGTTGGCGCTCGACGCGCGCGACGCCTTTGCCTGGTTCAACCTCGGCAGCAGCCTGACGCGCCAGGGACGCACCGCAGACGCGGCGCTGGCTTTTGACCGCGCACGCGAGATCGGACTGCCCTGGCGGATGTTCTGGTATCAGTTTGACAGCTTCGAAGCCTATCTGACCGAAGGGCGCGCGCAGGACGTACTGGCGCTGACGGACGAAGTCATCCGCGTGACGGACAGCATCGAGGAGATCTACTACTGGCGCGCGCGGGCGCTGCTGGCGGTGGGCGATGCTGACGGCGCGCGCACCGCCGTGCAGCGAGCGCTGGCCCTGGCGCCTGGATTTGCGCCGGCGCTCGAGTTGAGCAATTGATGACGCTCTGGAAACATCTCCTTTCTCCTATCCTTTCGGCCAACAACAGACTTGACTCCTAGACAATGCGCGCGACGGCGAAATGCGGTATGCTAGAGGCGCGTGCATTTCACACAAAAGGAGATTCCGATGAGTCAGAAAAAAACATGGAAGCATCTGGAGCCCTGGCAGAAGACTGGTGGCGTTATGCTGGGAATCGTCCAGATAAGCTTATTGGTCGCGGCGCTGTGGGACATCCGCCGCCGCCCGGCGGAGCAGATTCGCGGGCGCAAGGTTTGGTGGGTGATGGCGGCCTTTGTAAACTATATCGGGCCGATCAGCTACTTCCTGTTCGGGCGCAAACAGACGGATGCATCGGCGCGTTTGCAGGGTTGAGTTCAAAGCTCATTGTCGCAAAGATTCTGGAAGGAGTTGACAAGCGTTGAAAGCTATTTGTATTCAACAAGCAGGAAAGCTGGATTCATTAGCGCTACTAGAAATTCCGGCGCCTGAAATCGCTGACGACGAGGTGCTTGTACGCGTCAAAGCAATCGGGGTGGGCGTTCAGGATCGCTGGTTTATGCCAAAGATTGCAAAGTTTCCTTATGCAATCGGGATTGAAGCGGCTGGCACGATCGAGAAAACGGGTAAAGCGGCGACGCATTATCAACCCGGCGATCGCGTCATGTTCACCAGCAGTATACAGCCCAAAGGCGGCGTGTGGGCCGAGTTCGCGGCGGTTCGTGAAGAGGCGCTAATTCGGATTCCAGATGACCTCCCTTTTATTCAGGCTGCGGCGCTGCCCGTGGCGGGGGGCGCGGCGCTGGAATCCATCCGGATGCTCGGGATTAAACCTCGCCATACGATATTCATGGCTGGGGCATCCGGCGCTATTGGCACGTTGGCCATCCAATTGGCGAAAGCGCGCGGTGGGCGTGTTGCGGCGTCCGCGTCCGCAAAAAATCATGATTACATGCGAGCACTCGGTGCGGAAAAAACTGTAGATTATCGGGATCCCAATTGGGTGAGTCAGGTAAAAGAGTGGATGCCAGGGGGCGTTGACATGGCATTAGCCATCCAACCCGGCACGGGCATTGGCTGTCTGCATGTAGTCAGGGATGGCGGCAAGGTTGTGACGGTCTCTGGCGATCAATTGTCAGCAGAAAGAGGGATTCACATTACACAAGTTCTGGTTAGCGCGGAAACAAAGCAGGAGTTGGCCCAGCTTGCGTCTGAGGTCGCGGCAGGACGCATCCATGTCGAGATAGAACAAGTCTACCCATTTGCGCTGGGCATTGAGGCGCTTGAGAAAACAGAAACGAGGCACGCGCGAGGGAAGATCCTATTATCTGATACAGACCTGGCTGGGCTGCATCGCTAATACGCTCACCAGTGAGCCAGGCAATGAGTCCATCCAAACTTTTCCGCACTGAACAATCAAACCAACACACTCTGACTTGGGGCGATGTCGTGGTTCTTTTAGGCATCGTCGCCCTGCTCTATGCTGGCGTTCGTCTGGCCCTGCACGCGCCTGAGGTGATTCGCGGCCCGGATATCTCCCTGGCGCGCGGGGCGCTGCCGTGGTATGCCATGTTGTCTGTAGCGCGCATGACCGCGGCCTATGTGCTTTCCTTGCTCTTCACGCTGGTCTATGGCTATGTGGCGGCCTACAATCGACGCGCGGAGCAAGTGCTGATGCCGCTGCTGGATGTCTTACAGAGCGTGCCGATCCTCTCGTTCTTGCCGATAGCTTTGCTGAGCTTCAGTGCAGTGTTGCCGGATGCCATCGCGGCCGAGTTGGCCGCAGTGGTGCTGATCTTCACGAGCCAGGTCTGGAACATCACTTTTGCCTGGTTCCAGTCGCTCACGACGATCGGCCGCGATCTGTTCGAGGCCAGCGCCATTTTCCGTTTTAATCGCTGGCTGCGTCTGAAGTGGTTGGAGTTGCCCTTTGCCGCGGGCAGCCTGATCTGGAACAGCATGATGAGTTGGGCCGGCGGCTGGTTCTTTCTGATGGCTGCCGAAAGTTTCACCGTGGGGCAACGCGACTTCCGTCTGCCCGGGCTAGGCTCCTATCTGCAAGAGGCAGCCAATCAAGGGGATGTGGCCGCGCTGAGCTGGGGCATTCTGACGCTTGTGCTGGTGGTTGTGCTTCTTGATCAAATTCTGTGGCGCCCGCTCTTGGCCTGGGCGGAGCGATTCAAGTTGGAAATGGTGACGGATGAGGAGCCTGCCACCTCCTGGTTTTATGATCTGCTGAGCGACGCCAAGCTGACCGCGCGTTGGGCGCGGCGTTGGCAAGGGTGGAACGAACGTCTTGATCTGTGGTTGTTGCCGCGCCTGCGACCGCTTGAAATCCAAGAGGAGGAAAGCCGGCCTGTACGCGTCGCCGTCTATGTGGTCGGTGGACTTGTTGTAATCGGCTTGTTATATCTGACCTGGCTGGCGGGCCAGTTGCTGGCCGCGACGCCGGCGTCCCAATGGCGCGAGATTATCGTTGGCCTGTTCGCCACGCTTTTGCGCGTGGGGATCGCCCTGGTCATTGCTCTGCTGTGGACGATCCCACTGGGCGTCGCCATCGGGACGAATCGTCGCCTGGCGCGCTGGCTGCAACCAGTGGTGCAAGTAGTGGCTTCGGTGCCAGCCACAGCGCTGTTTCCCGCCTTTCTCCTGATCTTTCTCGACCTGCCCGGCGGTCTCAATCTTGCCTCTGTGGTGTTGATGTTGGCTGGCACACAATGGTATCTGCTCTTTAATATCATTGCCGGCGCCGGCGCCATTCCTCAAGATCTCAAATACACCGCGGCCCTGCTGCACCTCGACCGTCGCGCACGCTGGCGCACGCTGATCTTGCCCGCGCTCTTCCCGTATATCGTGACAGGCGCGATCACAGCCACCGGCGGCGCGTGGAACGCCAGCATTGTGGCCGAATATGTGCAGTTCGAGGGCCAGACCTTATTTGTCACGGGCATCGGCGCAGTGATCGCCAATGCCACTGCCGCCGGCGATTATTCATTGCTGCTGGCGGCAACGCTGAGCATGATCCTGGCCGTGGTCGCTATCAACCGTCTGCTCTGGCGTCGCCTTTACCTGCTGGCGGAAGAACGCTTTCGCATGGAGTAAGCTCGCATGAATGAAGAAAAGTTGCTTGAACTGGATAAGGTGGGCCAAAGCTATACCAGCGGCGCACGCACCTTTGTGGCGGTGCAGGATGTCAGCCTTACCGTGCAGGCGGGCGAGTTTGTGGCTTTGCTTGGGCCGTCTGGCTGCGGCAAAAGCACGCTGTTGCGCGTCATCACCGGGCTGCAGCGTCCGACCAGTGGCGCGGTGCTCTATCGCGGCCGGCTGTTGCGGGGCGTCAATCCTCATGCCACCATTGTCTTTCAGACATTTGCGCTTTTCCCCTGGCTCTCCGTGGTTGACAACGTCGAGATCGCGCTCAAGGCGCGTGGGATCACGGCGGACATACGAGGTCCACGCGCCGTGGAATTGCTGGACCGTGTGGGGCTGGATGGTTTTGAAAACGCTTATCCGCGTGAACTCTCCGGTGGTATGCGCCAAAAGGTGGGGTTTGCGCGCGCCATGGCGGTGGAGCCGGAACTGCTCTGCCTGGATGAGCCTTTCTCGGCCTTGGATGTGTTGAGCGCCGAGTCCTTGCGCAGCGACCTGCTCGAGCTGTGGACGAGCGGCAACATCCCGACCCAGGCGATTTTGCTGGTGACGCACAACATCGAAGAAGCGGTGCTAATGGCAAGCCGCATTGTGGTGATGGACAAAGAGCCAGGCCGTATCATCGCCGATTTAGCCAACCCGTTGCCATACCCGCGCCGGCGCAAAGAGGCCGCCTTTGTGCAACTTGTCGATCAGGTGTACGGCTTGCTGGCGGGCCAGACGCAGCCGGAACACATCGAGGCGGGCACAGCTCCGGGCGAAGCGGGCCGCACGCGCAGCCTGCCGCCCATCGCAATCCAAGATCTGGCCGGGCTGTTGGAGCATATGAACGTTGTCGCCACCCCCCAGATCGATATTTATCAACTGGCTGGCGACTTAGCGTTGAGTCTGGATCATCTGTTGAGCTTGCTGGACGCGGTTGAGTTGCTGGGCTTTGCCACCATTGTGCAGGGCGACGTCACCTTAACCCCGTTGGGCAAAAGCTTTGTCGAGGCGGGCATCCTTGGGCGCAAGGAGCTCTTCGCCGCGCGCATCCGCCGGCTGCCCATCTTCCAATGGCTTTTCGCCCTCTTACGCGCGGCGGAGCCTCATCAACTGGAGGGAAGCGTGGTGAAAGCTGCGCTCGAACTGGAGTTTCCGCCGGATGCCGCCGAGCGTCAACTGAGTGCGCTTGTGAACTGGGGGCGCTACGCCGAAGTGCTGACGTATGACGATAGCAATGAGTTGCTG
This sequence comes from Caldilineaceae bacterium, assembly GCA_014879855.1. Taxonomy (GTDB): domain Bacteria; phylum Chloroflexota; class Anaerolineae; order Caldilineales; family Caldilineaceae; genus Caldilinea. Next base: position 149 of record JACSRH010000153.1, on the reverse strand, counting down.
GCCTTGGAGCCGGAAATGGCTGGCGCGGACTTGAGCGTTGCGTAAAGCGCCCAATCCGCACTTCAATGTTGAGGCAATTCAACCCACCGGATAGGCCACCACCACCCCGCGCACAAAAACATCCACCTCCTGCCCGGCGCGCAGATCGG
>JACSRH010000436.1 GCA_014879855.1 Caldilineaceae bacterium | reverse complement strand
ATGCCAACCTCGCCGCCGGGCGCTGACGGACCGTTGCGACCGTCGGCGGTCAGCGTGGGTGGGATTGTCCACACCCGCATTGCGGGCATGAGTTACTATTTCAGCGGCGCCTTTGCTGTTCATTACGACGAAACCAGAGGCTACTTCACGACGATCCGCAACGACAATGGCCATATCCATCAGGATTTCGCCCTGGGCGGCGCGTGGACGATCGTAGATTATCTGATCTTGCCCTTTGGCGTTGCGCCCAATGGCGGCGACGGCGTGCAACTCTGTGCAGCCACCGGCGGCTTCTGTGGCGACATTCGCGACGCAGCGGACTCGTGGGAGCAGCCGCGGCGCAACTGGAAAATGCCTGATATCCTGGTCACTGGCAGTGCACAGACCGTCGTCTACAGCGCCGACGGCCAGGTGCAGGTGTTCAGCACGGATCATCCCAGCGCGTCGGATCAGGCAAACACCAACGTTGGGTTCAGCTACAAGAGCTTTGGCGCCAGGGTTGAGATCAGCGACGATATCTGCCCCGGCAGCAGCAACCCACAGCGCGTGCAGGTGATCAAGGGCAGCAGCAAGATCAAGCTGCCCGGCATCGGTTCAGAGGTGGACAGCAGCTCTGCAATCAACGCCGATTTTGTGCTCTGTGAGGGTAAACTGCGCCGGGTCAGCCTCAAGTTCGATGCGCGCCCCCACGGCATCCCCATGGCGCAGCCACCGGTAATGTATCTCAACTCAATCGCCGGCATCGTGACAATCGATCCTGCATACACGACGATCCAGATCGACGTGGGCTTTTTCATCGGCGATCCAGCCTCACCGGTCAAGCTCTACAGCGGTGCGGGCAAGGTGACCATCGACACGCGCGGGCTGTTCGACATGCAGACTACGGGGAAAATCCTTGGCATGATGGATGCCGAGGGTCAACTGTGGGTGGCGTGGAATCCGCTCGATGTGGGCATGGCGGCGGCCGGGTATCTGCCCGGCAAGAGCGACTGGCTGCTCAGCGGCTTCTACTATGCCCACGTCTGGCGCGGGCGCGGCTGGCAGGGCCGCTACCACTGGCTGCCGGACGACAACGCCTTTCACATGACCGCCAGCATCCAGGCCACTTTTCGCATTCCCAAAGGTCTGATCATTGATGCCTGGCCGATCGTGGTGCCGCCCGGCGACATCGGCATCGGTGTCGAACTCTCCTTTGGTCAGTTTTGCGCCAACGCCAATTGTTCACGCTACCAGTGGGGCATCAAAGGCGTTGTCAAGATCGCTGGTTTCAGCGTAGGCGCCTACGTCAACCTGGACTGCGATTTGCTGGTGACGGCCGCCATCGCGCCGCCGCTGGTGCTGCTGTGTACGAAGTTCATCATCGGCAGCGACGGACATGTGTTGATCGACCAGTACGGCGGTGGCGGACCACCATTCCCACTGGCTGCCGAAGCGCGCGGCGCGACTGCGATGGTCAGCGTCAGCGGTGAGCCGGCCGCCGTCAACCACCGCACAGTGCACGATCCCATGGCGGCGAACGTGGACGAACCCTTCACGGTCAACGTCAGCACCGGCTCGTTTATGGTGGCGTTGGGCTGGGTGCGTGGTGCGCCGCGCCTCTCGCTGGTGCAGCCCAACGGCGTCGTGATTACGCCCGCCAATGCTCAAAGCCACGGTGCGGAAGTTACAACCACCGTCAACATGCTCATGTTCGGAGTCAATGCACCGATGCCAGGTCAGTGGCTGGCGCGCGTGGAAGACGCCAGCCCCGACGCTGATTACCGCATCGCCTTCTTTGCCAACAAAATGACGCCCGCGCTGACGTTCACCAAACCAGTGGTCACGGAGAACGTGGCGGCCTCGGGCAACGGCGTCCAATCCCAGTACTATCGCATCCGCTGGACGCCGCCCGCAGCGAGCGCCGACCTGCGTCTGAGCCTGTACTACGCAGTGACCGATGGCACGGCGCTGACAAATTCGCAGCCATCGGGCGGCGTGATCGTGGAGAACATCGACCCAGGGGTGGGCTTCTACGATTGGGATCTCTCCTTTCACTCGCGCGGCGAGTACCAGATATACGCCACGCTGCAAGACCGGGCGGGCGCCGACGTCAGCCCTACCGGCGAGAACCAATATGTGGGCGTACGTCGCAGCGACGCACCCGGCAAGCTCGTCTACTCCGATGCCCAGGGGCCGCCACCCATCGACCCCACCTCGGTCACATTCAGTCCGCTGGAAGACGGGCTGAAGATGTGTTGGGAGGTTAGTCCGGCGCATGACCTGATGGGCTATGTGGTGCGCTATCATGTATTCGGCAACCCCAACACCGGTGGGTTTGGCACTGCATTCAGTGAGCGGGTGCTGGCAGACGTCCCCTACAGCCCAGGCGCACGCCAGTGCATGCGCATCGGCGGCCTGACGCCGGGTGGCAGCACCGTCGCCTTCCCGAACCAATCCTATGGAGTGGTGGTTTTCGACGCCACCCTCAACGAGAGCACCGTCGCCCGCCCGGCCAGCGGTAGCGCCGTGTTCCCAGCCGATGAGACGCAGCCGCCAGCGCTGATGCTTAGCGGCGTCGCCAATCGTGACGGCTCGATTACCGTGACCTGGCCCTACACCGAAGCCTCTTCCTATGAGCTGTTCTACGCCGTGGAAGCTCCGGCCGGCCCTTGGCAGGAGGCCCGCGGCGCGGTCGAAGGCCCCTCGCCTATCATTGTCGGCGATCTGACCTTCAACGGCAGCTATACGCTGCGCGGGCTGACGCCCGGACGCTGGCACGCCTTCAGCGTGCGCTGGTACCGCCGCGGTCCCAATCCACCCCCCAGTCTCCTCTCCAACCAGCTCTGGCTGCTGGTGAGCCGCAGCGATGACAGCAATGGTGACGGCTGTCCCGACGACTGGCACGCCGCCCACGAGTTGGCTGATGGTAACGGGGATCGGGATCGGGATGGTCTGGTTAATGTGGAAGAGTGCAAACGCGGGACCAATCCGCATCACCCCGACACCGACGGCGACGGCTGGAGCGATGGCGATGAAGTCCTGCATGGTACAAATCCGCTCGACCCGTTTAGCCACCCTGGCCTGTCTGCTGATGGCAACTTGCTCCTGCCGCAACCGCGGCTGGCGCTGGCTGCCAATACGCTCAGCTTTCACGCCTTCACGCAAGGACCTAACCCGGCGGCGCAAAGCGTGGCGATCCTCAACTTGGGTGGCGGCAGTCTGGCTGTCTCCGCCAGCACCGACGCGCCGTGGATTCAGCCGTCCGTTGCAGGCGATAGCCTGATCGTCGCCATCAACAAGAGTGGTCTAGCGCGCGGCCAGCACACCGGAACGGTTCGCATCAGTGCCGGGAACGGTGCAGCGGGCAGCCCGCAAACGGTCTTCATTCATTTGCAGATGCTGGCAGGCACTGCCGCGAATGCGGACGTCGGTGCCACAATCTACCTGCCGCTGGTGGCGAACTCGGCGCTGGCGCACCGTTGAATTCACCAGGGCGTACTCCATGACCCGTTCTACCAACCTGCCCACCGACGCTGGCGCAGTCAGCCCATTGTTCACTCTCACCTTGCCAGCCAGTCGACACAGGTCATGGTTCCGATCAGCGCCGTGGGCGCTCCTACCCAGATCCAGCGCATCAACGTACAGGAATACGCCGGCGCCGCTCAACCTGTGTTCTATCTCGATGATCTGCGTCTGGTCGGGATTGCGTCTTGTGCGAGCTCGACGCCCGATCCATCGATGGCTTGTTGTACAGGGCCTGTTGCAGCATAATGTCGTCATCGTGAACAAGTCGAATACGCCTGATTCGCAGATACCAGTAGTTGTCTGGCTGGCGGGCGCTCTGCTCTGGCTGCTCGCTGTCGCCTATCTGGCGCTGCGCGCAGTCTTGCCGTGGGATGGGGCGTGGATTTCGGTGCTCGGGCAGCGACCAGGAACGGTCTCCGTTCTATCCGCTGAAGCTGGTTCGTTGCTGCAAGCGGGTGATCTGGTGCTGGCGGTGAACGGCTATCCTGTCGGCGAGAGGGTGCGTGAGGCGATGGCGGCGCCGCTACGCACCATTCCCACGGAAGACGAGACATTACAGACAGTCTACCTGATCGAGCGCAATGGCAGACCTGGAGAGGTCGCCGTCGTCATGCAGCCGGGGCGGTTGCTGCTGCCACTGCAACGCTGGGGCATCTTGCTGTTTGGCTTCATCCTTCAGATTGTTGGCGCCTTCTTGCTGCTGCGGCGACCGGACAATCTTGCTGTGCGCGTGATCTTCCTCACCGGCGCATGCCTGCTGAGTTACAGTGCCTTACGCGCGGCCGAGCTGCACATGAGCGAGCTGCTGTCGGGGTTGAGTTGGTGGATCTATTTGGCGTTGGGTGTGTTGGCGAACATCGGTTGGCAGGTTGGACTGGTATGGCTGGCGCTGGCATTCCCGCGCCCGCACGCCTGGCTGAGCACGCACCGATCCCTGGCGGTGGGACTGACAGCGGCGCTCCTGTGCGGAACAGGGTTTACGCTATTGCTGGTCTTTGGTTTCTCAGTGAATCCACTCCTCACCCTATCCGGTCTGCCGGCCTTTCTCCTGGTAACACAGCTTGTGCTGTTTAGCCTGGCGATGATGATCTTCGCCGTAAATTATCGCTCGCTGGGCGCAGAAGATCGCCTGCGCGCCAAATGGGTCATCCTGGCTCTCTCTGCCACCCTGGTCTTTGGTCTGGCAATCTCAACGCTCCCCGATGTATTCGTGCGTGTCATGCAACGCTCCAGCCCTGCGCCCGATCTGGCGGCGCTGCGCAACAACTTGATCTGGGTCATTGCGCTGGTGATCCCGGGCGCGCTGGCTATTGCCATCTTGCGCCATCAGCTGTTCGATATCGATCTGGTCATCAATCGTGCGTTGGTGTGGGGCGCCCTATCGACAATGACGGTGGCTCTCTACATTCTGCTCGTTGGGGCGTTGAGCTGGGTGTTTCACGCCAGCGAGAGCCCGCTGGCATTCTTCCTGGCGACGGGTGTAATTGCGGTGTTGTTTCAACCCATCCACCAACGCCTCCAACGCGGGGTGAACCGTCTGATGTATGGCGAGCGCGACGACCCATACACCGCCCTTGCACGGCTTGGGCAGCGCCTGGGTGGCGCGTTGGCGCCTGATATGGTGGCGCCGGTCATCGTCGAATCCATCGCTTCGGCGCTAAAGCTGCCCTATGTGGAGTTGAGCGTTCGGAGCGATGGTCTTGCTCGTTCGCATCATGCGTCGCCTGACCTGACAGATTGTTGCAGTGAGACTGCTGTCATGACGATCGACGATCAGGCGCCGCTTGCTGTGTGGGGCAAACCGACAATCTATCCGCCGATCCGACTGCCCTTGACGCATCATGGACAGATCGTCGGCGAACTGACCCTTGCGCCGCGCGGACCGAGGGAAGAACTCTCGACGGTCGACCAGCATCTTCTCAACGATCTCGCCCGGCAGGCCGGCGTTGCACTCTTCGCCGCGCAGCAGACGTGGCAGGCGCAGCGGTTGACCAGGGATTTGCAGCACTCGCGCGAGCGGCTGGTGGCCGCCCGCGAGGAAGAGCGCCGCCGACTGCGGCGCGATTTGCACGATGGCCTCGGCCCGGTGCTAGCAAGTCTCACACTCAAGGTCGATGCGACCCACGATGAATTGGCGTATGACACCGCCTCTGCTGCGCAGATGCTGCTTGGGCTGAAGAGCGACATCCAGGCCGCCGTGGAGGATGTGCGACGGCTTGCCTACGACCTGCGGCCGCCGGCGCTGGATGATCTGGGATTGGCTGCCAGCCTCTCTCTGTTGGCTGAACGTTCTCAAACCTCCAGCCTAACCATTTCGTGCGACTTGCCTGAGCATCTGCCGCCGCTGCCCGCCGCCGTCGAGGTCGCCATCTATCGCATTGCCAATGAAGCGTTGACCAATGTCGTTCGCCATGCAGAGGCATCGACCTGCACGATGCAATTGGCTGTGAGCGGTGACGTCGAGCTGTCAGTCAGCGACGATGGGTGCGGCTTGCCGCTCGCGGTGACCGCTGGCGTGGGGCTGATATCGATGCGCGAGCGCGCAGAGGAACTGGGCGGCTCCTGTGTGATCACCTCAGCGCCGAGACAAGGCACAACCGTGAATGTATGGCTGCCACTGGAGGAGTAATGGACGGTATCTCGCTGTTGATTGCCGACGACTCAACGCCCTTTCGCGAGGGAATGCGCGCCATGCTGCGTCGCGAGGCCGATTTGAAGCTGTTGGGTGAAGCCACAACTGGGGCAGAGGCTGTTCGCCTGTCGATCAGTCTCCAGCCGGATGTGGTGTTGATGGACTTGCATATGCCCGACAGCAATGGCATCGAAGCAACACGCCAGATCGTGATGCAGGCGCCACACATCCGCGTGCTGGTGCTCACGATGTTTGCGGATGACGACTCTGTATTTGCTGCACTTCAGGTCGGCGCCCGTGGCTACTTGCTGAAAGGCGCCGACAAAACAGAGATCTTGCGCGCCATTCGCGCCGTGTACAGTGGTGAGGCGATCTTTGGTCCGATCATTGCCCAGCGTTTGATGGGCTACTTTGCAACGCTGCGGTGGCCGGCTGCAGTACAGCCTCCCTTCCCTGAACTGACCGACCGCGAGCGTGAGATTTTGAGCATGATCGCGCGCGGCCGCACCAACCAGGAGATCGCCGACGGCCTGGTCGTCAGTTTGAAGACCGTGCGCAACCATGTCTCCATTATCTTCGCCAAGCTCCAGGTGGCCGACCGCGCCCAGGCAATGGATGTAGCACGCCGCGCCGGGTTAGGCGCTGGATTCTTGAGGTGATGCTATAGACGTTCAGAAAAAGATTCGTGCGTTACGCATCGGCGCCTAATGGAGCGACTACTTGATTCTTGGAATCAGACTCACTGGACATATTGAGTTCTACTCTGGGCACGAGTTCTAAGAATTAAGTGTTCGCTCTGATAGCTTATGGATGTGACAGCATGGAACAATGGGCGGCACCATGCCACGGGTGCAGGATACGGATTCAAGATCAGTGTCGAAGACCGTGACGCCAATTTCAAGAAGTCGTGGAAGGCAGTCTTCGTCTCACTGCCGGGTTCGTCGCGGGAAGTGGAAGTGAGTATTTATTGACATCGTGTAGCCTATTGGCTACAATTCCGGCATAGTCGAGATCCGTAAGACTAAGGCTTTCGTCAAGTGGCTTGATGGCTTGCGCGATATTCGAGAGAACCGCGCTACGCCTGGCGCGAAATCTATAGGAACCCTATCATGGCTAAGACCGTCACAACTCGCTACGATGTTG
>JACSRH010000254.1 GCA_014879855.1 Caldilineaceae bacterium | reverse complement strand
TTCCCGGAAGCTTTGGAGCTTCCGGGAAGATTGCAGACCAGCATCAATTTATTATCTAGCCATCAGTAATGGGGCTCGAAAAGTATCTGGCTGGCTGACTCTCTGCTAGATCGCGGACGTCTCGTCCGCGATCCAGGGTTGGAGGGCCAACCCTGGCTATCTGACCGTTGAGATTCCCTTCCTTGAGCGCGACAATAGAGCGATGAAAGATTGACGGGAATCACGATCGGTTTCCCCCAGGAAGGATGCGTCTCCCTATGATCTATGATGTCCTCATTATTGGTGGCGGGATTGTCGGCTGCGCCATTGCACGGGAACTGACCCGCTTTCGCCTCAATGTGGCCCTCTGCGAAAAGGAAGTCGAGGTCAGCTTCGGCGCGACAAAGGCAAACAGCGGCATTATTCACGGCGGGCATCATGCTGCGCCGGAGACGCTCAAGGGGCGTCTCGAATGGGAAGGCAATCAACTCTGGGAAGGCCTGGCGCAAGAACTGGGGTTCGGTTTTAAGCGAGTTGGCGAGTTAACCGTCGCCCTGCACGACGACCAGCTCCCTGCCCTCGACAAGCTGCTTTATCATGCGCGTGTGAAGGGCGTATCTGGCGTCGAGCGCTGGGAGCCGGCGCGCATTCAGCACGAAGAACCCGCGCTCTCGCCAGCCATTCTTGCCGCGGCCTATGCACCCACTACTGGCGTCGTCAATTCGTACGAGGCATGCTTTGCGCTGGCGGAAAATGCTGTGCGCAATGGGCTGAACTTATTGACCGGTTCTCCTGTCCAACGCCTGCAACAAAATGGCGACGGGTGGGAGGTGCTCACACCAAGCGCCCATCTAACGAGCCGATTTGTCATCAACGCGGCTGGGCTCTATGCCGACCACATCGCCGCCCTGGCAGGCATACGCACCTTCACGATCCACCCGCGTAAAGGCGAGGAATATCTGCTTGACCGGCGACTCCACGGGCTGGTCAAGCATGTCATCTTCCCCTGCCCGTCCCCTGTGTCAAAGGGCATCCTCATCATTCCAACCTGTGACGGCGCCCTGATGATTGGCCCCACCGCAGAGGATACGCCTGATCGGGGCGATTTGCGCACCAGCGACGCCGGTGCACAGGCGGTCTTCAAGGCAGTCGGTGAATTAGCGCCGGGCATCAGCGAGAAGGACATCATCGCTCAGTTTGCCGGTTTACGCGCGGCGGCGACCGGCGAAGACTTTATCATTGGCCCAACCTCCAGGCGCGGCTTTATCAATGCCGCGGGCATCCAGTCACCCGGGCTGACCGCCGCGCCCGCCATTGCGCACCTGCTTGTCAATATATTGCGCGATGAGGGGCTGGAATTGACCCCGCGCGACGAGTTTGTCGCAAACTTGCCACCTCCTGTCCATTTTGCCGCGCTTTCCACGCAGGAACAGATGGCACTTACACTGCGCGACCCTCGCTATCGGCGTATTGTATGCCGCTGTGAATACGTCACCGAAGGCGAGGTGCTCGATGCCATCGCGCATGGCGCCACTACATTGGATGGGATCAAGTTGCGCACGCGCGCCGGCATGGGACGCTGTCAGGGTGGTTTCTGCGCGATTCGCTGTATGGAGCTGCTGGCCAAGGCGCATGGCCGTGCGATGAGCGATGTCACGAAGCGCGGCCCTGGTTCCTGGCTGGTGCGCGCGGCGAGAAAGGATGAACCATGATCACATCCAGTTCGCGTCATTTGCGCAGCAGTTATGATGTCGTAGTGGTGGGCGGCGGCCCGGCTGGCCTGGAAGCGGCCGTCGCCGCGCAGGCTGCTGGCGCCGCAAAGATATTGGTCGTCGATCGCGAAGCAGAGGCAGGCGGCATCCTGTTGCAGTGCATCCACAGCGGCTTTGGCCTGCACCGCTTTGGCGAGACGCTGACCGGGCCTGAGTACGCGCAGCGTGCGCTGATGCAGACGCTGGAGCACGACATCGATGTCGTGACCGATGCTTATGTGCTGGATATCGATGAACGACGGCGCGTCAAACTGTTGACCACCACGGATGGCGTCTCGTTGCTGGATACGCGTGCAGTCGTGTTGGCCATGGGCGCGCGCGAACGGACGCGCGCCGCGGTGCGCATCCCAGGCACGCGTCCCGCGGGCGTCTTCACGGCTGGATTGGCGCAGCGTCTGATCAATCTCTACGGACTGTTGCCAGGCACGCGCGCGGTCATTCTGGGTTCCGGCGACATCGGTTTGATCATGGCGCGGCGCCTGATGCTCGAAGATATCGAGGTGGCCGGCGTCTTCGAACTGATGCCTCACGCCAATGGCCTCAATCGCAACATCGTGCAATGCCTGCAGGACTTCGACATCCCGTTGCATCTGTCCACGACCATCGTCGAGATTCATGGCAATCACCGCGTCAATCAAGTGACCGTCGCGCCCGTCGACGCCTCGTTTCGGCCCTTGCTTGACCAGGCGTGGCAGATCACATGCGACACGGTGCTTGTCTCGATCGGGCTGATCCCGGAAAATGAGCTTTCGCAGCAGATGCGGCTGCGTCTCGACCCGGTCACGCGCGGCCCGCTGGTCACTAGCACGATGGAATGCACGCGCGACGGCGTTTTTGCTTGTGGAAATGTCGTCCACATCCATGACATTGTTGATTTCGTCAGCGCGGAAGCGACATTGGCCGGCTATAGTGCGGGTCAATATGTGGCCGGAGCCTTGCCACGCGCCGACAATGTTCGTTTGCAACCAGGCAAGAACGTCGCTTATTGTGTGCCGCACACCATCTCCACGGAACGCGAGCATATTGTGTATTTGCGCACGCGCCGGCAGTTGGGCGCCTGCACCTTGCGGTTGGTGGGGCCATCCGAGCAAGTCGTCTATGCGAGAAAGCTGCGCTATGTTTTTCCCGCGGAAATGGTCAACTTGAAACTGCGACCTGCGATCTTGCAGCAGTTTCATGGCGATAGGTTGCGCATCGACGTGGTGGCAAGCGAAGCAGCGGTGGACGAGGATCTTGGCGAAGAGGAAGTGCTGATATGACGCAACAACTTACAGCACACTATCTGTGCATTGGCTGTCCGATGGGCTGCCGGCTCGAAGTGGATGAAGACATCGAGAGCCACGCCATCGTTGAAGTGCGTGGCTTTTCTTGCCGCCTTGGACGCGAATATGCGCTCCAGGAGCACACCGATCCCCGCCGGATCGTGACGACAACCGTTGCTATCGACCAAGCGCACTGGCAGCGCCTGCCCGTGCGTTCTGAGATCGCAGCGCCCAAAGACCAAGGCATCGCGATCTGTCGTGCGTTGCGCTCGGTGCGCGTCTCCGCACCGGTGGCAATGGGTGATATAATCGTGTCTGATATATTGGGCACGGGTGTCAACATCATTGCGACGCGTGACATGCGAAAAATTTGACTCATGGCCTTTGAAATTGTCTTTTTTGGATCGGACTGTGAATATACTCGGATTATCCTGGAAGCCTTGATCACCGCGCGCATCAAGATTGCGGCAGTTTGGCTCGCGGGCCAGAATCTGCCTGGGCTTGCTGAAAATACGACGATCAAGCCGCTCCTGCCCCCCAATGTCGCCATTGCTGAAAACGACCCGAATTCGTTGCAGATGCTTTCCACGTTCTCACAGGAAAGCGTGCTCACGCTGACCTGGCAGCACGCCATTCCACTTTATGGCGTCAAACGCATCAAAGCCGTCGAGACAGCGCGCATTCTCAGATCGCTGGCGCCGTCGCTGGGCGTTGTCGCGTGCTTTCCACGGCTGGTGCCAGAGTCGCTGCTTGCGGTGCCGCGCCATGGCTTTCTCAACGTGCACCCGTCTCTGCTGCCTGCCTACCGCGGGCCGGCCCCTCTTTTCTGGCAATTCCGCGCCGGCGAGCAGCGCACAGGCGTGACCGTGCACTGGGTTGACGCCCAGTTCGACACCGGCGCCATTGCCGCGCAGCGGCTGGCGCCGCTGGCCGATGGCATCTCTGAGCACGATGCCACGCGCTTGATGGCGCGTGCTGGCGGGCGCGTCCTGGTGGATGTGTTGCAACATGTGATGGGAGGAGAGATGCCGTACCGCAAGCAGGCCCCGGGCGGCAGCTATCAGTCCTGGCCTCACGCCGGCGATTTCGTTGTTTCCGCCGAATGGCCCGCGCGCCGCATCTTCAACTTTATGCGCGCCACCGTCGTGTGGGGACATCCTTATTTGCTTGACCTCGACGGCAAACGCTGGCTGCTCTCCGATGCCCTCTCCTGGTCAAACTATACCACGCTGGAAACTCCCTACGTGGTCGATGGTGAAATCCTCACGTTTCGCTGCTCGCCAGGCTCACTTCAAGCGCGCCTGATGCAGTAGGCCGGCTCTCGCAGATCGGGCTGCCAGCCCGACGCCCCATCAACGAGCAGCCCGCCATGTTCCATCAATGCACTTAAAGCCTCGGCAGTGTGATGCCGTGCTGGCCCTGGTACTTCCCCTTACGGTCGGCATAGGAAATTTCCGGCTCGTCCCCTTCAAAAAAGATCACCTGCGCGATGCCTTCATTGGCGTAAATCTTGGCGGGCAGCGGCGTTGTGTTGCTGATCTCAATCGTGACGTGACCTTCCCACTCAGGCTCAAACGGCGTCACGTTGACGATGATGCCGCAGCGCGCATAGGTGCTCTTGCCCAGACAGATCGTCAGCACATTGCGCGGGACGCGAAAATACTCGACGGTGCGCGCCAGCGCAAAACTGTTGGGCGGCACAATGCAGATATCGCCCCGGTAGGGAAACATTGCACGGTCGTCGATGGCTTTGGGATCGATGACGCTGAGTTGGCCGGTCGCAGGCGTAAAAATGCGAAATTCGTCAGCCACGCGGATGTCGTAGCCAAAGCTGCTCAGGCCATACGAGACAACGCCTGACCGCACCTGCCCCTCGACAAACGGTTCGATCATGGCGTGCTCCAGGGCCATGCGCCGGATCCAGTGGTCTGGTTTGATGGACATAGACAGCCCTCGTGTTGGTTGCATCAATCAGGTTGGCGATGGCAATGGAGACGGCGTGGGTTTCAGAACCGGCGCGCTCTCGCCGTAAAGCGGCTGGCGCATCTGCCAGCGCCTAGCTTGGCGCCGCAGCCGTTTGCACCATGCGCCAGATCATACCGCGGCCTGGCGCAAAGAGGAAAACCAGCCCAAAGAGCAAAGTGGAGACCAGCACCATCATCGGGCCAGAGGCGACGTTCCAATAGTAGCTGATATACAAGCCGATCACGTTCGCGACAACCCCCAACACGGCCGCCACCGCCATCATGGCCGGCAGCCGTCGCGTCAACATGCGCGCGGTGGCGGCTGGCGTCACCAGCATGGCGAGCACCAGCGAGATGCCCACCGTCTGCAGGGAGGTCACAACCGTGAGCGCAATCATGCTCAGCAGCAGATAGCGCAGGGCCGTGGCTGGCAGCCGCAGCACGAGGGCAAGCATCGGGTCGAAGGTAAGCACCAGGAACTCCTTGTAAAACAGCGCGACCACGCCCAGCACGACCACGCCCAACGCCAGCATCACCCATAAATCCGCCGACGACACGCCCAGCACGTCGCCAAACAGGATGTGCGTCAGGTCCACCGCAAAGCTGCTGACCGTGCTCAGCAGGGCGACGCCCAGCGCAAACGCGCCAGCAAAGACGATGCCGATGGCCGTGTCCTCCTGCAACGCGCTGCGCTGGCTGATGACGCCGATCAGCAACACGGCGATCAGCGCCGAGGCCAGCGCGCCGACGGCAAGCGGCCACCCCACCAGAAACGTGATGACGATGCCCGGCAAGATCGCGTGCGCCAGCGCATCCCCAAAAAAGGAGAGTCCCTTGAGCACCATGTAGGCGCCGACCACCGGGCAAAGAATGCCCACCAGGATGGCCGCCAACAGTGCGCGCACCATAAAGGGATAACTGAGCGGTTCGACAACGGCCTGCAAAAAATCCATAGCGTCCTTGATTGTGGTGCGTCGTGGTGTTGCTCGTTACGCGATGACGCGTTAGCTCTTTCTACCGCGGTGGCCGCATCCCTTCGACTGTTTCCTGCGGTACGGACTGCACCACCGGCGCCGCGGTGTGCGCCAACGAAGGCGTCGATAGTTCCGCTCCCCCACTGCAGCAAGTATCCGCCAGCAACACGTCGCCATCTCCGGTGTGTACGACGTGCATGTGGCCGCCATAGGCTGCTAGTAAATTCGGCGTGGTCAGCACCTGCGCGGGCGAGCCAAAGGCGACCAGACGCCGGTTGAGCAGCAACAGGGTAGGAAACTGCTCGCCCGCCTGATTCAAATCGTGGGAGGCCACCATCACCGTGACGCCCTGTTGCTGGATGCGGTCGAGCAAAGTGAGGATCGCGTCCTGGCTTGGCATGTCCAGCCCGGTCAGCGGCTCGTCCATCAACAGCAACTCCGCCTCCTGCGCCAGCACGCGCGCCAGAAAGACGCGCTGCTGCTGCCCACCAGAGAGTTCGCCGATCTGTCGGTCGGCAAAGGCGCTCATCCCAACTTCGTCCAGCGCCGCGCGCACGGCCGCGCGGTCGCGACGCGCCGGCCAGCGCAAAAAGCCCATCTTCCCCACGCGCCCCATCATTACGACATCCGTCACCGTCACAGGAAAGTTCCAGTCGATCACCTTGCGCTGCGGCACGTAGCCCACACAGATGTGTCTGCCCGGGCCACTGCCATAGATGCGCACCTGACCCTCTGTGGGTCGCACCACGCCGGCGATCACGTGAAAAAGCGTGCTCTTGCCGGCGCCATTGGGCCCGACCACCGCCACGCGATCCCCGCGGTTCAGCCGCAGCGTGATCTGCTCCAGCGCGATCGTCTGGTCGTAGCGTACGCTGACATTCTCCAGCTCGACGGCGGGCAGCGAAGCGTCGTGCAGGGCTGGGTGGTGAGATGCTGAGCGCTTTTGACCTGGCAACATACATCCTTTCTGGCAATTGAGACGCAATTTCAATTAGCCATTATGGTTGACGCGCGGTGCAGTGTCAAATATGCCGGTAAGTAGGCTGGCCAGACCGCTATTTTACCGTCATCGGCAGGCCGGCCACCATCAACAGCACACGATCCGCGGCCGCGGCCAGCCGCTGATTGGCGCGCCCCAACGCATCGCGATAGACGCGACCGAGGGGATAGGCCGGCACGATGCCCAGCCCCACTTCGTTGGAGACGATGTACCAGGCCGCGCTGCTCTGCTGGTAAACTGCCAGCAGCCTGTCAAGCTCGGCGTCCAGCGCGGCCGACGCCGCGTGTTCATCGCTGCCGTCGGGCAGAGCAAGGATCACGTTGCTCGCGAGCAGCGTGATGCAATCGACGAGTACGCACGCGGCGTCAAGGGTCAGCGCGGCGGCGATGGCGTCCCCAAGGCGCCGCGGCGCCTCGAGGGTGCGCCACGCCGGCGGCCGTTGGCTGCGATGCGCGGCAATGCGCTGGCGCATCTCCTCATCCCACGCCTCGGCGGTGGCAACATAGAGCACACCGCCGCCCGCGGCAGCCGCCTGTTGTTCGGCGTAGGTGCTCTTGCCGCTGCGCGCCCCGCCCAGAATCAGCGTCAGTTGTCGACTCATGGTTTATCCTTACTCGCCTCGGCAGCGACGAATGCTGGCTTCCAGCGCGTGCAACGACGACCAGAAGTCTGCCTCGCCAAAAATTTCCAACGTCAGCACGCCGGTGTAACAGCGTTGTAGCAGGAGCTGGATGACGCGATCCAGCCTGTCCGGCGCGGTCAGGGCCACGGAACGGTGGTCGCGGTGGCGCTGCGTGGAGTCGTCGCTTACCCCGTGCAGATGGATGACGCGCAGCCGCGGCCAGGCGGTCAGCAGATGCGCAACCGGGTCATAGCCATCCAGCCAAAGATGCCCGACATCTACACAACGCCCTGTGTGCGCGGCTGCGACCACCGGCGTGACGAACTCCGGCGAGTAGCCCTCCAGATTCTCGATGGCCAGGCGTTCCGGCTCGCCCGTATACGCGCCCGCCCGCGCGACAACCTGGGCAGTCTGCACCTGCCAGGCGTCCAGCGCGGCGTGCTCGAAGCCGCCTGCACGCAGCGTGCGCCCATCCAGATGGCCGACCCAGGCCCACGGCGTCAAGGCGCGCGTCCGGTCGATCACTTTGCGTGCGGATTCCAGCGACCGGGGCAGCGCGGCAGCGGCCTGATGCGTTGGCGCCGCATCCTCCCCGCCCAGGTCATCGATCAAATGGACAGTGTAGGTGAAGTCGCGGCGTGCGCTGATTGCCGCCAGCCGTGCAACCGCCGCCGCGTCAGGCAGATTGCTCGGCCCGTCCGGCAGGTCAAAGAGCACGAGTTGCATGTCCTGCACGTGTTGCACCAGGAATGTCGCATTCGCGACCAGATCATCCGCTACGATGTAAGAGGTTGTTCCCACGCGCCAGGGAAGTCGCCAGGTGCGCACGTTCATCGTGAGGACGCCTCTCTGCGTGTGTGGAGATGATGGACGAGCGCGGCCAGCGTTGCTGCATCGCCAAAGCCGCCCGCCTTGGTGACGAGCGTCAGCCCGTCATACTGGCCGCCGCTGACGACGCCGAGCGCAATGCCAGGCGCAATCTCATCGATCAGGTCGATCCCCGCGGCCTCCCATGCATTGCTCAGTGCGCGCACCGTCGCCCCGCCCGTCGCCACCACCGCGTCGATGGGCACGCGCTGCATCACCGCGGTGGCAAGTTCGGCAAGCCGCGGCAGCAGCGTGGCGCTGCGGTTCGTGCTGACAGCGAGCGCCGGCGTCGTCAGCACAATCGGCGCGGCTCGCGCCACGCGATCGATGCGCTGCAACGCGTGCGCCAGCCACGCATCCCACGCGGCAGTATCAGAAGCCGCAGCCGGGTCAAGCGTGATCACATGCGCGGCGTGCTGGCGCACCAACTCATTCAGTTGCGCGCGGATGATTGGATGTCTGGAGCCGATGACGACCAGCACGCGTGCGTGGCCTCGGCTCGCGGACGTCTCCATCCGCCCACCCGGATATGCTTCATCTATCTGTGCGGCCATATGTGCGGCAAGCGGGCGCGCCAGCCCCGCCGAGCCGGCCAACAGGCAGCCTTCCCCCAGCATAAGCGTCGCCTCCACAATCACAGCCAGGTGCGCGTCGGTTGCTGCATCACAGACGACGATGGCGCCCTCGGCCACGCGCAGCCACTGCAGCCGCGCGGCCACCTGTGGCGCGCCAGCAGCGATCGCGTCCAGGCCAAGCGCGTGCACTGCGCGCCGCGTCTGGCCAGCCAGCAGCGTCGGCAGATGGCTTTCTCTCGCTGCACGCTGCGGGTCTGCAGCGGAGTGACTTGGCGTCGCTGGCGCGCCAGCGAGATGGAGCGTCCCCTCCAGAAGGGTGCGCTGCTGGGCCGGGAATGCGGGCGACAACACAACGAGTTGCGTCGCATAAGCATCCATGACCGCGTCCAGCTCCGCGCCCAGCGCCCCGCGCAGAGTCGAATCCAGCTTTTTGTAGAGCACCGGGATGCTACGCTGGGCAAAAACACGCGCGGCCGCGTACACACGTTGATAGGCGGCGGCCGCGTTGCACGCGCGGCTGTCCGTGTCGATCACGAGGATGTTGTTGGCGTCGCGTGCGGCTGCCTGGGATGCGTCAAAGCTGACGCGCGTGCGCAGTCCAACGTGCGCAAACTGCACGCCCGCGTCGTTGGCGCCGGTGAGATCGTCGGCAAAAATGACGCGAAGATGTGACGAGCGGCGTTGCATCATGGGTGCTTCCTGGAAAACAAAGCAGTGCCGGTGAATTGTCGGAACAATATACTATCGCAAGTTTTCGGATTGCGCCTGTTCGCGTACAATGATGAATCCATTTGCCGCACGAACGGTGTGAGGGATGGTGAAACAGGTGCACTTTTTCAGATGACAGTTTCTTGCACAACTTCTTGCACAACAACTATCATCTCTGGACACAGAAGGAGCGAACGTGATGAACGAAACCAATAAACTCCCTGCCAACAGTACAGCCAATCACAACGAGGTAATCACGGGCAGCTTTGCCGTGAAGGTGGGGCTGGCGCAGATGCTCAAGGGCGGCGTCATTATGGATGTCGTCACCGCGGAGCAGGCGCGCATCGCGGAGGAAGCCGGCGCGTGTGCGGTGATGGCGTTGGAGCGCGTGCCCGCGGACATCCGCAAGGACGGCGGCGTGGCGCGCATGAGCGACCCGCGCATGATCAAGGAGATCATCGAGGCGGTGACCATTCCCGTGATGGCAAAGGCGCGCATCGGCCACTTTGTTGAATCGCAGATCTTGCAGGCCCTGGGCGTGGATTATATCGACGAGAGTGAGGTGCTCACCCCCGCGGACGAAGAACACCACATCAACAAGCATAAGTTCACCGTGCCTTTTGTCTGCGGCGCGCGCGACCTGGGTGAGGCGCTGCGCCGCATCAGCGAGGGCGCCGCGATGATCCGCACCAAGGGGGAGGCGGGCACGGGCGACATCGTCGAAGCTGTACGCCATGCGCGCACTGTCAACGGCGCCATTCGCCAGCTGCGCAGCATGGATGAAGACGAGCTTTTTGCCTTTGCCAAAGCGCTGCGCGCACCTTATCCGCTGGTGAAACTCACCGCAGAGATGGGGCGGCTGCCGGTGGTGAACTTTGCGGCGGGTGGTGTGGCCACCCCGGCTGACGCCGCGCTGATGATGCAACTGGGCGTCGATGGCGTCTTTGTTGGCTCCGGCATCTTCAAGAGCGGCAACCCGGAAAAACGCGCCCGCGCCATCGTCATGGCCGTCACGCATTACAGCGACGCGCAGATTCTGGCCGAAATCAGTGAAGATCTGGGCGAGCCGATGGTGGGCATCAATGTCGACACTCTGCATGAGGCGGAGAAGATGGCGGCGCGAGGGTGGTAGCGGTCGTCGGCATTCTGGCCTTACAAGGCGCATTTCTCGAGCATGAGGCCATGCTGCGGCAGTTGGGTGCGCAGACAGTGCAGGTGCGCAAACCAGAACAATTGGCCGGGCTGGACGGTCTCATTATCCCCGGCGGCGAAAGCACGACAATGGGGCTGGTGGCGGAGCGCTGGGGCCTGGTCGAACCGCTCAGGACATGGGTGCACGCCGGCAAGCCAACGTGGGGCACGTGCGCCGGCATGATCCTGCTGGCCGCGCGTGCGACCGGCCAGAAAGCCGGCGGACAGCCGCTGATCGGCGGACTCGACGTCACGGTGAATCGCAACTACTTCGGTCGCCAGAGCGACAGCTTTGAGACGTTGCTGTCTGTGCCCGCGTTGGGCGAGCCGCGGATCCGCGCGGTCTTCATCCGTGCGCCGGCCATCGTTGAGGTAGGCGCCGCCGTGGAGATTCTGGCGACCGTGCCGGGGCGCGGGGAAGAAGTCATTGCGGCGGTGCGGCAGGACGCGATCCTGGCTACGGCTTTTCACCCTGAACTGACTGACGATCTGCGCTGGCACGCTTATTTTTTGGATTTATGGCATCGCCGGTGAGCATCGGCGCGTCTCAGAATGACAACGCCAGGGTGATGATGCAACAAACAGTGCTTTACAAACTGATCGACGCCATTTCCGACCTGATGTGTCATCACGGGTTGAAGGACGCGGTCAAAGGGAGCGCGGTCCAGGCGTTGGCGCGCGCCCATCTGTTTGTCGCGCTGCGCCAACTGGACGGTCTGCACAAGGGGCTTGCCCTCCAATTTCTCTATGAAGCTAATCTTATCGGCGCGCACGTCGTTGCCGACAGTGCGCCATTGGCGCCAGTGCTTGGCCTCAATGGCGCCGATCTGCGCGGAATGGTGTTGCCCAGGTCGAACCTTGCCTGGGCGCATCTTGCCATATCCGATCTGTCACGTGCTGACCTGCGCGATGCCTGTCTGATCCGCGCTAATCTCTACGCCGCGGATCTGGTGGACGCGGATCTTGCCAATGCCAACCTGTGTGGCGCCAATCTCTTCATGACGGACATTACCCGCGCCAACTTCGATGGCGCGGACCTGCGCAGCGCGTTGGTTTCGCCTGCTCAGCTTGCCGCGGCAAAAGTCACCAATGCCACCCGTCTGCCGGACAGCATGTGAGTGACGAAAATGGAAGAATCGACCGTAGCGGCGCCAGTCGCTTCCAAAAGCGCTGGCGCCTGAGAGAGCAAAACCCGATAGCATCTTTACGCGTCGCCGTATTGATCCTGTACAAAAGGCAGCAGCCCCAGCTTTTCCAGCCGATCCACCGGCGCGCGGAAGGTGACCTGCACCACGCCAGGGTTGCGCCCGATCTCGATGGCGCCAGTAATGGTGGCGCGGTTCTTGACTTCGGGCACGGTCATGTCCAATAACTTGGCCGCGCGCTCCAGACCGTTATCGGTGGCCGCGTTAAGGTCCGGCCCGGTGCCGACGACGGAGATAGGCGCGGACTCCTCCAGCTTATCGATGCCCCAACTGTGGGCGAGCGCGGCCGCCTTTACCTTCTCCTCGGCGCTCAATGGCCTGGCGAGGAAGGGCAGGTCTTCGGCCACAGGCAGCAGCAGCGGCCCGTCGATATTCAGCCCCTTGATCACATGCACTTGTAGGGTGACTGCGCCGGAGACATCACAGGTGTGACCGGCAATCTCGCCGTCGCCTTGCAGCGCGTGCATGTCGCCCAGATAGACGCCGCCACCCGCCACCTTGACCGGACAGATCAAGATGGCGCCGGCGCGCACCGCGTCAATATCCATATGGCCATCGGTGCGGTGCACAAGCTGAGCGGCGGTCAACCCGTATTCATGCGGCGCGCCGATCAGGAACGCGCCGAAATCACCGGCATTGTGGGAATCCGGGAAGGGGATCGACGGGGTGGTGCCCAACTGCCCCATGAACGGACGCAGCCGCGCCACGACCCCAACCAGATCGTGTGGAGCGAAGGCGAGGATCGGGTTCTGGATCGAGTTCTCCGGCAGTGCAGCGTAGTCGCGCGCATTATGGGCAATCTGTTCAGCCGCGGGCTGGTCAAGCGTTACACCGACGGTGCGATTGGCGTCGAAGGCAATGGTGTACCCATTAGTAAAAGTGAAGGGCGCGGCGTCGGCGCCGCAGTTGGCGCAGCGCACCGCGCTCTGGCCGATGCCGCGCAGCACGGTTTTGGGGTAGAGCGTGCCGCACTCTGGACATTTGCCAGCTACATATGGATCGCCCAGGAAGCGGCCGTCCATCATGCGGTCATTGCCGGAAGCCGTTGCCAGCGAGGTAACGGTGATCGCCTTGATGCGAATCACGATGGCGTCGCCGATTTCAGCGCCGGCCACAGCGACGGGCATCGTGACCTCGTGGCCGCCGCGAATTTCCGGCGTGATCATCGGCCCCCAACAGCCCGGCGCGGTATTGGCAATGATGTGACCCCCATCCTTGACGGGGCCAAGCATGGGTTGGTGTGGGTCGAGAATGCCGTTGGTGTACTGGTCGACAAAGACCGTTTCATGGCCCGCGGCCGTTGCGGCGCGGCCAGCGACTTCGGTTTCAAGCTGGAGAGACATGATTATTGACTCCTTGAACGAATGATGGTTAGTTGCAAAAAACGCAAAAGGCGCGTCTGGTTTCAGCCACCGGCGATCGGCATCAGGAAAGCCACTTCCTGCTCAGTGAACACGACATCGGCAGGCGACGCATGATTGCCGCCAACAACCGCCACAGCATATGGCAGGCGTGGCGCCAGCGCAGGGTAGCTGGTGAGCAGCGCCTGGCGTACATCGGCTACAGTGGCCGCGTCGCAGACTGTCACTTGTAGGCGCGCTGCACCGGTGATCTGCGCCAGGGCTGCACTAAGTCGCACTGAGACTTGCACGATAGTCGGTCCTGTTTGGGTAGGTCTGTCCTATTTGGTAATCGATCGGAATGATTGCTACATAGTGTAGCGCGAAAGCCGGGGCGCGTTCAGTGAGGTTTCTCCCTTACCCATTGCATGTGGTTGCGCACCAGAAGCGACCGGCAAACCGTCTGGTTGAAGAAAAGGCTGGCGGCCTGTTTCCGGCGCGGGGAGCCACAGCATCTGGACGCCGGTTAAACCGAATTTCAGCACTTCACAGATCTCACGCAAAGCCGCAAAGAACGCGGGGGAAACCATCTTTAACTTTGCGGCTTTGCGCCTTCGCGTGAGGCAGAATCGTGAACCACTGCATGTTCGACCTCCAGCCAGGCGCGTCCGAACTCTACAAATATCCGCAGTGGCAGTACAATGTCCCTCCATGATCCGGCGACTTGACGGCTTTTGTGATTGGATGACCTATCATGCGACACCGAATTCTGCTGTATCTCTTGATTCCCCTGCTGGCGGCGTGCGCGGGGCCTGCGCTGGTGGCCGCGCCAACGGCGACGCCGATGGTTTTCCAGCCGACGCTGGGGCGCGCCCTGGCATTTTTGACGCGCCAGTATGACGGCGCGACCGGCCTGCTGCACCCTTCTCCCGAGCAGGCCGTTGTTGTCTGGCTTGCCCCGGATAATCTGCTCGTCGAATGGGTGCTGCAAGAAGCGCACGCCGCCGAGTTGTCCGTCGAGCTGGAGACCAGTCTCGAGCGCTATGGGATCACCGGCAATGGGCTGCTCGAGACGATCAAGGGGGAGGTGGTGACGTGGCCGCCCAAGCTCGCACGGCAACAGGAAGTCGCGCCTTCGATCTGGCTGGAGTCCTACACCGGAGAAGGCGTGATCGAGGATTGGGCCAGTTCTGCTGACCTGGCGCTCTTTGCGGCGCTCAATGCCTGGAACCAGGCTGACGCCGCGCTCGCCCAAGCGCGCTTTGCTGAGGCAATGCAACGCTTTGACGGGACAGGTTTTCTCACTGGCGAGGCAAAGGGGCCGTATGCAACGGCGCACCTGGCGCTGGCGTTGTTGGTCGGTGAGCGCATCGGTGCGCCGGTGAACGATGCCATCGTGCGCCAGTTGTTGGCCTTGCAGGGCAAGGACGGTGGCTTTGCCGCCCACTACACCCTCGAAGGTGCAGTAGATGGCGCCGACACCGCCACCACAGCCTATGCGCTGCTGGCGCTCTATGCATTGCGCCAACCTATGCAATAACTGGTCAAAGTATGGAGATCACCTTTCTTGGCGGCGCCGACGAGGTTGGCGCCAGCAGCATTTTCATTGAAATCGCCCGCGGGTGACGAACCGCTAGAGATCAACGCGGCCTACGCGGCGATTCGGCAGGCGCTCTCTGGCACGACGCTCTACAAAACCAGCCTCAGGGAAGGCGTCATTGTGCTTTCCTTCATTTCGCCGCAGGTGGGACGACGCCAGCAGGCGACCATCAACCTACTTGTGCAAGGCAAAGTGCTGCGTCAACTCCAGGCCAGCGACGGCGTTTTTATGGACAGCGCCGAAAATCCTGGCGGGATCTTGGAAAATCCAGAATGCGTTGACGTAGTAAAGGCGTGATGATACACTGCAAACGGTTTGGACAGCAGAGGGGACCCGGAAGCGTTTGCATTACTACTGCAAGATCTCGCCGCTGCTACAGAATGGATAAGCGGCGCAGAATTGCGCCAAGCAGTGAATCAAACGTGCATCGAATGACGAGGAACGACTCTAATGACCGAAATTTCACGAATCTGCCCGCAGTGTGGCAAGAGCTTTCCGATGGAGGCGCGCCATTGCAGTCATTGCGGCCATGATAGGCAGGCAGCGCTGCCAGCGTTGCAGAGCAATCTGCCGGCGCTCGTCGGGAAGGCGGCGGCGCCCTTGCTGGCCGGCGCGGCCAGCCTGGCGCTTGGCCTGGGATGGAAAATAATGCAGGGAATGCTCAGCCGGCCCGCAAAATCTGGACAACAGCCGATCCAGGTGCACAGCGCCGCGTCCCTTCAACCGCGAGGTCGCATGACAATTCGCATCACGACCGCCTGGGCGGTTGGTGATGCCAGCGGCAACTGGCGGGAAGGACATTCGGAGCAGACGATTGAGATTGAATGAGGGCGTTGTGCACGCGGACAAGCTATTCGAGCGGGATCGGATCGCCGAGCATCGGCGGCGGATGGCGCTGCACAATGTCGATCAGCGCCAGGAAAGTCGCCGGCGCTTCGCGCATCTCTGACCAGGCAATCGAACGCGGGTTATAGACGCGCTGATCCGCGATCACGCCAGACGCCTGAATGCCGAGGCTCTCACACAAAAATAATGCGCGCGGCAGATGAAACTGCTGCGTAACGATGACGGCGTCTTCCACTTGAAAGATCTCTTTGGCGCGATAACAGGAATCATAGGTGCGCAGGCCGCCGTAATCGAGTTGTATGCTCTCCGCCGGCACTCCCAGCGCAAGCGCACGGGCCGTCATGGCGGCAGGTTCATTGTACTCAGCGTCCCCTGCGCCGCTCATGATCAGTCTGTCGACTTTACCCGCTTGATACAATGCAACCGCAGTATCGACGCGGTCGCGCAGCATGGTGCTCAACCGTCCGTTGGCATAGACCCGCGCGCCCAACACTAACGCCACCCGCGCAGAAGGCGCTTCATCCAATGGATGAATCAATGAAGCGTAGCGCATACTCACCCACGCTCGCCAGCCGACGGGAAAACCAATTCCCACCGCAATGAGACCCAAGAAGAGGATAAACGCCAATTGCCGCCGCGTGATGTGCATGAGGCCAGGATGCCCAAAACGATGTGGTTTTTCAGTGACATTGCTGACGATTGCCATACTCTTCCAACGGCGCGGCTGGCTTTATCAGTTCCCTTTACTTGACACAGGGCAATTCACGTTCCATACTATCGCCCATGCACAACGATGAAGTGACGCCCCCTCCGTCCGCGCCAGAAGAATATACGCCATCGGCGCCCAAACTTGAGCCACGCGTGCAGCGGCTTCCGGCTGAACTCGATAACTGGCAGGTTTGGGACATTGATGGCGTCGCCACCGATAATGTGGATGCAGCCGACATTGACCCCATGCCCCGCATTCCCGATCGCCAGGATGATGTGCTGATCGTGACGCTTGCCGAGCGTCGTTGGCAGGTTGAGCCGGGCGGCGTCGTGACGTTGCCGATCACAGTGCTCAACAATAGCACACGCGGTCTGACTGCCCGCGCGCATCTCGAAGGGTGGCTAGATGACCGTTGGGTGGTCGAGCCTTATTTGCAAGCGGCCATTGCACCCGGGGAAAGGCGCACGTTGGAGCTGACGATCGCTCCCCCCCGCGCGCGCGACGCCGAGGCAGGCGACTATCATTTGGTCGTCGTCGTCAGGTCACCGGACGCGCCGGAGCACATGGCGCGCGCGGGCCTGGTGCTTACCCTGCTGCCATTTGAGCGCGTGCTGCTTGAACTGCTGGATGCTCCCGAACAAGCCGCGACCTGGTGGCGGCGCTCGCTTGTGCTGCCGCTGCGCGTGGCCAATGAAGGCAATCGGCCCCTTGCTTTAACGCTGGAAGGGACAGCGCCGGCGCGACTTGGCCGCACAACTTTTCCAGGCAATGCAGATGAAACCAGGACGCAGCTTTCATTGCGTCCTGGCCAGCGCGTGCGCGTGCCAGTGCGCTTGACAGTAACGCGCCTCCCATGGGCGGCGCTGCACAGCCGCGCCCTGCCCTATGGCCTGACGGCGCGCGCCGAAGATGGCGCGCTGCTACAGCAACTGCGGGGGGCGGTCGAAGTGCGTCCGGTCATCGGCGCATGGCAGATGGCATCGCTGGCCGGGCTGGCTGGCGCCGGTTTCGTTGCGATGATCCTGTTCGTGTTGGTGAGTGCGCTCTTCTTGCGCGCCAACACCCTGGATCCGCAGGCGTCAGCGCCAGCCGCGCCCCCTGCCCCCGCAATCATCATTGTCACGCTCAACCAACCGGTGGCGCCCCCGGATTCTGCTGGAGACAGCGCGCGCACAGCACAGTCACTGGCGTCAGCCATCCAGAGCCAGCCAGACCCATCCTTGCCGCTTGTCCTGCCCGACCAGGTGACGGCGCCAGGCAGCGGCGGGCCAGTGCGCACGGGGATGCAGCCATCCAGCAAGCCAGACGCTGCCCCCATCAGTGGAGCGGGGGCCACCGCGTCTGGAGGCGCCGTGTCTGGAGGCGCCGCGCCGATGACGTACGCGCAGATGTTTCAGTCTGTCAGCGCGCAATATGACCTTGATTGGCGGATGCTGGCCGCACAGGCGTACGTCGAAAGCGGCTTTGACGCCCTGGCGCTGAGCAGTGCAGGCGCGATGGGGCTGATGCAGGTGTTGCCCACAACCTGGCGCGAATGGGCGCCAGCAGTAGGCGCCAGCGACCCCTTCGACAGCTACAGCAATGTGCAGGTGGCGGCTGTCTATCTGGATTATCTGCGCACTCAAATGGCGCAACAAGGACGCCCTGAAAAAGAATGGATGCTCGTGGCGTACAACTGGGGCATCGACCGGTTAGGCGAATTTTTGGACAACGGGGGCGAGTGGCAGGATCTGCCAGAAGCACGGCGAAAATACGCCGAAGACATTCTGCGCACTGCCCAGACGCTCCCCTGAATTATAGACAGCGCTTCACAAAACGATTTTGGAGAACAGTCGATGGAACGACCTGACCTGAGCGGTGCTGCGCCAGATGTACTCATGTACATCGCAGCTCTGGAAGCCGAGCTCGAGTTGCTGCGCGCGCAAGAGGAGGCCAGCCACAGCGAAGCTTTGTTCGAGCCGAGCGAGCCGCCTACCACCGTCAACGTGATCACGATCAGTGCGGCAGGGGTGGCAAAACGCACGCCACGCCATTTCTATGGCCGGCAGCGGCGCGGCGGCATGGGCGTCTTCGATCTCGACGCGCCGGAAGGCGACGCGCCGGCATTCCTCACGCTTGCCGAGGCAGACGCCGGCCTGATCGTATTGACGAATCAGGGGCGCACATTCCGCACCCCGGTCGCCGACATTGTGGAGCGAGAGGTGCGCAGTCGCGGCGAGCCGTTGGTGGCGCGCTTTCCGATGCGCCCCGATGAGCGGCTGGCCCTCATCACGCCGGATGCCTCAGGCGGCGGCGCTTTTCTCGTGCTGGTCACGGAGCGCGGTCATGTGCGCCGGATCGCCCGGCAATACCTCGGGGCGGGTTTGCAGGCGGGCACTGTGTTGTGCGACCCGCGCGAAGGGGGCGCGCCCGCCGCGGCCTGTTGGAGCAGCGGCAACGATGAGCTGTTTATCGTCACGCGCAGTGGCCAGGCGATCCGCTTTGCCGAGCGGCTGGCGCCGGTGCGCGGCTGTCTGGGGCTGCGCGTCGATCCCAATGATCGAGTCGTCGGTGTGGCCGCGACGACTGCAGAGGGCGGCGTGTTCCTCCTGGCACAGGACGGCAAGGGCACGGTGCGTTTGATGTCAGGCTTTACGGCCAACAAATCCCCGGGCGCGGGCGGCAAAGTCGCGATGAAGGCAGAGACCATTGTCGGCGCGGTGGCGGTGGACGATCACAGCGATATCTTTATCATTTCGCGCCTGGGCAAGATCATCCGCTTCCGCGCGAGCGAAACACCTGCCAAAGAAGGCGTCGTGCAGGGCGTCAATTGCATGAATCTGCGCGCGGATGAATGCGTGGCGCTGGCTGGCGCGTCGATTGCTCTATAGCTCAAACGCTCTCCGCTAGATTCATATGCGCTTGAAATGGTTCGCTAGGTGGCGAGCCATTTTTACATCTTATCGCTCCTGGCTTAATGCCATATAACACTTTTTGTATAAAATACACTATGGTATAGGCGGAACCTCTGCTATACTGCGAGAGTTGTAATCAGGCAGCGTCGTGGCTTGTCATGCACAGCGCGGCTGGAGTAATCTGGAAATTGTAGAATTGCCACTCGCGGGTGGCATGTGGGGAACAAGCATCAACGCAATGCATTGGATGCTGACCCAGTGCTGGACGGCGCCATGAATTGTTGGCGCAAACCAGCAAAGGAGTAACATTATGCCTGGAACCCAGGCCATTACTTACGATTCGCTAGAAAAATACCGGCGCAATGTCGGTAAAGCGCAGGTTGCCGACCTGATGGCAAAGATGACAGGCGGCAACATCGATTTGGTAAGCTACGATGAAGTTGCAAAGCGCATCAAGGTGCGCCAGCAGATCGAGATGGGCACGCAGATGGTGCGACTGAATAAGATCGTTGGGAGCGTAGGACGCTATCGCGATTTCACGCGCACTTTCCTGCCCAGGTCTGGAATCAATCCCGAGCGCTGGGCGCGCATCGACGCCGCCATGCATTCGTTGGAAGGATTTCCACCGATCGAAGTGTACAAAATGGGCGATGTCTATTTTGTGCGCGATGGAAATCATCGCGTCAGTGTGGCGCGCGCCAACGGCTTGACGCATATCGAGGCTTATGTGACCGAAATCCCGACCGATGTGCCACTCCACATGGAGGATTTCGAGCGCGACCAGTGGCTGATTAAAGTAGAACGCACCGAGTTCCTCAAAGAGACGAACCTGGATCAGATCCGCCCCGAGCATGGCATTGAACTGACTGCGCCCGGACGTTACCAGATATTGCTGCGCCACATCCAGGTGCATCAGTATTTGCGCAATCTTGACCTGGAGCGAGAAGGCGATCAGTACAGATTCACCTGGGCCGAGGCGGTGGCAAGCTGGTACGACAATATCTATCTGCCCGTTGTTGAGGCAATCCATCATCAGGGGTTAATGGAGAGTTTTCCGAGCCGCACCGAGGCTGATTTATATCTGTGGGTTGTCTTTCATCGCGAACAACTTGCCAGGCGCTACGAACTTGCACCGTTATCTCCCGATGCAGCGGTTTCGACGTTTGCCGAGGTGCACAGCGAGCGCCCGCTTCAGCAAGCGGTGCGCACCCTCAAATTCGAGTGGCACAAGGTATTGGGCGATCTGGAGAAACCCTTGGGCATGTCTGAGGAAGAGTTCGCCGAGTCGCGTGCGCGGTATGCGGCCGGCGAACGCACGTTATCCGAGGCCGAAGCCGCCGATGAAGAGCAGGTTGAGCTGAGGCGGGACGAGCGCGAGCTTGCGCCTGTAGACAGCGTCTCCGACCTGTTCAATATTGCCGCCTGATGTTGTTCAGACAAGCAGCGGATCAAGGGTCTTCCACCCTGCGCATTACACCAAGCTACGACCACGCTTTCACGCGCACCGCCGGTCTCTAGCCACTTTTTGTCCACCTTCCCTATCGGGTAAGTGTGTGGTAGCATTACGCCGAAATTTACCGGATAAACAAGGATTCATTCACCCATGTTGCGTGTCAAAATTGTCTGTACGATCGGCCCTGCCAGCCGCGAACTTCCCATCTTGCGCAGGATCGCTGCCGCCGGCATGAATGTGGCGCGGCTCAATATGAGCCATGGCACGCACGAGTACCACGCTGAAACGATCGAGCGCGTGCGCATTATTTCGGAGCAGATCCAGCGACCCATCGCCATTTTGGCGGATTTACAAGGGCCCAAATTGCGCACAGGCAAGATGCGTGAGGGGGGCGTGCCATTGGTGAAGGACGAGGAATTGATCCTCACCGTCGATGATATCATCGGCGAACCGGGACGCGTGCCGATCCAGTACAAGGATTTGCCAAGCGCAGTCAAAGCCGGCGAACGTATTCTGCTTGACGATGGCATGCTCGAGCTGGAGGTGCTTGAAACCACCGCCACCGAGATCCGCACGCGCATCATTCTTACGGGAGTGCTGCAAAGCAACAAAGGCATGAATCTGCCCGACGCCTCGCTGGATATTCCCGCGCTGACGGAAAAAGATATCGAAGACGTCAAATTTGCGCTCGACCATCAGGCCGACTGGGTGGCGCTCAGCTTTGTGCGCAAGGCGCATGAGGTGCTGGAACTCAAGGCCATCATCCAAAACTACGCGACCTTTGGCCGCGCCACCCCGGTGATCGCAAAGATTGAAAAGCCGGACGCGGTGAAAAATATCGACGCCATCATCGACGCCGCCGACGGCATCATGGTGGCGCGCGGCGATCTGGGCATCGAAACCAATCCAGAGACCGTGCCCGGCGTCCAGAAGATTCTCATCAACAAGTGCCTGACCGCGGCGAAGCCAGTCATCACGGCAACGCAGATGCTCGACTCCATGATCCGCAACCCGCGTCCGACGCGCGCCGAGGCAAGCGATGTGGCAAACGCTGTGCTTGACGGCACCGACGCCATTATGCTCTCCGGCGAGACCGCGTCTGGGCAGTTTCCCGTCGAGGCTGTCGCCACGATGGTCAAGATCGCGGAGGAAGCGGAACGGTTGCGCATCAGCCTCGGCCAGAAGATCAAATACAGCGAGCCGCGCGTCTTTTCGGCGGCCGGCGCCATCTGTCATGCGGCTGTCTACACCGCAATAGAAACCAAGGCGAAGGCCATCATCGCACCGACCGTCAGCGGCTCGACCGCCAAACTGATGGCAAGTTTCCGCCCCGAGGTGCCGCTGATCGCTGTTACGCCCAGCCCGATGGTGCAACGTCAGCTTGCACTGTATTGGGGAACGTATCCTCTGCTGACCAAGCGCTTGAGCAACACAGATGAAGTCGTCACCGATGCGATTAACATGGCGCAGGCCAAGGGATTTATCGGCGAAGGGGACACGGTGGTTTTGACGGCAGGAGTCGTGGGCAACGTGCGCAGCGCCACCAACTTGATGATGGTGCGTCGCATCGATCGCGTGCTGGTGCGCGGGACGGGCATCGGCGGGCGCGAGGTGTCGGGCGTGCTGATGACGATCAAAGCGCCGATCCAGAACCCAGAGGAAATTCTGGTCGGGCCACAACATATCATCTTTGCCGAACGCATTGACCGCACCTGCATCAACCTGCTGCGTCGCAGCGGCGGACTGGTCACCACGCAGGGGGGGATGGACAGCGCGGGCGCCGTCGCCGCGGTGGAGTTGGGCTTACCCGCCATCATCGGCGCAGAAGGCAGCCTGAACGAACTCGTAGATGGCATCAACGTCATCCTTGACGCTAATACGGGGCAGTTGAGCGAGTGGCGGAAATAGCGACAAAGACAGCTGCTCAGACCTTATCGGGCAATTCGTTCCCGGCTTCGAGAATAGCGCGGCGCACATCAACCAGCGGCAACAGAATCAGACCGGCGATGAAGAAAACACCGACCGCCAGCACGGCCACGCGATAGCTGCCCGTAAACTGAATCGCCAGCCCGAAAAAGAGCGGACCCAACCAGCTTGTACCGCGTTCGCTGATTTCGTAAAGGCTGAAGTATTCCGTCTCCTGCCCCTGCGGGATCATCTGCGAAAAGAGCGAGCGGCTCAGCGCCTGGCTCCCACCAAGCACCAGCGCAATCACCGCGCCGAGCAGGAAAAATTGCCGCCCAGTCTCCAACAGTGGCGAAAAAGCGTAGATTGAAACCCCAGCCCAGATCACCAGGCTGAGCAAAATAGCGCGCTTGGCGCCGATCCAGCGCGCCAGATAACCGAAGAAAAGTGCGCCAAAAAACGCCACAAATTGCACCATTAGGAAGAGCGGCGGCAATTCTTCCGCGCCCATACCCAACTCTTCACTGCCAAACTGCGCGCTCAGGGCAATGATAGTTTGGATGCCGTCATTGTAGAGCAAATACGCGATCAGAAAGAGCATGGTGTGCCGATAACGCGGAAGATGGCGGAGGGTATGGCTAAGCTGCTTGAAGCCCACCGTCAGGTAACGCTCCCCCGCGGGCAGCGTGCGCACAGGCTTGCGGCTTTGCAGTCGCTGCAAGGGCAGCAAAGTGAAGATCGCCCACCACATCCCCGCCGAGGCCAGGCTGATGCGTATGGCGCTGGCGCTATCCAGCCCCCATTGCTCGCGCATCGAAAAGAACACTAAATTGAGCGCCAGCATCAACCCGCCGCCCAGATACCCCATTGCCCAGCCTACCGACGACACCTTATCCCGCTCGTTGGGATTAGCAATTTCAGGCAAGAAAGCATTGTAACAGACGATGGAGGCGCCAAAGCTCAGGTTGGCGATCAAAAAGAGCGCGCCGCCCAGCAGATAATTGTCCCCGTTGAGAAAGTAGAGGCCGATGGTGGCAAACGCGCCGGTGTAGGCAAACACTGCCATCAGCCGCTTTTTAAGATGTGTATAATCAACGATGGCGCCCATAATCGGCAGGAAGAACACCTGCAACAGCACCGATAGCGACACCATGTAAGGAAAGAAGGCGTCGGCGCGCACCGCAATGCCCAGCGGATGTACAAATCCCTGGCTGTCGGCGGCCGCGCGGGCCACCGAGGTCAGATAGGGGCCCAGAAAAACCGACACCACGGTCGTCGAAAATGCCGAATTCGCCCAGTCGTAAAAGTACCAGCCGACCTGTTCGCGCGTGCCCAGCAAAGAGCGGCGCGGCTGAGGTGAGGTTGCAGCAGTCATAGGATGCGGTTGTCCCGTCTGTCATGGCATGGATCGCCGATGTCCCACCGGGCGGGGGCGGTGGGACATCGGCGATCCGTGCGGGTTGTGGTCAGTGGGTGGTGTGCGTCTACCCGTTCTCTTGATTATGCCGGCACAGGAAACGCGTGCATCATCGCCATAACATCCGTCTGCACCTGCTCCTGCAGCGCGGTATTGGTTGGATCTTTGGCGATCATCGCAATCCAGCGCGCAACCTGCGCAAGCTCTTCAGCGCCGAGACCCCGCGTGGTGACCGCAGGTGTGCCGAGGCGAATGCCGCTCGTGGTCAGCGCCGGCTTTTTGTCGAACGGGATCATGTTTTTGTTGCAATGGATGCCGGCGTGGTCGAGCGCCTTTTCCACCAGCTTGCCGGTGATCTCGTTGCCGTGGGCGTCGACGCCAAGCACGCTCAGGTCCACCAGTATCAGATGATTGTCGGTGCCGCCGCTGACGATGCGCAAGCCTTCGTCCTGCAACGTGTTAGCCAGCACCTGCGCGTTGTCGAGCACACGCTGTTGATAGGCAGCAAAATCGGGGCGCAACGCCTCGCCAAAGGCCACGGCTTTCGAGGCGATCACGTGCATCAGCGGGCCGCCCTGTGTGCCAGGGAAGACGGCCTTGTCGATCTCCTTGGCCAGTTCGGCGCGGCAAAGGATCAACCCGCCGCGCGGGCCACGCAGCGTTTTATGCGTCGTGGTCGTCACCACATCACAAAAAGGCACGGGGTCAGGATGCAGCCTGGCCGCCACCAACCCCGCGACGTGCGCCATGTCCATCATCAAACGCGCGCCCACTTTGTCGGCGATGGCGCGCAGGCGGGCAAAGTCCCAAAAGCGTGGGTACGCGCTGGCGCCCGCGACAATCAACTTTGGCTGATGCGTCAGCGCCAGCCGTTCGAGCTCGTCATAGTCGATGCGCTCGCTCTGTGGATCGACGCCATAATGTTGGAAATTGTAGAGCTTGCCCGAACTGTTGAGGTGGAAGCCATGCGTGAGGTGTCCGCCGTGGTCGAGCTTCAAGCCCAGCACCGCGTCGCCCGGCTGGAGCAATGCGTAGTAAACTGCTTCATTCGCCTGCGCGCCCGAATGTGGCTGAACATTGGCATGGTCCGCGCCAAAGAGTTGCTTGGCGCGTGTAATTGCCAGGTTTTCGGCGACATCCACCGCGTCACAGCCGCCGTAGTAACGCCTGCCCGGATACCCTTCAGCGTATTTGTTGGTGAGGACGCTGCCCATTGCCGCCAGCACGGCCGCCGACACATAGTTCTCGCTGGCAATCAGTTCGATGCCGTTGGCCTGGCGCTGTCGTTCCATTTCGATCGCGGCGTAAAGCTCCGGGTCGGACTTTGCCAACGCCCGCCGTTCGTCCGGCATATCGACCCAGGCGGGCAGCGTCGAGGCAACAGGGGAAGATGACAACATGCTCATGGTAATGACTCCTCAGGAGTAAATAATGATCAGAAAAACCTGACGCGTGTTCGCTTTGTGCAAGCCCGACACATGAGGCGACGGGCAACATAGCACGCTTTCAGCGTTTCGTCAACGCAAATAGCGGGTTGCCAATCGCCTGTCCGCCATCGACGAGGATGGTGGCGCCCGTCGTGAAGCTCGACGCCGGTGACGCCAGATAGAGCGCGATGCCGGCGATCTCTTCCGGCTCGGCCATGCGCTGCTGCGGAATGCCCGCCAATGTCGCCGCATTGAGAGTTTCGTTCGACCAGATGGCCGCGCTGAACTTTGTCTTGACAAAACCGGGCGCAATGGCGTTCACCTGAATGTTAAGCGCCGCCAGTTCCGCAGCCAGCACCTCGGTCAGCATGATCACGCCGGCCTTGGTGACGCAGTAGACGCCCATGCCCGGCTGTGGCGTTTTGCCTGCAATCGAGGCCATGTTGATCACCTTGCCGCCGCCGCGCGCCTGCATCGACGGCGCACACGCCTTGATCATGCGCCAGTAGCCCTTGAGGTTCACATCGAAGGTCTTGTCCCAGTGGCTCTCTTCGGCGCTGAGCACGGGGCCGAAGTGCGGATTGGTCGCCGCGTTGTTGACCAGAATATCGACGCCGCCGTAGTGTTTCAGTGTGCTGCTCACCAGCGCCTCCACCGCCGCGGGATCGCCGGTGTGGACAGCCCGCGCGGTCACTGCCCCGCCGCGTGCACGAATGCGCGCCGCCACCGTCTCGACATTTTCCTGTTTGCGGCTGGCAACCACTACCTGGGCGCCTGCTTCCGCCAGCGCCACCGCAATGGCCTCGCCGATGCCGCGCGACGCACCTGTAACGATGGCAACTTTGCCGGTCAGATCAAATAACGAAGGCAATACTCTGCTCCTGAAATGAAACAATCTCCAATCTCTAATCTCGATTAGTTGAGGTTGGAGATTGAATACGAAGTTACTCTCCCCGGAAAACCGGCGCCCGCTTTTCCAGGAAGGCCATGACGCCCTCCTGATGATCCTGTGTGGCGATGGCGTGCGCCTGAAGCTCGGCCTCGTAGTCGATGGCGGCGTCGAGCGAGCTGTGCAGCGACGCATTGAGCGCCTGTTTGGTCCAGCCCAGCGCCTTGGTGGGACGGGCCGCCAACCACTGCGCTCCGGCCAGCGCCTCCGGCAGCAATTGCCCGCTGGCGGCAATGCGGTTGCACAGGCCCAGTTCCAGACAGCGCGGCGCCAAAATGCGCTCCGCCTCGATGCAGAACTGCAAGGCGCGGCTGTAGCCGATCGCGCGCGCCATGAACCAGGTCGAGCCGGCGTCCGGCACCAGCCCGATGTTGGAGAAAGCCTGCAAAATATAGGCGTCCTCGGCCATGATGCGCAGGTCGCACGCCAGCGCCAGCGACGCACCCGCGCCCGCCGCACCGCCGTTGATCGCGCCGATGATGATCTTGGGCATGGTCACCATGCGCAGAATCAGCGGCTTGTAGGTGCTTTTGATCGCCTCGCGCACGTTGGCAGCGTCCACCGCGCCGGTGAAGATGCTGAGATCCTGCCCGGCGCTGAAGGTCGGCCCCTCGCCGGCCAGCACGACGGCGCGCACGGACGGGTCTTCCTCGGCGCGACGAAAGGCGTCGTTGAGTTCGGCCAGCATCTCCGGCGTGAACGCGTTGCGCCGCGCGACGCGGTTCATGCGGATCAACGCCACTGCGCCTTCGGTCGAGTACAGCACTGTTTTGTCGTCGGTCATAAAGCCCTCATACGTGAGTTATAAAATTCTGAAATGGAGATTAGGAGATTGGAGATTGGCGTGTGTCGCCGCATAGATCTGCTGATCGCTCAATCTCCAATCTCTTAATCTCCAATCTCTTAATCTCCAATCTCCTCAATCCCCCCACACATCCGCGAACTTCTCCTTCTCCTGCAGCTCGATCAGCGGGATCGGCGTGGAGAAGGGGTAGTCGCCGGTGAAGCAGGCGTTGCAATAGCCATCCTCGGCCTTGAGTGCGCGCATCAGCCCGCTGATCGACAGGAAGGCGAGTGAATCCGCGCCGATGTGCGCGCAGATATCATCGACGCTCTGGTTGGCGGCGATCAGCTCGTCCTGGCTCGCCATGTCCACGCCCATGAAACAGGGAAACTTGATCGGCGGGCACGCGACGCGCACGTGCACCTCCTTGGCGCCAGCGTTGCGCAGCATCCGCACCAGCGGGCCGGAGGTGTTGCCGCGCACGATCGAGTCGTCCACCAGCACGATGCGTCGCCCCTTGAGATTCTCCGGCAGCGGGTTGAACTTCATCGCCACACCGACCTTGCGCAGCTCGTTGGAGGGCTGGATGAAGGTGCGGCCGATGTAGCGGCTCTTGATCAGCCCCTCGCTGTAGGGGATGCCGCTCTTTTGGGCGTAGCCGATGGCGTGCGGCGTGCCGGAGTCGGGCACAGGCACGACGATGTCGGCGGCGACGGGCGCTTCCCTGGCAAGCTGTTTGCCCAGCTTCTGCCGCGTCTGATGAACGAGCTTGCCGTTGAAGAGGCTGTCCGGGCGGGCAAAATAGATCTGCTCAAAGGTGCAGAAGGCGAGACGCTGTGGCGGCGCGCCTTGCACGATCTCGTAGCCATTAGCGTCGATGCGCACGACCTCGCCCGGCTGAATCTCCGCCACCATCTCGGCGCCGATCGTGGCAAAGGCGCAGCTTTCCGACGCCAGCACATACCCGCCTTCCGCCAGCCGGCCCAGCACCAGCGGGCGCAGCCCCCACGGGTCGCGCACGCCGTAGACCGCGTCGCGCGTGAGGATCGTCAGCGCGTACGCGCCCTCGGCGCGCGCCATCACCGTGCGGATGCGCGCGGCCCAGTCGCCGCCCGCGCCCGCCAGCATGTGCAGGATCACTTCGCTGTCGCTGGAGGTGGAGAGACCGACTCCGCGGCTGAGCAATTCGCGGCGCAGTTGGGGCGCGTTGATCAGGTTGCCGTTGTGGGCGATCGCCAGTGGGCCGTCCATTGTCTCAATGACATAGGGTTGCGTATTGCGCAGTCGCGGCGCGCCGGTGGTGGAGTAACGCGTGTGGCCGATAGCGATGTGGCCGAGCAGGTAGCGCAGGTTGTCCTCGTCAAAGACCTGCGAGACCAGCCCCATCCCCTTGTGCACGTGGGCCACGCGACCGTCACAGGTGACGATGCCGGCGGCCTCCTGCCCGCGGTGCTGCAGCGCATAGAGGCCAAAAAAGGTGTAGCGCGCCGCCTCGATCTCCGGCGCATAGATGCCAAAGACGCCGCATTCTTCGTGAAGCTTATCTTCTGGAAACACAAGAGCCTCCTGTGAGGTCAAATGGCAGAAGCTTCGCTCAACGCTGCGCGAGCCTGCACTACCTTTGCGCGTGCAGCCTCTATTGTACCCGCCAATGCGGTCAGATGTCCCATTTTGCGTCCGGCGCGCGGCGCTTCTTTGCCATAGAGATGCAGCTTGACGCCGGGCACGGCGAGCGCGGCGGCCCAGTTCGGTTCGCCCGCCTCCCAGAGGTCGCCAAGCAGATTCGCCATCGCGGCCGGGCGCAGCAGCTCAGTCGCGCCGAGCGGCAGCCCGCAGATCGCACGCGCCTGCTGCTCGAACTGGCTGGTCGCCGCCGCCTCGATGGTGAGGTGGCCGGAGTTGTGCGGCCGCGGCGCCAGCTCGTTGATCAGCAGGCGGTCGCGGCGGTCGAGAAACATCTCCACGCAGAGCACGCCGACCACGTCAAGCTGCGCCAGCACCGTGCGCGCCAGTTCCACTGCGTCGGCGGCGACACGCGGATCGACGGCGGCGGGCGCCACCGACACGTCGAGGATGTGGTTGCGATGGACATTTTCGATGACGCCCCAGTGCGCAAAAGTGCCATCCACCCCACGCGCGGCCACGACCGACACCTCGCGCTCGAAATCTACAAAGCCTTCGAGAATCGCCGCCTGCCGGCCAATCGATTCCCACGCGGCCAGCGCCTGCGCCGCCTCGTCGATGCGCGCCTGGCCTTTGCCGTCGTAGCCGAACGCTGCGGTCTTAAGCACCGCGGGCGCGCCGATCTGTGCAATGGAGGCGTGCAGATCGGCCTCCGTCGTCACGGCGGCAAAGGGCGTGACCGGCAGAGCGGCGCCGGCGAGAAAGCGCTTCTCGCGCAGACGCTGCTGCGTCGTGTGCAGCAC
>JACSRH010000133.1 GCA_014879855.1 Caldilineaceae bacterium | reverse complement strand
CAATCCTGGATCACCAGCGAGAGGAAGGGCGAGGGCAGCAGCTCGGCATGAATCTGGTCGACGATGTTGCAGCCCGCGACCATCAGCGGCACGAAGTGGGCAAGCTGCGCGTCGTAGGCCGCCTCCAGATCGGCCATGCTGCGCATCTCGGCGAGCGTCGGCGTCGCCAGCCCGATCTGCTCGCCCGTCCGCGGGTCCCTGCCGCCGAAGAGCGTCAGCTCCAGCACGCGCGTCAGGTTGAACATGCTGGCGTCGCTCCAGCCCAGCGCCTTGCCCGGCGTCGAAAGCTCCACGCAGCCGACGACCGCGTAGTTGGCCGCGTCCTCCTCCGTCACCCCGCGCGCGATCTGGCCGGGGATGATCACCTCGTCGTTAAAGACCTGCGGCATTCCACTGCCCTTGCCGACGACAAACGAGGCCGCACGCAGGAAGTCGTCCGGGCTGCCGTCGTGGATGCGGATCGACAGGTTCGGCTGCGTCATGCCAAGGTCGGCCTGGGCGCGCAGGCACATGAAGGAGAGCAGGTTGGTGGCGTCGCCCCCGCCGGCAAGCTGCCCGCCCAGCGCAATGTTGAAGCCGATCGGGAAGCCGGCAAAGTAGCGCGCACTGCTGCTGGAGCGCAGCAGCACGATCTCGTTGAATTTGAGCCAGAGGCATTCGAGCAGCTCCTGCGCCTCGCTCTGCGTCAGCTTGCCCGCGGCCAAATCCGCCTCCAGATAGGGCAGCATGTACTGGTCGAAGCGGCCGGGCGAAAAGCTGCTGGCGTTCGACTCGATCTGCAAGAGCGCAAAGAGGAACCAGACCGCCTGCAGCGCCTCATGAAAATCACGCGCTGGCTGCTCGGCCAGCCAGCGGCAGTTGGCAGCGACGCGTTCCAGTTCACGCGCCCGCACCGGATCAGCGCTGTCTCTCGCCATCTCCGTTGCCAGTCCGGCATAGCGCAGCATAAATTCCTGCGCGGCCTGCAACGCGATCAACGCCGCGTCATAAAAAATGGACAATGAGTGCTCACTGCCCAACGCCAAGGCGCCAAGGTGCAGAGGCGCAGGAGTGGGATGCTGACTTTCAGCGTGATTTTCTTCCTCTGCGTCTTTGCTCCTTTGCGTCTTTGCGTTAGAAATCTTACTCGCCGCCAGCACCTGGCCGCGCAGCCCGCCGATGCCCAGCCGCAGCCACGCCGCCACGTCGGGCAGGATGTGCCCCTGTGCATGGTCGGTCTGGTTGAGCGAGAAGGCGCGCCCCTTCACGGCCACGCGCACGTCGTCCGGCACGCGCTGCGCGACGGTCTCCTCCAGCGTGCGCCCGCGCCAGTAGGGGAAGATCTCCTCGCGCAGTTCGCGGACGACCTCAGGCGTCGTGTGGAAGCGATCCTGCGGCCGCGTGGGCAGGCTGTCCAGTTCCTTGTCGATCCACGCCACCGCGCCTTCCGGGGCGATGACCCCCATGCGCGGCAGCAGCGAGCGGTTGCCGACGATCAGCTCGCCCGGCTGGATCGTGATGCGCTGGTGGCGCACCAGGTGCAGCAGCATCTGGGCGCGGCGCAGCGCCATCGGCTGGCCTTCGGTCGCGCGATAGGCTTGCGTAGTGTAACGCGCCCGCTCCACGTCGAGAACGCGCGGCTCGTCGAGTAGCCGCTGCTTGATAGCGGCGACGCGTGGCGTGGGGCGGGTGGTCGTCCATTCGTCGGGGGGGAAGGCGGAAATCGGTGTTGCGAACGCCTCGTTTAGGATTGGTATTTGCATTTTTCGTTCTCAATTCTGACTTTGCTGGCTTGCCATCTTCCCGGAAGCTTTGGAGCTTCCGGGAAGATGTTCGGAACTCAGCGCTTTGCAGTTACTTTTCTCCCGCCGCCAGCACTTCCTCCACCTCCACCCAGCGCCCCTCCTGCGACGAGCGCTCCGCCGCGGCCATCACCGCCTGGATGTGCAGGCCGTCGGCCAGCGACGGCCGCGCCGGGCGATCCTCCGCCACGGCGCGCAGAAACTGGTACTGGCATTCGGCGTGCGTGCGCACGAAGTCGGGCGCCATGGACCAGTCGGGCGCCTTCTGGCCGGCGTAGCGGTTGACGGTCTCCACCTTGCGGAAGCCGCGCATGCCGCCCGTCGGCTTGTCGCTGTCGCGTGCGTCGTAGACTTCCAGCCACGCCGGGTCCAGCCCGCTAAAGCGGAGCGCGCCCTTCTCGCCGAAAATTTCGAAGCCGATGTCGTTGGTCAGCCCGGCGCCCATGCGCGAGGCGTCCACCACACCCAACACACCAGCTTTGGTGCGCAGCGTCAGCAGGGCGATGTCGTCGACGTCGACCGCCACGCGTTCGCTTGAACCGGCGCTGGCCGGGCGATCCTGGATCAGCGTGTCGAGCGTTGCCTGCACGGACGCGAACTCACCGACCAGCGAGTAGAGCATGTCCAGGATGTGCGAGCCGATGTCAAAGAGCGCGCCGCCGCCGGCAATGGCTTTCTGCTGCCGCCACGAGATCGGCTTGTTGGGGTCGATGTAGCTGGAGCGATAGTAGCGGCCGCGGAAGGAGAAGATGCGCCCCAGAAAGCCTTCCTCGACCAGTTGCTTGGCCCGCAACACCGCCGGATAGAAGCGAAAGTTGAAGGTCATCTGCGTCTTGACGCCAGCGCGCGCGGTCGCGGCCACCATGCGCTGCGCCTCGGCCACGTTCATGGCCAGCGGCTTCTCGCAGTAGATATGCTTGCCCGCCGCGGCTGCCGCCTCGACGACTTCGGCGTGCAGGTGGTTGGGCACGCAGATGTCGACGGCGTCGATCTCCGGCCGCGCCAGCAGCGCGCGGTAGTCAGCCGTCCAGAAGTCGCAGCCGAGTTCCGCCGCGGCGGCCTGCGCCGTCTTCGCCCGCGCCGTCGCCACGCCGCCGATGCGCACCGCGTCCGCGGGCAGGCCGTAGTGAAAGGGCAGCGAGCGGTACGCCATGCCATGCACGCGCCCGATGCCGCCGTAGCCGATCAGGCCGATGGTGGGTGTTTGTCGCATAAGTTACATACCTCAATCAAATGGTTTTCGTATGAATCACTTGGAAAAAAAAAAGGAGTATACTCAGTATGAAGATTGGTCTCTAGCGATTCTCCAGCAGTTACCAGCAGTTGTGTTCCCGAAAATACTTGAATATTTGGCTGTCGTCATTCTTAGTCCTGCATCTGGTTAAAGATAGCGGAAGGATAGTAGAATGTCTGCTATAAGCCGTAGCTGGAAAAGGTTTTTTGTCTCTCTCCTCATCACTGTCGGTACAGTTTTTGCTGTATCATATGTGTCTTTACCCGTTGACGCTTTAGAATCAAGACACACTTTAGAGCAAGCGAAAAGTCTGTTGCCGCAGGTTGAAGCAGGACAGGTTATCCACTACTCATATTCAATATTTGAACGCGGCCCTTCTCTAGTTCTTGAACCTCCAGATCCGTATCATCGCCCTTATGCAGAAATTTGGTCGTCCAATAAATTGCAAAAAACATGGATTGAGGTTGGCGCTGATGGTGCAATTGCTCGTTGGCGCACCCAATTGTTTAATAATGAAGGTTTACTTCTCCAAGATCTGTTATTTGATGAGGGAACAGAGACCGGTTATTTTCCGCTTGAAGGCTCTGCTTACTCTGCACCTATGGAAGGGGCAATTTATCGCGATGAACAACTTACCTTGATAGACACTTTTCTTCAAAATGCAGAAGGAACAACTCGCCGAACACAAAGTGTAGAGGACGAACTTGTTATTAGTGTTTACACATCAGCCGTTCCTCTTGCTGCGCCTGAAATGGATGTGAAGACAGCACTTTTACACTCTGTCCATCCCTTCATTGCTGATCTTGATCCAGTGACAACTGCCAATCGCATTGATTTTGATGCTGCGACTCTCGAACCGAGAGGAGACGGAACTGTTGTGTGGGATAAGCAAGGGATTGAACATGTAATATCTTACCGAGAGCTGATTGAAA
This sequence comes from Caldilineaceae bacterium, assembly GCA_014879855.1. Classification (GTDB taxonomy): domain Bacteria; phylum Chloroflexota; class Anaerolineae; order Caldilineales; family Caldilineaceae; genus Caldilinea. Next base: position 3,344 of record JACSRH010000133.1, on the reverse strand, counting down.
AGACGATAGTTGCACTTGATCCGCCTCTGAGAGACGAGCTTTTTGTTCAGGAGATACCAAATACTGCCTTTGAACAGTCGCAGGATCTGACACATTCTATACGCACTGTCACAGGGTTTGACGAAATTCTCAAAGAAGTGAATTATCCACTTTACCGCCTAGATTCTGACCCCCCTCTGCAAATGACTGGTGCAAGTCTTGCAATTCCTGTACCTGGCTATGCACCGCCTCAAATTCGACAGGGCATCTGGTTTGCTCCATCGCAAGGCCCTGGGGTGCATACCGTATACGCAACTTCTGACGGTGCGAAAATTGTCTCAATTGTTCAAGGCCGCACCTCAGAAATCAAAGCTGTACTCAAACAAACAACAGCAGATTGGACAGAGTCTGTAAAAACAAAAGTTTTGCTTGGGCAAGAGGAATTTGATGCTTGGCAGATGTCTCCCGCTGAAGCAGAGCGATACTATTATGTTGTAGAAGCTGACAGCACAATTCTTTTTATTGATGTTTTTGGATTTTCTACTGATGAGTTGATGAGTTTCTTGCACCACGCTGTCAAAGTGGAGCCAAAGAACGAAAGTGTGCAAGTATTTCTTCCTGCCATTATCAGCCGTTAGCAGTACATAGTTCGAACTGCCACTTCTACAAGCCTTAGAGTTGCGCAAAGGTGAAGACATAATGTGCAGAATACGAGTTCGCCTAAGTTTTTTGTTAGCGCTTGTGGTTTTAGCAACTTGTTTGAGCACTCTCTCTGTTATGGCTGTTTCAGGAAGTTGGTATGAAAATTCAGTCAGCATGTCGGGATATGTAACAAATGATGCTTGGTGGGAAACACGCATGCATAGAATAAAAGGTGCTTCAAATGCTTCCACTTTCCAGCATCCACAGTATCTTGTACAAACGATCACAGTAACCATCATATTTAAAGATCGTTGCCAGTATGCGAATGGCACATGGGCCCCATGGCAACAGTTGGCATCCAATGCAAAAGGTGTTTCATGGGCTACTACAACTGGCGAAATCTATGCTCAAGGGCAATATCAGAACTGTATGTACGGACATCAATATCGCAATGAGTCAGTCCATGTATTTGTGAACAGTTCAACCGGCTTAAACACCACTAAAAACCTTAGTGAAAGTTACTGATTGCCTGTAACTGCTCAAGCTACCTTAGCTTAAGCAGTTACAGTTTTGTTTAAACATCAGCGGTGCAAGTTCTGTTAATGTAGAAGTCCCCCATCTTCCGTCCGATACTGCCCGCTCGCCGCGTCCATCACCGTGCGCAGCTTCTGCACGGCCGCGGCGATCGCGCCTGTGCCGGGCTGGAGCTTGCCGCCCGGCCCCTTGAGCAGCGGCGACGAGAACTCGCCCACGGTCATGCCCGCGGCGATGAACTCGGCGACGTTGCCGGCGTTGAGACCGCCATCCTCCATCAGCTCGATCTGCCCTTCCATACCCGCCTCGGCGATCATGTCGTGCAGCTTGCGCATCGTGCGCACCATGATCGGGTCCATCGTGTGCGGGCTTTGCCCTGGCTTCGGCTTGACCCAGAAGGGCGCGCGGCTTTCGTACTCGATGATGTCCACGTAGGGATGAATAAATTGCTCGAAGGCGGTGGTGGGCACGCCCTGCCACGCCCACACGCCGACCTTCAGCTCCAGCTTCTCCTTGATGTAGGTGATCTGCTGGAAGATCATCTCGCCCGTGGTCTCGATCGGCAGGCTGATCAGGTTGACGCCCAGGGCCTTGAGCTGGTCGAAGGTGTCGAAGTTGGGGCGGTACATCTGCAACTGCGCCTCGATCTCCAGGCTGGTGCTGGCGCGCGTCGCTTCAATGATGTCGAAGCCGCCCCGTGGCATACCGAAGTCCATATACTTGCCGTCGCGCACCTCGATGTGCAGCCAGTCGACGCCGGCATCCTCCAGATCCTTGATCTGCGCGCCGAGCACCGCATAATCCGCCCAAAACAGCCCGGCGGCGATTTTGCACTTTTGTGTGACTTTTCCGATTGTGTCTGCCATTGTGTTTGGGTCTCCTGAAAATATGTGAATAGAGAGCGATTGGGAGATTAAGAGATTAAGAGATTGGAGAGTAGAGATTGGAGATTGCTCTGTGATTGGCGCGTTCATCTGCAATCGCCCAATCTCCTAATCTCCAATCTCTTAATCTCCAATCTCTACTCTCCCCTTCCCCACTGAATCGCCGGCCATTTTGCGATCAGCATGTCGTCCTTGAGCAGCAGGGTCATCTCGCCGGCGGCGAGTGGCTGCCAGTATAGCTGGTCGATCTGCTCGTCCGGCTCGCGGTAGTGGATCAGCAGCGCGCCGCTGCCGTCGGGCGCCAGCATCCCAAAGTGGGGGCCGTCGAGCATCCTCAGCCAGCGCACTTCGCCGGTGTCGAGCCGCACCTCGGCAATGCCAAAGTCGTCGCTCTCTGACATCATCGCCAGCACGAGCCAGCGCCCGTCGACGCTCCGCACCAGATCGAGCGCCAGCGGTGCATTCGGGCTGGTGCGCCAGCTTTCGTTCAGCAGATGGCTCTCCATCGTGGCGGCGTCGACCTTGGTCAAAATCCACGGCGTGACAAAGAAGCTGCCGCCGCTGCTCCACACTGCACCGTCATTGGGTGGATAGGGCATGTCACCCTTTGGCGTGCGAATCTGCCCGGTATCCAAATCAAGCAGCGCACCGGCATTGATCGAGCCATAGCTGTACATGGATATCCACAACTTTTTCCCGTCTGGCGACCAACCTGGAGTTGGTGCAACAAAGGTGCTCATAAATCTTGATGCAAACGGTTCAATTTTATCGGGCAGTACGGTGCGATACTGAAGCGCCTCGCCTGTCTCGATCAAATTGACACCTTTCAATCTGAATGCAATCTGGCGGCCGTCGGGCGAGAAAACAGGGGCTTCCACGCGCAGTTTGGCTGGATCGACTCCTGGCTCCTGAGTGTTTGATTCCCCCTTCACCTTGACGATCCGGTTGCCGCCCCATGCGTCGCTCTGGATCAGCGTGTCGTCGCTGATGTAGGCCAGCGCGTCACCCGCCGGCGAGACGGCGAACTCCTCGATGCGCGCGGCCTCGTGCGTGACCTGCCGGAGCGTGGCGCCGTCGCGCGCCAGGCGCACCAACTGCCCACTCTCCGCCTCGACAAAGTAGAGCGGCGCGGGCAGTAGCGGCGCGGGCGTCACCAATTTCACCGCTGGCTGGCAGCCCGTCGCCCCCATCAAAACCAGCATCAAGATCAGAATCCAGCGCATCGCCAATCCCCAATCTCTAATCTCTAATCTCTTAATCTCTTAATCTCCCAATCTCTACATCTCGATCAACACCTTCATCGCC
>JACSRH010000349.1 GCA_014879855.1 Caldilineaceae bacterium | reverse complement strand
GTATGATCGCAAGAACCGCGAAGCGTGGGAGCGGGCGGGGGCAAAGTCGCTCTGGCAGCGCGCGGTCGACGAGGTGGAGCAGCGGCTGGCCGCCTACACCCCCATCGAGACAGACCCGCTCGCCGTGGCCGAGATGGAGCGGCTGATCCGCGGCGGCATGGAGACTGGGGCCGCGCTGCCCACCGTGCCTGGCTGGCGCGCCCCCGGCAGCGCGGCGGGCGATGGCCGGCGGCAACGACGCTTCCGGCGCTGACAGAAAACCACTCACGCTGCAAAGTTATAGGAAGTGCTACGATGCGCATATGGCAATTTGCCGAAGCAGAAGCAAATTTCGACGAAATGATCAGCAGTGCAGAAAACGGCGAACCTCAACTGGTGGTTTATGAGGGTGAGGAAGTCATCGTGCTCAACATAGCACAGTATCGTCGTTTACTAGCCCAGAAAGTTATCGATGAGACCAGCGCTAGTGAAGAAGAGGGAATTAGTTAGCTACTATATTTATTCTCAGTGCCTTTTTAGCAAGTGAATTTTACCGTTTAAGGAGGAGGAATTGGCTGGCCCTCAGTTTGTCAGGTATTTTCCAGATGTGCTCATTGCCTTGAAAAATCTGGGTAATTCTGGAACGCCCTCTGAAGTTAGAGAGCAAATTGCTACGAATAAAAAGCTTGCTGATGATGAACTTAATGAGCAGACGGAAAGCGGCATCAACAGGTTTGAGAATCGAGTAGCGTGGGCACGCTTTTACCTTGTCAAAGCTGGTTATATTGATTCATCCAAGAGGGGAGTCTGGAGTCTCACCGAAAAAGGGATCAACAGCAATCTTACTCATGCAGAAGCTGTTAAAATTTTTAACCAAGTGCATAGTACTTTTCAAGCACATACTCCCGCCAGTGGTGGGGAATCTACAGAAGAGGAAGTAGCTGCTCCCGCTACGAGTTTGAACAGCATTTCTGGAGACTATCGTGATCAGGTTCTTGACCTTGTTCGCAAGCTGCCACCAAATGGGTTTGAAAAATTGTGCCAAAGACTGCTGCGCGAAGCTGGCTTCCAACAAGTCGAGGTTACAGGTAGGAGCGGTGATGGAGGAATTGATGGCAAGGGCCTCCTGCAGATCAACCCGCTCTTGAGTATGCAAGTTATTTTCCAGAGCAAGCGTTATCAAGCCGGTACATCGGTGACAGTTTCCCAAATTCGAGATTTGCGCGGGGCAATGGCCGGACGGACGGATAAAGGCATCTTTATCACCACCAGCACCTTCACGGCGGATGCTCGAAAAGAAGCGTTGCGTGAAGGAGTTGCTCCTATCGAGTTGGTGGACGGCCAAAAATTTGTAGATATGTTCGTCGATCTTGAACTTGGGTTGATTCCGCGCAAGACCTATGATGTAGACGAAAAGTTTTTTGATGAATTCCGCTAACATGTAGGCTTGAGATATGCAGACTAAAAACCTTATCGACTTAAATGGGTACATTCCAAGTCAGCAACTCGAGACCGCCTGGACTTTGCCCGCTGCCTGGTACACCCATCCTGCCTCCCTGCCGCTGGAGAAGGAGCGCATCTTCTACCGCACATGGCAGTGGGTCGGCGCCGCCAGCCTGGTGCAGCGGCCGGGCGACCTCTTCACTTACGACCTTTACGGTGAGCCGCTCGTGGTGACGCGCGGGCAGGATGGCGCGCTGTGCGCCTTCTACAACGTCTGCCTGCACCGCGCCGGGCCGATTTTGAGGGCGTGCACCACTGGTCGCCGCAACAATTGTGCATTTCCAGCGTCTCGTCGCAGAATTTTTTGACAGTGTGACCTGAGGCAAGAACAGGGAAAAGGAAGGAAGGCGTGACGCCACCTTTCTCGTCTTGTTCTCTGCACCGCTTCTCATGACGATCCTTTCGTCTCATCAACCAAGCGAGAGAAACCTATGACTACACAGCAACCTTCTGCCCGCACCGCACTTGGCCGTGTCGGATTGCCGGCGCCTATGCAGGAACTGGCCGGCAAACGCTGGGATGCCATCATCGTGGGCGGCGGGCACAATGGGTTGACCTGCGCCGCGTATCTGGCGCGTGCGGGCCAGCAGGTGCTGGTGCTGGAGGCGCGCGAGCGGCTGGGCGGCGCCTGCACCATCGAGGAGACATGGCCGGGGTACCGCGTCTCGCCGTGCGCGTATCTGTGTGGCCTGCTCCACCCCACTGTCATCGACGACCTGCGCATGGTCGACTACGGCTTTCACTGGACGCCGGCGCTCTCTGGCCTCTTTGTGCCCTTCGACGACGGCCGCAGCATCCAACTCTGGGACGACGACGAACGCTGCGAGGCGGAGATTCACCGCTTCTCGCCGCGCGATGTCAGGGGCTGGCGCGCCATGAGCGACACCATGCGCCGCGCGCGCGCCGCGCTGCGCCCGCCCACCGGCGACGACATCTGGCTCAACCGCCACCCGACGCGCCAGATGATCGAAGAGCGCCTCAAGGGGGATCCGGAGGCGCGCAACTTGGTGCTGAAGTGGTCCATGGTCGAATACGTGGAGGAGTATCTGCACGACGAGCAGTTGCAGAGCGCCTTTCTCGGCCAGGGCGTGATCGGCGCCAACGCCAGCCCGCACGACCCCGGCACCGCCTCGATCAACTATCACCACTCGTCGGGGCGGATGTTTGGCATCAACGGTGCGTGGGGCTATGTGCGCGGGGGCATGGGCACGGTCTCGTTTATTCTGGCGGACATCGCCCGTGACCTGGGCGTGACGATCGCCGCGGGCGCGCCGGTGGCGCGCATTCTGCCCGGCGAAGGGGTGGAGCTGGCTGGCGGCGAACGCATCCACGCGCCGGTGGTCGTGTCGAATGCCGACCCGCGCGCGACGCTGCGCCTGCTCGACGGCGCGGCCGATGCGGGCTGGGCGGCGCAGGTGGCGGGCACGCCGCAGCTTGGCTGCACCGTCAAGGTGACGCTGGCCCTGCGCGAGCTGCCGATCTTTGAGGCGCGGCCCGACTCCGCCGACATTCACCTGGGGCAGATCAACACGCCCTTGACCAAAGAGGAGTGGAAAGAGTATCATCCCTTCGCCAAGGCCGGCCACCTGCCGCCACGTCTGTGGACCGAGCTTTACATGCAGACGGCTTATGATGCGTCGATTGCGCCGGCAGGCCGTCACCTGATGAGCGTCTTTGCACAGTATGCACCGCACACCTTCGCCGAGGGTGACTGGGAGAGCCGCCGCGACGAGGTCGGCCGGCTGGCGGTGGCGTCGATTGCCCGCTACGCCAGCAACCTGCCCGGCGCCATCGAACACATGGAGGTGCTCGGCCCGCCGCACATCGAAGAAAAAGTTGGCTTGACCGGCGGCCATATCTTTCAGGGGGAGATTCTGCCCGACTATATGTGGGAGAAACGGCTGGCGTACAAGACGCCGATGGAAGGACTGTATTTGTGCGGCGTCGCCACCCATCCGGGCGGCAGCGTGATCGGCGTCAACGGGCGCAACGCCGCGCTGGAAGTGTTGGCACAGAAAAAGTAACGCCGGCAGCAGCATAGCACGCGGATACTGCGGATTGAGCTGATCGACGCGGATTCAAGTGCCAGAAGACCATCTTCAATTAGTCGTTCATTGTCAAAAGGAGAAAACTGGATGCACACTTCACGCAAAGTAATGGCAGGTCTGTTCATGCTGCTGATGGTCGCCGGCTGCGCCGCGCCGGCCGCGCCTGGGAGTGAAGCCGCGGCCCCCGCAGCACCGGCGGGCGAGACCGCAAGCGGAGAAGTCGCCGCCGCCGATCTGCTCGCCGACGTGCAGGCGCGCGGCAAGCTGATCGTCTCCACCGACCCGGCCTACCCACCGCAGTCGGAGCTCGTCGCCAATGTCGAGGCGCCGGCCGACACCGTGTGCAGCGGCGAAGAGCGGCCGGCCAATCAATTTTCCGGCTTTGACATCGACGCCGCCGCCGAGATCGCCAAGCGGCTGGGCGTCGAGGTCTGCTTTGTGACGCCGGACTGGACGCTGATCACTGCGGGCGGCTGGGCCGGGCGCTGGGATCTCAGCATCGGCTCGATGACGATCACGCCGGAGCGCATGGAGAAGCTCTATTTCACCCAGCCCTATTACACTACGCCCGCCGCCTTTTTTGTCCATCAGGACAACACCACCTTTACGCAGCCCGCCGACCTCTCCGGGCGCAAAGTGGGCGGGTGCAGCGGCTGCACCTATGAAGCCTACATCGACGGCACGCTGGAGATTCCGGGCGAAACCATCGAATTCGTCGTGACCGACGCCGAGTTTGCTGGCTACGACACCGACGTGCCTGCGCTCGAAGATCTGGCGCTGGGTGACGGCGTGCGTCTCGACGCGGTGCTGACTGCATTGCCGACCGGCCAGGGCTACATCGCCGACGGCGGTCCGCTCAAGCAACTGGGCGAGCCGGTCTACTTCGAGTACCTGGCTGGCGCCATCGACAAGGCGTCCACCCTGGACACCACGAGCTTCCAGGCCGCGGTCAACGAGGCCATCCAGGCGATGCACGCCGACGGCACGCTGGCCAAGCTCTCCGAGCAATACTACGGCACGGACCTGGCCAGCGCCGGCGCCGAATTCGATCTGGCGGCGTTAAATCAGTAGCGCAACCATAAACTGAGCTGGTGGGGAGGCGACGCTTCCCCACAAACCCTCTTTACAACTACGTAGGAAAACCTGGATGACCGCAAGCACAGGCGACACATCTCCACCGGGCAGCGAGTACGATCTGACCCAGCGGGCCGACCAGGAGGCCTATGCCGCTCGGCTGATGGCGCAGGCGCAGCGACGCCGATGGCTGCAAAGCGTGCGCGTTGGGCTGGTCTGGATTTTTCTTTTTGCGATCCTCTGGTTTCTCTTTTCGTTTCTCAACCTCGACTTTGGCTACATCTTTCAAAATGCCAACTTTGTCCTGCTGGGCATCGGCGTCACCATTGGCGTCTCGCTGGCCTCCATCCTCATTGCGTCGATCATTGCATTCTTTGGCGCGCTTGGTCGCCTTTCCGCCAATACCCTCTTTCACGGCGTCGCCAGCTTCTATGTTTCGCTCTTTCGCGGCACGCCGCTGCTGGTGCAGATCTTCATCATCTATCTTGGGCTGCCGCAGATCGGCCAGCAGATTGCGGCGCGCGGCTACTCGTGGCTTGGCAACCTGCTGATCCTGACCGCGATCCAGTCCGGCATCCTGGCGCTGAGCCTCAACTATGGCGCGTACATGACTGAAATTTTCCGCGCCGGCATCCAGTCGGTCAACCGCGGGCAGTGGCAGGCCGCGTCCGCGCTCGGCTTGAGCCACCTGCAGACGCTGCGCCTGATCGTGCTGCCGCAGGCGCTCAAGCTGATCATCCCCGCAGTCGGCAACCAGTTCATCGCCATGCAGAAGGATTCGTCGTTGGTCTCGGTCATGGGCGTGTGGGAGATCACCTATCGCGCCAACCGCTTTGCGCGCAAAGACAGCAAGTACATGGAAATGTTCCTGCTGGCCGCGGCGATCTACTGGGTGTTGACGATCTTCTCGGAGTGGGGGTTGGCGCGGCTGGAGGGCCGCATGGCGCGGTCAGACGGAAGATAGGAGCACTCTGCCATCAGATCACAAAGAGGCCCCTGGGGAAACCAGAGACCTCTTTGCCATGCTACACTTTCAAATTACTGATGGCTGGAGAGTAAATTGATGCTAGTCTGTAATCTTCCCGGAAGCTCCAAAGCTTCCGGGAAAATGTTCCGCAAAAATACTTAACTTAGCGGTCAGTAACTTACCCGAAGCCGCCATCAACACCTCGTGCTCACCGCTCGATGACAACACATTGCCCCGGTTCGGCAGAAGCTGTGTAGCTGACCAGCAGGTGGGTGAAGGGATCAGCCACTTCTTGCGGGTTGGCGTCATACACCTCCCACTGATGACCCTCGAACGTCGATTGATCGTAGGTTGCGCCGGGTTCGAGGCGGGCGTACTCCTGGATCTGATTGTCAGAGTTTAGCCAGTAGATAAAGCCCACGGCATCCCTGTTGTTGACGAAGCGCAGCATCACGCCGGTGTCCGGAGAGGGCGGGATGTCAGCCGGATCGCAGGCGGTTGTCTGTGCTTCGACCGCAGCGGCTTCTGTGGCTGCATCCTCCGCGGCGCCGGGTATCACCTCCGCCGTGTCGGAGCTATCCCCCGGCGCTGCGCCGCCCAGGGAGGCGCGGAAGCCGCTCGGCCCTTCGCCGTCATAGGTGATGGCGCCGGCGAGCGTGCTGCCGCCGTCCTCGGATGCGATGTTGATGTCGACGACGCTCTGCTCGTCGCGGTTGCCCAGCACCCAGACGCCGTCCGGAGTCCAAGGCGCGTCATCGCCGCCCCACTGCGTCTCGACCGCGTAGGTGTTCGGGGCGCTTCTGGTGGCCCGGAAGCCGATGGAGTTTTCACCGGCATAGGTCATGGCGCCGACGAGATTCTCGCCGCCATCGTACGACGTTGCCGTGAGCGCGACCACGCGCTGGTCGGCGCGACCGCCGATGACCCACACACCATCCGGGCTCCAGGGCGCATCATCGCCGCCCCACTGGTTCTCGACCGTGTAGAGGTTGGGCTGTGATTCGGCGCTGGTCTCGTCACTCATCTCCCTTGTCTCGCTGCCGGATGCAGCAGGCGCATCGGCCGCGAAGATGAAGACATTGAAGCTGGCGGTGTCAGGGAGATCGGCCTGATCCACATTGGCAATGGCCCAGCGATTCTGCTCCGCGCCGTACAACACGCCGACAGGATGGTTGTTGAGCGTGCCGCCACGACCGGAGGGGTTGAAGTTGGCGGTCACGAACAGCATCGCGCCCGGCGCGTTGTTGGCCAGCGGGTGCTGGAACTCGGTCTGGTTGGCGCTTGTGTTGGGCGCCGATGCCTTGTGAACGGATGCGTTGTCGCCGGCGGCCATGATCATGACGTTGAAGCTGGCATTGGCCGACATCGCTTCCTGATCCTGCCGGAGGATCGCCCAGCGGCCTGTCTCGTTGTCGTACCAGACGCCAAGCGGCGCGTTGAACAGGGCGGGCTCGGCGCCCTCCTGCCGGGGCGTGACGAGCAGCAGCACATCAGGATTGTCGTTCGCCAGCGGATGGTCGATCACCGTCCACGACGCCTCGACGTTCTCCGCGGTAGCGGTGTGGACGAAGGTATGCTCGTTGGGCTGCGCCACAAGCACGTTGAAGCTGGCGCCAGCCGGGATGGGCGTGCTGCCGTCCTGGCTCACAAGGCTCCAGCGGTTGAGATCGGGCTGGTAGGCCACGCCGACGGGAGTGCGGTAGGCTGCGCCGTCGCCGGCTGCCGTGACATCCTGTGTGGCGAAGAGCAGCA
>JACSRH010000216.1 GCA_014879855.1 Caldilineaceae bacterium | reverse complement strand
GGCCACGATCGCTGTGGCCGCGGTCGCCGCGACCATTGACGCCGCGACCATTGACGCAAAGCTGCCGTCATACGGCTGTCTCGTTGCGCGGCGCGCCCAGTTGGGTGTGCAGGTAGTATTCCTCCGGCTGCCACAGGGCGAAGCGACCGCTGCCCAGATGCAGGACGAGCACGGCGCAGATCAGCAGCAGGCCATTGTCGAGCTGCAACCCGGCGCTGCTGGCGTTGAACGCGGCCAGAAATGCCAGCACCAGTGCGGCGCCGCGCCCGACGACGCCCAGCACCAGCAAGATCGCGGCCACCCCGGCCAGCCACGCTGTTTCATTGGAAAAGTTGTCCCCGCGCCAGAGCATCCAGCCGGTGAGCAGGGCGCCTGCACCGCGCGCCGCCAGCGGCAGCCACTGTTCGAAGAGCAATTTAGCCCGGCGGCGTGTGGAGTGATACGCCTCCGAGCTTGCGTCGATGACCGCGCTGACGACCAGCCAGTCGCGTCCAAAGCTGAAAATCAGCGGCGCGGCAAAAAGCCACGCTACAAACATCGCCACTTGGCTTGTCCACAACGGCCAGAGGATGATGCTGATAAAGCCCGTCTGCAAGCCGGCGATCACGCGGCGATGCTGCGAAGGCGGCAGGTCGAAGACAGGCTTGCGCCGCCGTTTGCGCATCCAGATGCCGAAGATAAACAACTGGCGTCCCAATCCCAGGATCAAGTACCAGACGGGCAGATGATCTAGCTGAATCGCCAGCCCCACCGCGATCAAGATGCCCAGCCCGTCGAATTCCATGTCCAGGATCGAGCCAAGCTTGGTCTCGCGGCTGGTGTAGCGGGCGACGAAGCCGTCGAAGAAATCGATCACACGCTCTGTCAGGTAGAGCAGAGCGGGCGCCCAGGCAAGCCAGCCCTGCAGCGTCGGGCCAAAGAGAAAGCCCGCCATCAGACAGGTGAGCAGGCCGCGCGTCAACGTCATGCCATTGGCGACGCCCAGGTCAGGGTAAAGCGGCGCACCGGCTGGCCGATGGTTGAACTGAAGCGCCCATCTCAGCACAGCCATCTGCACCGTCATGGTCGCCATTGCCAGCACCAGCCAGCGGATCGCATCGCTCGCCGGCCACCATTGGAGCATCGTCCAATAACCGGTGGCCAGCACCGCGCCGTATAACAGCGCCACATAGAACCAGCGCCGGCGCAGCTCAGTCAGGGCGCGTTTTTCATCGTACAGCATGGTCAGACTCTTCTCGCGTAGATGTCACCAGAGCCAGATTGTGCGGACAGACTTGCCAGCCATTGACTCATCTCCGTTGCGGTGAGCCAGCGCTGCGATTGCCAACGATGTTGCTCTCCCTGCGACCAGTTGAAAGTGTAGTCGCCCAGCTCGGCAAGTCGCGCCAAGCAGGCGATCGCCTGCGTTTTGGCCGCGCCGATATACTCGAACGAGAGCGACGCCAGGGGGCGTGACAGCCCTTGCAATACTTCCCACTCGAACCCTTCGACATCGATCTTGCAAAAGACAGGCTCGCCGTAGCGGGCAATGAGGCCGTCCAGCGTCGTCACTTTGACGGGCGTCGCGCGCTCCCAGCGCACGCTGGCAAACGAAGCGGCCTGCTGCATTGCGTCGATCCAGGGCTGGGAGAGCGTGGTGACCGTCGGCGTGGCCGCACTCACGAAGAGCGTTGCCTCGCCCGGCGCGGCGCCGACCGCTTCCTCCACCAGCGTGACCTGCACGGAACGACCGTACCAACGGCGCAACAAGCGGATGCACGCAGGCTGCGGCTCCACGCCAACGACGCGCGCGCCCAGCAGCGACCAGACCAGCAAGCGGTTCCCCACATGCGCGCCCAGGTCGAAACACAGATCCCCGCGCCCGATAAATTGCGCGTAGAAGCGGCGCATACGGTGCAACTTGAACGGGTTCCCATAATAAACAATTATCGAACGTAGCAGCCCGATGCGCTGTCGGGCAACATAGCCAGCAGTGCCTGAAGGCATCATGCCATCCTGTTGTGCGTCCGAGGTTCGCCCGGACAGGAAGCCAACCATTGCCTGGAGCGCCGTGCGGCGAGAAATCGCCGGGTCAGCCACACCCTACAATGGACATCAACATATCACAGGCTCCACACCTGCGAAGTACGCTTTCTTCTATTGAAACGATAAAAGTGTTCTGGATGGATTTGGGGCAAGTGCTGTGGACGCCAGGAGGGGGCGCGGCGATACGCGCAATAGCACGCGGATTTCGCGGATCGGGCGGACAACGCGGATTACATCAAGAAAAATCCACGGAAATCCGCCTAATCTGTTTTATCCGCGTGCTATCGGGCTATTCCAGTTCAGCGACAAACTTCTCGTAGTCGGCGGGCGCCAGCAGCGCGGCCAGCTCGGCATCCAGTTTGTCGGTCGGCTTGACCTTAAAGAACCAGGCATCATACGGTCGCTCGTTGACGATCTCTGGCGTGTCTTCCAGCGCAGTGTTGACCTCGATGACCTCGCCGCTGATCGGTGCGTTGACATCTTCCGCCGCCTTGACCGACTCTACTGTGGACACCTGCTTGCCGGCGGTGACCGTATCGCCCACTTCCGGCAGGTCAATATAAACAACGTCGCTCAGCGCGTCCTGGGCATAATCGGAGATGCCGACGACGACAATGTCATCGTCGACGCGCGCCCACTCATGGCTCTTGGCATATCTGACGCTCTGATCCAATTTGTAGCTGGCCATCTTGAACTCCTTATGGTTGAGAGATGAAGAGTAACTTTATACCTTGTACTTTGGCTTGTAGAAGGGGCGTTTGACGACGACTGCCGCTTTGGGTTGCCCGCGCACAATCACATCCAGGCGCGTCCCCAGGGCGCTGTACGCGGAGGGTACGTAGGCCATCGCCAGGAACTTGTCGAGCGTGGGGCTTTTCATGCCGGACGTGACGTGGCCGATGACCTGGCCATCGCTGGCTACATCGTAATGCTCGCGCGGCACCGCCTTCTCGACCATTTCCAGGCCGACGAGCAGGCGCGCCGGCTTTTCCAGCTTTACCTTGAGCAGCGCGTCGCGCCCGATGAACGGCTTGTTCCACGACATGGTCCAGCCGAGACGCGCCTCGAGCGGGTTGATCTGCGGGCTGAGTTCGTGGCCGTAAAGCGGCATTGACGCCTCAAAGCGCAGGCTGTCGCGCGCGGCCAGACCACACGCCAACAATCCATCTTCTTTGCCTGCGTCGAGAAGCAGGCGCCAGAAAGTGACCACCCCTTCGACGGGCACATAGAGTTCAAAGCCATCTTCGCCTGTATAGCCAGTGCGACCGGCAATAACCATCAGCCCACCGATCTGAGTTTCCACGGCGGTGCGAGGGGCGACAGTGACGAGCGGATAGCTGGTCAGCTTCTGCAAGATCTGCTCAGCCTTGGGGCCTTGCAGCGCCAACATGGCAAGCTCATCCGATCGCTCGATCAGGGCGGCGTCGTAGCCATGCAGGTGATGCTCGATCCACGCCCAGTCCTTGGCGCGGTTGGATGCATTGACGATCATCAGCCAGCGACGATGCAATTTGTAGAGAAAAATGTCGTCGACCACCGTGCCGTCGTCATAGCAGAGCACGCTGTAATGAGCCTCACCTTCCGCCATCTGGTCAAGATCCCACACCTGAAGCTGTTGAAGGCAGATTTCGGCATCTGGCCCCCCTATCTCGAACTGGCCCATGTGGTCAATATCGAAAAGGCCGGCGGCGGTGCGTACGGCGTGATGCTCGGCGGTCGGCCCGGCGGGATATTGAACGGGCAATTCATAGCCGGCAAACTCCACCATGCGCCCGCCCATCGCAACATGGGTTTCATAAAGTGGCGTACGTTGCAACACAGATCGCTCCTTTGCGTCGGTTCAGTGTGGTGCACTGAGGCCAGATGATGCACTGAGGCCAGCGGTGCAATGAGGCCAGAGGGTGCACTGGTCTCATTGCACCGCTGGCGGCTGCCAGCAGTATAAATCGCCTTCTCGCGCAACGCCAAACACCCGGCTTTGGATCGCGGGCGAGGACGCTCGCGATCCAAAGCCGGGCGCCACTTAATCGGCCAGATGTTCGGCGGGCGGCTCGCCCGACTCGGCCCATTGATCCAGATTGGCCAGCGCCTCTTTGAGGTTGAAGCGCGGCTGATAGGCTTTGCGGCCTGCACCGCCCTGCTGCCACGGGCGCGGGCCCGCGAGCGGGCGATAGTTGACGCCGTACGCGTCGAGGCGCGCCAGATGGTGCGCCAACCGCTGGCGGAAAGCGGCGAAATCGTCGCGCGTCTCGCTCCACGCGACTTCGGCCAGCGCACAGACGCGTGGGAAAGCCATGTACTCCAGGTGCGCCTCGTCGAGAATTACTTCGCGCCAGAGCTGGCACTGCACGCCCAGCACCTTGTCAAAGGAAGCCTTGTCGGGCCAGCGCGCCGACGGTTCGTAGGCATAGACATCTTCGAGCAGCACGGACTGGCCGATCGACAGCGGCTCGTCTGCGCCCTCATCCTGGGCGTAGTCAAAGTAGGTGGGAAAGACCGGCGCCATCAGGACGTCGTAGCCTTCCTGCGCCGCCTTCATGCCGCCCTTCTCCCCGCGCCACGACATGATCACGGAACTCGGCGTCAACCCGCCGTAGTGAATGATTTCATCCCAGCCGACCAGCCGGCGTCCGCGCGCGTTCAGAAACTCGGCGAAATGCGCCGTGAACCAGGTGCGCATCGCTTCGGCGTCAGGAAGGCCGAGGCTGGCGATGTGCGCACGGATGGCGGGCGAGTCGCGCCAGCGCTCAAGCGGCGCTTCGTCGCCGCCGACGTGGATCCAGGGGGACGGAAAGATCGTCAGCAATTCCTCAAAGATGGTCTCCAGCGCGGCGATGGTGTGCGGCAGCGGGTTGACCAGATCGCGACTGATGCCAAAGTAGGTTCCCACGTCCACCGGCTCATCGGGGAGACAGCCGAACTCTGGATAGGCGGCGATCAGGGCGCGGGCGTGGCCGGGCAGTTCGATCTCCGGCATGACGATGATGCCGCGCGCCGCGGCGTAGGCGACGATTTCGCGCAGGTCGTCCTGGGTGTAGTAGCCGCCGTGTGGCGTCCCATCGTGCGGCTCCGTCGCGGACACGGCAAAGCCAAGCCCCGTGTTGGCGCGGTGCGATCCGACTTCGGTGAGCTTGGGAAATGCCTTGATCTCGACGCGCCACCCCTGGTCGTCGGTGAGGTGCAGATGCAGCCGGTTGAAGTGATGCATCGCCAGCAGATCGACAAAACGGAGAATCGTCTGCTTGGGCGAGAAGTGGCGCGCGGTGTCGAGCATACAGCCGCGCCAGCCAAAGCGCGGGCGATCCTCGATCAGGCAGGCTGGCAGATTCCACGCCACGCCCGGCAGCGGCGCCGCCCGCCAGTTGGCCGCGGGCAGCAGTTGGCGCAATGTGTAGACGCCGTGAATCAACCCGGCAGGGGAGCCGGAGATCGACGCGCGGCGCTCATCGATCTCGATCCGGTAATGTTCGCCGCTGTCGCCGTCGCTGTGCAGGACGATCTGAGCCGCTTCACGCGCGGCCGGAGCAAAGCGCAGACCCGTGGCGCGGCTCAGTTCAATGGTCAGCAGATCCGCGGCAGCCGCCGCGCCGTCGTCGCGCCAGATGCCCACCTGCGCCGGCAGCGCCAGGCTGCCTGGCCGTGCGGACGCGCTGACCGGTTGGGGCACAAGTGTGGCGAGAACATCAGAAGACATCGCAATCCTCCTGTAAACAGAGCCTAGTCAACCATAATTGAGTCAAAAACTGGACGACTCCTTTGCGCTGGTGCGCTTCATTGTATATGCTCTAGCTGATTTTCGTCACTTTCTGAAATCTCAATTTTTTCTGGTGTCTTGTCGCTGCACAAAACCTATGCCAAAACGAACTGATCTATCTTCCATTTTGATCATTGGCTCCGGCCCTATCATCATCGGCCAGGCGTGTGAATTTGACTACTCCGGCGTGCAGGCGTGCAAGGCGCTGCGCCAGGAAGGGTATCGCGTGGTGTTGGTGAACTCCAACCCGGCAACCATCATGACCGACCCGGAGCTGGCCGACGCCACCTATATCGAGCCGCTGACGGTTGAGGTGCTCGAAAAAATCATTGCCAAAGAGCGCCCTGACGCGTTGCTGCCCACGGTGGGCGGACAGACCGGCCTCAACCTCGGCGTGGCGCTGGCCGAGCAAGGCATCCTCGACCGCTACGGCGTTGAACTGATCGGCGCCAACCTGCGCGCCATGCAGGTGGCCGAAGATCGCGAACTCTTCAAGGATGCCATGACCGCCTATGGCTTGGAATCGCCACGCAGCGGCGTTGCCCGCAGCCTCGCAGAGGCGCACCAGATCGCACAGGAGATCGGCCGCTACCCGCTTTTTATCCGGCCCAGCTTCACACTCGGCGGCAGCGGCGCCGGCACAGTTTTCTCGCCGCACGAATTTGACGAGAAGGTGGCCTGGGGCCTCAAGGAAAGTCCCGTGCACACCGTTTTGGTCGAAGAATCGCTCATCGGCTGGAAGGAGTATGAGCTGGAGGTGATGCGCGACGCCGCGGACAACTTTGTCGTCGTCTGCTCCATCGAAAATCTGGACGCGATGGGCGTGCACACCGGCGATAGCATCACGGTGGCGCCGGCGCAGACGCTGACGGACAAGGAGTACCAGCGGCTGCGCGACCAGGCGCGGCTCGTCATGCGCGCGGTCGGCGTGGAGACGGGCGGCAGCAACGTGCAATTTGGCGTGGACCCGGAGAGCGGTCGCGTCGTGATTATCGAGATGAACCCGCGCGTCTCGCGCTCGTCGGCGCTGGCGTCGAAAGCAACCGGCTTCCCGATTGCCAAGCTGGCGGCCAAGGTGGCGGTCGGCTATACGTTGGACGAGTTGAAAAATGACATTACGCGCCAGACCGTTGTGGCGTTCGAGCCGTCGATCGATTACGTGGTGGTCAAGATGCCGCGCTGGGCCTTTGAAAAATTTCCCGGCGTCGATCGGGAGCTTGGCCCGCAGATGAAATCAGTCGGCGAGGCCATGGCGATCGGCCGCACGTTCAAGGAGGCGCTGCAAAAGGCAGTGCGCAGCCTGGAGATCGGCCGCGATGGGCTTGGTCCGCTGGAACGCGAGAGCGACGGCGGCTACAAAGGCTATGACGCCGGCGTCGCCCTGCATGACCTGCTGCGCGTCCCCAACCGCGACCGCCTCTTTGCTGTTTACGAGGCGCTGCTGCGCGGGGAGTCGCAGGCCACCATTGCGCAGCTCACCGGTTACGACCCGTGGTTCGTCGCGCAGATCGGGGAAATCGCCGCGTTCGAGCAGCATCAGCTTGCACTCGACTTGGCTACGCTGCGCCAGGCAAAGCGGATGGGATTTAGCGACCGGCAGATCGCGCGCATCGCGAATCAGAGATTGGAGACTGGAGATTGGAGATTAGGAGACGAGGAGATCAATCCATCTTCAATCTCCAATCTCTCAATCTCCAATCTCTCAATCTCCAATCTCTCAATCTCCCCATTTCTCAATCTCCCGATCTCCGAACTCGACATCCGCCGGCTGCGGCAAAAGCTTGGCGTCGCGCCGACCTATCATCAGGTTGACACCTGTGCGGCGGAGTTTGAAGCGTACACGCCCTATCTCTACAGCAGCTACGAAAGTGAAAGCGAGGCCACACCCACGCACCGCCCCAAGATCGTCATTCTGGGCGGCGGCCCCAACCGCATTGGCCAGGGCATCGAATTTGACTACTGCTGCTGCCACGCGGCTTTCGCCCTGCACGACCTGGGCTACGAGACGATCATGGTCAACTGCAACCCGGAGACCGTCAGCACCGACTACGACACCTCGGATCGCCTCTACTTCGAGCCGCTGACGTTGGAGGACGTGCTGAATATTGTGGAACGCGAGGGGCGAGGGGCGAGGGGCGACGCGCTGCATCAAATCGGGAGAGAGGGAGACAAGGAGACAGGGAGAAAGGGAGACGCACCGATCTCTGATCTCCACTCTCCAATCTCTCAATCTCCTAATCTCGCTTCCTCGCCTCTTCACGGCGTCATCGTCCAATTTGGCGGGCAGACGCCGCTGAATCTGGCCGCGGCGCTGCAGGCAGCCGGCGCGCCGATTCTAGGCACATCACCCGACGCGATCGACCTGGCCGAAGATCGCGATCGGTTTGGCGCGTTGCTGGAAGCGCTGGACATCCCGGCGCCCGAGCACGGCTCCGCGCGCACCGTGGAGGAAGCTCTCGCCGTCGCAGATCGTATTGACTACCCGATTGTCGTGCGGCCTTCCTACGTGCTTGGAGGTCGCGCCATGGCGATCGTGGACGGCGCGGCCGATCTGCGCCGCTACATGGCCGAGGCCGTGAGCCTCGTCGAAGGCAAGCCAGTGCTGATCGACAAATTTCTGGAGGACGCGTTCGAGGTCGATGTCGATGCAGTGTGCGACGGTGAGCGCGTCGTGATCGGCGGCATCATGCAGCACATCGAGGAGGCCGGCATCCACAGCGGCGACAGCGCGTGCGTGCTGCCACCCTACAAGATCAGCCACTACCATCTGAGCATCATTCGCGAATACACCGAGAAGCTCGGGCTGGCGCTGCAAGTGCGCGGGCTGATGAATGTGCAGTATGCCATCAAGGACGATGTGGTCTACGTGCTCGAGGTGAACCCGCGCGCCAGCCGCACCGTGCCCTTTGTGAGCAAAGCGACGGGCGCGCCGTTGGCCAAGATCGCGGCGCGGGTGATGGCTGGCGAAAGCCTGGCGCAGATCGGCTTTTTGCGCGAGCCGGAACTTGACGGCTTTTTTGTCAAGGAGGCGGTGTTGCCGTGGAAGAAATTCACTGGCATCGATGCACTGCTCGGCCCGGAAATGCGCTCCACTGGCGAAGTGATGGGTCACGCGTCGAGCTTCGGCCACGCCTTTGCCAAGAGCCAGCTTGGCGCGGGCGCTGGGTTGCCGCTTGAAGGTGGCGTGCTGGTCACCGTGAACGATTACGACAAGGGCAGCGCGCTCAAGCTGGCGCGTGACCTGCATCGTATGGGCTTCCTCCTCTATGCCACGGCCGGCACCGGCGCTTTCTTCGTGCGCGCCGGTCTGCCCGTGACGATTCTGGAAAAGGGCAGCAGCGAACAGCCTGGCTACACCACACTCGACGCCATGCGCGACGGCAAGGTGCAGTTGATCATCAACACGCCACTCGGCGCCAACGCGCGCGAGGATGGCGCCAAAATCCGGCGACTTGCCACCCGCATGGAGATCCCGCTGATCACCACCCTCTCGGCCGCGCAGGCTGCGGTCAACGGCATCCGCGCCCTGCGCCAGAAGGAGCTGCGCACGCGCAGCCTGCAAGAACATTACTTGCTTCAGGCAAGAGAATGAGCGGAGGCGGAAACGCGGTCGCGCTCGCCGCGCCGGTCAGGCGCGGCGAGCGCGACCGCCAAAATTTCGGAACGCATCCGCATTAGCCTGCTTCTTGACAGACTGTGGTACAATCGCCCTATATGAAATGGAGCATCCGGTATTACCCTGACTTCATAAAGATCTCCATCACCGTCGGACGCAACGTCGGCGGTCTCCTCGCGCTTAGTTAGCCCGCGGAACGCATTACGCGGGCGCATCTGCCATCAAACGAAACTACTTATGCCGTCATCTTGCGCGGCTGCCGGTTGCGGCCTGTGTGCAAGATAGCCATGAATAAAGCGTTTTCCCATGATCACGCGACTGGAGCACATCATGTCGAATAAATACAACCCTGCCGAGATTGAGCCGAAATGGCAGCAGATTTGGGCGGAGCAACAGTTGTACAAGGCTGTTGAAGACCCGGAGCGCCCTAAATGGTACGCGCTGACCATGCTGCCCTATCCGTCCGGCGACCTGCACACCGGTCACTGGTACGCCTATACGCCCAGCGACGCTGGCGCGCGCTTCCGGCGTATGAATGGCTACAACGTCCTGTTTCCTATTGGTTTTGACGCCTTTGGCTTGCCGGCGGAGAACGCCGCGATCAAACACGGCGCGCATCCTGCCCAGTGGACGTTCGCCAACATCGAGCAGATGCGCGCTCAACTGGGACGCATGGGCGCGATGTGGGCGTGGGAGCACGAGGCCGTGAGTTGCGACCCGGAGTATTACAAGTGGTCACAATGGTTCTTCCGCAAGTTCTATGACGCGGGCATCGCCTATCGCGAATATGCGCCCGTCGATTTCTGCCCGACCTGCAACACCACGCTGGCGCGCGAGCAGGTCTGGGGCGATGACCGCCACTGCGAACGGTGCGGCACGCCTGTCATCAAGAAGAACCTGGAGCAGTGGAAGTTCCGCATCACGCGCTATGCTGACGAACTGGTCGAGATGCTGGATCAGATTGAATGGCCGGAGCGCGTCAAGGTGATGCAGACAAACTGGATCGGTCGCAGCATTGGCGCCGAGGTTGCGTTCCATACCGAACAGGGCGAGCCGCTGGTGATCTTCACGACACGGCCCGACACGCTGTGGGGCGCCACCTTCATGGTGCTGGCGCCGGAACATCCGCTGGTCAACGCCATCACGTCCACCGAGCAGCGCGCCGCGGTTGAAGCCTACAAGGAGCAGGCCGCGCGCATGGATGAGATCCAACGCGGCGCGGTTGACAAGGAAAAGACCGGCGTCTTCACCGGCGGCTATGCCATTAACCCGGTCAACAACGAGCGCATCCCAATCTGGATCGCCGACTATGTGATGATGGGCTATGGCACCGGCGCGATCATGGCCGTGCCCGCGCACGACGCGCGTGACTTTGCTTTTGCACAGAAGTTCGGGCTGGAGATTCGCCGCGTCATCACGGGACCGGATGGCGCCGCGGGCCCGCTGACCGAAGCCTATGACGCCAAAGACGCAGGCGAGATGGTCAACTCTGGCCCGTTCGACGGCACGCCGGTGGAGGACGCCGTCAGCAAGGTGACCGCATGGTTGGAGGCCAACGAACTGGGGCGCGGCGCGGTCAACTACCGTCTGCGCGATTGGCTGATCAGCCGTCAACGCATGTGGGGCGCGCCGATCCCGATGATCTACTGCGCAAATTGCGGCGTCGTGCCGGTGCCTTACGAGGATCTGCCCGTCTTGCTGCCCGATGACGCCGAGTTCAGACCCACCGGCGAAAGTCCGCTAAAATATCATGAAGGCTTCCGCTGGGTGAAGTGTCCGCAATGCGGCGGCGACGCCGAGCGTGAAACCGACACCCTGGACACCTTTATGTGTTCGAGTTGGTATCAGTACGCCTACCTCTCGCCCTACTGGAAGGCGGGTCAGCCGTTGAAGGCCGACGATATGCCGTGGGAAAAGACGGTGGGCGACTATTGGTTGCCGGTCGATCAATACACCGGCGGCATCGAACATGCCACCATGCACCTGCTGTATACGCGCTTCTTCACCAAAGTGATGCGCGACCTGGGCCTAGTCGATTTTGACGAGCCGATGCTGCGCCTGTTCAACCAGGGGATGATCTTGGGGCCGGATGGCGAGAAGATGTCCAAGAGCCGCGGCAACGTGATCAACCCGGATGAAGTGGTCGATCGCTATGGCGCCGACACGGTGCGCGGCTATCTGATGTTCATCGGCCCGTGGGATCAAGGCGGCCCGTGGGATCCCCAGGCGATTGAGGGCGTATATCGTTTCCTGCAGCGCGTCTGGGTGGTGGTCGTCGAAGCTATGCAAGTGGTGCAGCCACAGGGGAAGCCAGCGCGCACGCCGTCCCCCGACCAACTGCGCGCGCTGGAGCGCAAGTTGCATCAGACTATTCTGAAAGTGACCGACGATATGCAGGACTTTCGGTTCAACACAGCCATTGCGGCGCTGATGGAGCTGAACAACTATCTGTACAAGGTGCGTGAAACCGACGTTGTCAACAGTGCGATTTGGCACAGCGCGCTGCGGGATCTGTTGCTGATGATGGCGCCGATCTTCCCACATATTGCCGACGAACTGTGGCATCGTCAGGGCAATACGTCGAGCATTCACCTGCAACGCTGGCCGGCCGGCGATCCAGAGAAGGCGCGCGAGGCGGAGATCACAGTGGTGGTTCAGATCAACGGCAAAGTGCGCGATAGGCTGGTGGTTGCACCTGGCGCCGCGAAGGCGGACTTGGAAGGTGCGGCGCTGCAACTGAGCAGCGTCACCAAATGGCTGGAGGGCCGCGCGCCGCGCAGGGTCATTGTTGTCCCCGACAAGCTGGTAAACATCGTCGCGGACTAAACGTAGCCAGTTCGTAGGCAACGTTACAATTGCCGACATTTTCCTTACGCAAAGCATCCGGAAAGGCGGCGTTCTTCTTAAAGCAGGAAGACGCCGCCTTTCCGCTAGTAAACTTTAACACTCGCTTAACCTTATTTTTTTCGATATATGTTATTGTTATGACAGAATGTGAAACGTCAGTTGATGAACTTCTCCCATTATATTTTGTGCGCCTTGCACAAGAAACGATTGGAAAATCTCTTTATTGCAGAAATTGCTGTCGATTTCAGATATCTATAGCGTTTGCCTCTCAATTTCTAATACAGGGCGCACAATTGTTCGATTGCCGAGCATTTACTAAATCAGTTTATCGGCGGGCATGAGTTTCGCAAGGACTTTCGGTGGGAGATATAGTTGGTGACAGACGCCATTGCAGATTCCAATACACGAAGGCATTCTGCCAGGAGGTTCGTATGATTCACAAAAGCCCATCCTCTCGCCCTGGTTACATCCGTGTTATTTTTGAGCTACCCTCTTGTGTTTGGGCCGATCGGATTTCGGTGGCGGGCACGTTCAACAACTGGGATGAACGCATGATACCGCTAGTTCAATCGCGCGATGGCGTGTGGCGTGCAACGGTGGAGTTACCGGTTGGTCAGCGCCACGAGTTTCGCTATCTGATCGATGGCCGTTGGCAAACTGACTATCATACCGATGGATTTACGGACAATATCTACGGCAGCCACAACAGTGTGATCGATCTCGATATGGCGCACACAGCCACGCTTGCCGATCGCCAGCCAAGCAAGGTCGTTGATGGCCAGCCCCATGTTGCGCCCCATCTCCCATACCCGCGTGAAGGCGTCGTGCGTGGGATGAATGGTGAACGCTCCGCTGTGGAAATGCCGCGTATGCGTCCACGCGTGGCCGCGGCCTAGCTTGTTGTGGCCACGCGCGTTTATACCGTCTGCACCACTGTATCCATGCCTGCACCATTGACTACCAATGGCAGACATCCCCAAGTTGCTCGGATTTGAAATAAATACAGGAATGAAGATTATCGGGCTGCGCACGTTTGTGGAATCAAGGCGCACGCCTGATCCGCAATGGGTGGCTCGGTCAGCTTTGGCAGAGCCACCACCAACTCGTCGCCGCCACTGGCAAGCGGAATACGCTGCCCACTCCGCGCATCGTATAATCCTAGCGCCAATGTCCACTCGCCATCGAGCAGGCTGTCGGCCGGGATCGTGACCTGCCGCCACTCGTTGAGGAAAGTTTGCGTCACTGTCTCGTCGTTTGGTGCACTCGTCAAAAAAGCTGGCGCGCCATCCATCTGCGCGATGGTTTCGCCGTTGCGACGCAGATGGACAAAGGCCGATAGCGGCTCCGGCCATCGCGCCACGCCCCACTGCACCCACACGTCTAGCGCATCCCCCGGCCAGGAAGCGCGATCCTCAATCCACACGCGCACCCGCGCAGGGTCGCCATCGCTGAATTTCAGTTCCGTCTCCGCCATCAACAGTGGGCCAAGCCCGGCTTTCGCCAACGCCGCGCCAAAATCTCCGGCAGCAGCCAAATCGCCAGATAGCATGGACAGTTTTCCATCTGGCTGGCGGTGGAAAATCGCCGTCAGTGGCCGCCCGTCACCTGCCGCGCGCACTCCGACCGTGCGCGGCAGAGATAAGGGGAGCGTCGTCACGCGCATGGATTGTCCTGGCTGCCACCGTTCGGGCGGAAGCCAAACCAGCGCCGGCGGCGTCGCTGTACTCAACGTGGCGATCACATCCTGCTGCGGCGTAACAAGCTCAACCCAGGGCGGCGTCGTGGCGGGATCGTAGCCGTCGCCCACCACCCACTCGGCGACGAGCTTTGTCTGCCGCCAGCGTGGCCAATCCTCGGTGTGGATGGCGGTGAGCTGCAACGGCGCATTCGACGCCACGTCACTGTTGGTGCGCGCAAAAGTATAAAACGCCTCTGGGATCGTCTTGTCACCTTGACCGTGCGCCAACAGCAGGAATCCATCAGCCGCATCGACGACGCGCCACTCCCCAGCCAGCAAAGCGTCCACACGCGCCTTCAGATCACCGGGGGCCATGTCAGTGTTGGTAGTCACGTCGAGCAGCGCCCAGGTCGCGGGCATTGGCGCATCAAGGCCAAGTGGGAACTGATAGACATAGCGGCGATGGCTCACATGTGGATGGACGCCGGCGGTGGCGGTCACGGCCACATCAGCGGGAATCTGTGCGGTGAAGCGCTCCAACAGGCGATGATGCGCCGTAATTGGCGTCGGATCGTAACGGCCGCCGAACGGCCCGCGTCCATACAGGAGATAATTACCGGCTGACCACGCCAGCACCCAGATCACCAGACCGGCGGTGATGAGGGGCAACAGCGCCGTGCGGGCGTTCTGCACCATCGCCGCTGCCGCCATCAGCCCTGTTCCCTGTGCGGGCAGGTGTTGAAACGAAGACGAAGAGCGCTCAAGGCGCCGCGCCAGGAAGCGCCACATCCGCCCCATGCCATAGACCGCGGCGACGCCAAAATAGGCGACCAGTGGTGCGCTGTAGTGAAACTCGCCATAATACTGGGCAGGGTAAGCGCTGAGCAGGTTTGCCAGCAACAACGGCAGCGAGAGCAGCACAATCTCCAATCCCAGCAACGGCAGCCAGGCAAAGGTGATCAGCAGCCCGGCCAGATACGCCACGCGCGCTGGCTCGCTGGCAATTTGCACAACGAGATCGGGGCGCGTCACGACGCTTTTCAAGATATCGGTGGAAGAATTGCCGAGTGCGCCATAGCGCTGGAAATACGTGCTCTCCGCCGCGCCGTACACCTCGGCGGCATGAGCAGGCACGATGACAAAGGTGGCAATGTAGAACCAGATCAGCCCAGCCACGAAGATTATTGCGCCGAAGAAATAGCGGCCAGGAGAGCGCAAGCTTGAGCGATCGGAGCTTGCATCGTTTCTCCCTTCCTTCTTCTCCTCCTTTTCCCGTTTCCTTGTCTCCTCGCGCTTCTGTCTGCCTTCCCACCAGGCGCGCCAGGCCGCCCACAATCCCAATCCAGCAGCCAGCAGCGCCATCTCCTCTTTGACAAAAGCCACAAGCAGGGCGGCGGCAAGGAACTGTCCCCAGCGTTGCACATCGACCGACCAGAAGGCCCACAGGATCAGCGGGACTGCGAGCACTGCGGCGTGAAATTCGGTCAACAGCGCCGACTGGAGCTGCGGCGCCAACAGATAGGCTACACCTAATGCAAAAGCAAGCGGTCGCGCCAGTTGCTGCAAGGGCTCATTGCGCCAGATCTGATGGCGTTCGCGCGCAGAAAGCAGCTTTTCGCATTGGCGCAGCGCCAGTAGATAGAGCGGCAGGACGCCGGCCGCCACAGTGACCACCTGAAGCAGCAAGAGCGCTCGCACGTCATCCCACAGCCAGTAGATAGGGCTGATCAGCACCAGGATCGGCTCGACATGATCCGTCAAACGGGTCGCCTCGAATCCATTGTCTGTCTGCGCCAGCCAGTGGCCGCGACTGCTGTTCCAGATGGCCTGGTCAATTTGGCCCAGATCGGAGCGGTGCGTGCGCATACCGGCCTGCAGATCCCAGGCCAGTCGCGTGAAAATCACGCCATAGAGCACGGCCAACGCGATCAGCGCCCATAGATAGGGGTCTCGTCCCTGTCCGCGCCCATCATTAGAGAATGGTTTGGACAAGGCTTGGCGTCGCTGCGTATTCTGCGAGTCTTGACGGTTGCTTTTCAAATAACCTGTAATGTTTGTCTTTACTGTTTTGACTACTGCAGGGCGGCGACAACAGCCTGGACAACGGTGCGCGCTTGTGCTTCGCCAAGCGTGGGATGCAATGGCAGCGAAAGCACCTCGCGCGCGGCCTGTTCAGTCACAGGCAGTGCGGTTGTGCGCACCTGGCCCGCCTGGTAAGCAGGCTGTAAATGCACCGGCGTCGGATAGTGAATCCCAGCGCCGATCCCCTGCGCGGCCAGTCGCGCGCGCAGACGATCGCGTTCGGGATATTGAACGACGTACAGATGATAGACATGGTGACAATGCTCCCGCTCGACCGGTTTCTTGAGCAGGTCAGGCAGGAGAGCGCTGTAAAGCGACGCCAACTGGCGCCGCGCCTCATTGTCGGCGTCGAGATGGCGGAGCCGCACACGCAGGATCGCCGCCTGCACCTCATCCAGCCGGCTGTTGACGCCCTCGACATGAGAAACGTAACGCTCCTGTGGCGTCCATCCATACTCGCGCAACAGGCGCACCTTGCCCAGCAACGCGGCATCGTTGCCGGTCACGGCGCCACCATCGCCAAGCGCGCCCAGATTCTTCGTGGGATAAAACGAGTAGCAGGCAAGATTGCCAAAGCCGCCGACCGGCCTGCCCTGGTAACGGGCGCCGTGCGCCTGTGCGCAATCCTCGATCACAAAACAGGTTGCAGCGATCTCACAGATGGCAGCCATGTCCGCGGCATGGCCGTAAAGATGGACAGGGATCACGGCGCGCGTGGCAGGCGACATCGCATCCGCCAGGGCGTTGGGCGACATGGTGTAAGTGTCCGGATCAATGTCCACCAGCACGGGCGTGGCGCCGCTCATGCGGATCGCGGCCACCGTGGCCACCGCGGTGTGCGACACGGTGATCACCTCGTCGCCAGGCCCGACGCCGCACGCGCGCAGCGCCAGATAGAGCGCATCGGTGCCAGAGTTGACGCCGACGCAGCCCGCCGCACCACAGTAAGCGGCAAATTCCTCCTCGAAGGTCATGGTCTCGCGCCCCAGGATATACCAGCCGCTTTCCAGCACGCGATGCACCGCTTCGTCGATTTCAGTTTGATAAGCCAGGTAGCCGGAGCGCAGTTCATTGAATGGAATGTTCATGGGCGTCTGTATAAGGGGCGTCTGTATAAGGGGTGTCTGTGTAATCCGTCCGCCGCTGGTTAAGGCGTCACATAGTTGTCAAGAAAACGCGCATAGTAGGCGATCATCTGGCGAAGCCCATCGGCCAGCGGCGTCGTCGGCTGCCAGCCCAGCGCATCCTGGATGCGTGCATAACTGGAATAGACGTCGCCAATATCGATCTTTTTCCGCGCCTCTGGCCAGGGAATCAACTCGACATCGCCCCGCCCGGCGATCTTGACGATCTGGCGCGCCAGATCAAGCAGACTGATCGGTGCAACGCCGCCGAGGTTGAACACAGCACCGTTAGCGCTGTCATTGGCGCCGGCGCGCAAAAAGGCATCCACCACATCGTCGACATAGGTGAGGTCGCGCAACTGCCCACCATCGCCATACAATTGGATGGTTTTGCCTTCGATGGCGAGTCGGATAAACCAGCCGATGAAACCCTGCCGGTTATGCTTGACGAGCTGGCGCGGGCCATAGGTGTTGGTGAGACGCAGCGAAGTGGTGCGCAACCCATACGCGTTATGATAGACGATGTGATACCACTCGCCAGCCAACTTATTGACGCCGTTGACATCGGTCGGCGCCTGAATATGCTCCTCATCCAGAGGCAGATAGCGCGGCTTGCCATACTGCTGCCGCGTCCCAGCATAGACGACTTTGATCGATGGATTTTCGTGACGGCACGCTTCGAGGATCGACAACTGGCTGCGGGTGTTGATCTCTAGATCGGTGAAGGGATCGTGCATCGAGTCCAGATGGCTGACCTGGCCAGCCAGGTTGAACAAGATTTCCTGCCCTTTGACCAGCGCACGCATCGAATAGGGGTCGCGCACGTCGGCAATGTTGATGCGCAGCCGATCGGTGTAACCGTCTACATTGAAAAGATTGCCGCCATAGTCAGGGATCAGCGAATCGATCACGGTGACGTGTGCACCGAGTTCTACAAGTCTGCGCGCCAGGGTGGAGCCGATGAAACCGAGACCGCCTGTAATCAAGATGGTTCGGCCCGCGTAACTGTCAAGGTATTTCATCACGCAAGCAATTATACCATTACATTGGATGGACGCGTACTTTGCGCACAAACCAGCGCTGCAAAAAATTCATGCTTGACAACGCAATGGGTTGCGCCGACAATTTATACCATCGATCTTCATTTTCCAAACTCTGCTGCATCCAGCACCCTAAAAGGCGTCCTGACGAACGATGAATGACGCAAGCCGATGCCGGCGCGTCACGCAGGCTGATATTGCACGCGCGGCGGGCGTCTCGCAGGTGAGGGTTGATGCTGGGCGTGTTGTCGGGTCGCCCAAAACAGCGAAAGGCTGAGCACTTGTGATGATGTTGCCATCTGACTACGCGGCACGCGTCTACGCCGGCGTGCTCGGCAAGCTTATCGGCGTCTATCTCGGTCGTCCCTTCGAAGGCTGGACCTATGAGCGCATTATGCAGGAGCTCGGCGAGGTCTGGTGCTATATGCACGAAAAGTGCAATGTCCCGCTGATCGTCACCGACGATGATATTTCGGGGACGTTCACCTTTTTGCGCGCCTTGCCAGACTACGGCAATCGCCGCGATCTGACGCCCGCGCAGATCGGGCAGACCTGGCTCAACTACATTATCGAGCAGCGCACCATCCTGTGGTGGGGCGGCATGGGCGTCTCGACCGAACACACCGCCTATTTGCGCCTGAAAGATGGCATTCCCGCGCCGCAGAGCGGCTCCAGCGCACTGAACAGCAAAGTCGTCGCCGAACAGATCGGCGCGCAGATCTTCATCGACGGCTGGGCCATGGTGGCGCCCGGCGATCCGGAATTCGCCGCCGACCTGGCGCGGCGCGCGGCTTCCGTCAGCCATGACGGCGAGGCAATCTATGGCGCACAGGTGGTGGCCGCGCTTGAAGCGCAGGCCTTTGTCGAACGCGACCTGAACAAGCTGCTCGACGCCGCCGTCTCCCTGATTCCCAATAACTCGTTGATCTACCGCATGATCGGGCAGATTCGCGAGTGGCACGCGGCCGAACCGGACTGGCGCAAGACGCGCGCATTGATCGCAGCCAACTATGGCTACGACACATATGGCGGCGGCTGTCACATGATCCCCAACCACGCGCTGATCATCCACGCGCTGCTGCACGGCAACGACGACTTCCAGAAGTCGCTCATGATCGTCAACACCTGCGGCTGGGACACCGACTGCAACTCAGGCAATGTGGGCTGCATCCTGGGCATCAAGAACGGGCTGGCCGGCATTGACGCGGGGCCGGACTGGCGCGGGCCGGTGGCCGATCGCCTGTATCTCGCCACTGCGGATGGCGGACGCGCCATCACCGACGCGCTGACGGAGAGTTGCCATATCATCAACATCGGGCGAGCTTTGGCGGGCGAACCGCCCCTGACGCCCAAAAACGGTGCACGCTTTCATTTCGAGCTACCCGGCGCGGTCCAGGGATTTATGCCGGAGTCGAGTCCTGACGCGCAGGGAGTGGCCACAGTCCAGCAGGTTGCCGGCCACAGCCGCGCCGGCGCCGGCAGTCTGGCAATCCACTATCGCGGGGTGGCGCCGGCGCGTTCGGCGCGCGTGGCGCCGGCGCGTTCGGCGCGCGTGGCGACGCCGACCTTCATCCCCTCGCGCGCACTTTCAGATTACTTTATCAAGCGCGGTTATGCACTCTATGCGTCGCCGACGCTCTACAGCGGGCAGACGGTGCGCGCCGCGGTCGCGGCGGACGCGCATAATCTCGGCCCTGCGCAGGGAAGTCTGTACGTCACCATCTATCAAGCCGACGATTCCCTGGGCATCGTACGCGGACCGCAGCAGACGCTGGCGCCGGGCGACTATGTTGAACTGTCATGGACCATTCCAACGACTGGCGGCTTGCCCATCAGCGCAGTCGGCTTTGAGGTTACGCACCCCAGCCACGCCAACGGAACGATCTATTTGGATTATCTGACCTGGGACGGCGCGCCCGACACTGTACTGGCGGCCCCGCGTGGCGACGGCGTTATGTGGCGACGCGCGTGGGTTAATGGCGTCGATCAATTCGACGATTGGTGGCCGGAGGCGTATCGATTGGTGCAGAATCACGGCCGCGGCCTGCTTTCACAAGGGACGCGCGAGTGGAAGGATTACACAGTGCGCGCTGCAATCACGCTGCATCTGGCGAAGGCCGCGGGGCTGGCCGTGCGCGTGCAGGGGATGCAACGCTATTACGCGCTGCTGCTGTGCAACGACGGCACGGCAAAATTGATCAAGGCGTTGGACGGCGAAGCAGTGCTGGCCGAGTGCGTCTTTCCATGGACATTTGGCGCCAGCCATGCGTTTGCGTTGGCAGTGCGCGGCAATCACATCGAAGCGATGCTTGATGGCAAAACGCTGTTCACAGTGGAAGACGCGGACCAGCCATTGGACAATGGCGGCGTTGCGTTGGTCGTCGAAGAAGGGCGCATCATGTGCGATGCAGTGGCGATTTCCCCAGTATAATTTTCAACACAGAGTTGCAGAGAAAAAGAAAGCGCCCCACTTTTCTCTGCGACTCTGCCGCTTTGCCTCTCCGCGTCGAAGAATTTCTTTACTGACAACCCTTATGCGGCCACGTCCAGCACCTGGGCAAGCTGTTGCAGCGCGGCTTGCTCGGCGTCGTTGATCTGCACCGCGCCCCATCCCAGGAAGTTGCCTCCCTCCTTGCCGGCCGCGGCTGTGGCTCGAGCAATCGACATCAGCCACTGCCGGTAGCCGAGCCCTTCTTCTGGCGTCGCTTTTGCAGCGAGCAAGGCCATCACTGCGCGCAGCATCGCCAGCGCGTCTTCCGCCGCGCCCGGGGCCGAGGCGACCTTTGCGTAGTCAGGAAAGGGTTGTCCATGTTCGGTGCGCTGCTCCAGCGCAAACTGCACGGAGGTAATCAGGGCGTTGCCGGCGGTGACTTCGGTGCGCGCCGTGATCACGTTGGCCGCAGCAAATCCCTCGCTGAACGTCTCGGTCTTGCGCCCCATGCTGGCGGCCGAGACGACCACCGCTGCCGCCTGCAGGCTGCGCAGGAGTACCTGCTGTTCTTCAGAAGTGTAATCGGCCAATGCGCTCATCTCGCATCATCTCCTTTAAAATCCACATGAATCCGTCAAATCCGTTTCATCCACACTCTATTTTAACTGACCTCAATCGTCACACAGTTGTTTTATAGAGCCGCGTCCATCGGCGTCCAGGCCATTGTTGGGTCGAGTGGGAAAAGCGGGCGGCGCACGCGCTGGAAAGGCAGCCGTTCAATAGCCTGATCGACCGCACCAGGCGTGAGCGCCAACAAAGCGCGCGGGGCATGACGCTTCAGGTCCGGCTCCAGATAGCCGATCTTGATGACGACAAGCTTGTGCGCCAGCGGCTCCAGCCCCAGCCGCTGCATGTCAGCGACAAAGTGATAGGGGCGGCGCCGTTCGGTGACAATGACATGCACGTCGCCAACCTGCAGGACCGCCTCGGTGTTTTCGCTGCGAGCAAGATGACGCACGATGCCGTGCACGGCCAGGGGCTGGCAGGTAATAGGATCGAGCTTGCCCCCCAGTTCCACTGCCACGGACGCGCCAACGCCCGCGGCGAGCATTGTCTGGATGGCCGGCGCGTCTGCAATGCTGGCGACGACCGCGGGCGCGCCGTGCTTGATCAAGGCCGCCAGCGCCACCGTTGTGTCACCCGCTCCCCCTGCCGTGGGATTGTCGCCCGAATCGCTGATAAACACACAGGATTCCGGCGCGTCCAACCCCCACGCGATGCACTCATCGATCGTGCCCGCGGGCACGCCAAATTGGAACTCGTGGCGCGCATCCCAATAGCGCTGCGCCACCTTTTGCGCTTCACGCGCCAGCACGTTGCGGTCGAGGCCAGTGGCAATTACCGTAGCGCTCGTGCGCGGTTCGTCGGCCCACACATAGCCGACCAGCAATGAGATGTCGAGCAAACCCGGCGCGCCGTCACTTTCCGTCAGCGCCGCATAGAGACGGTCGCCGGGCGCCCATTCGGTGCTGGTCTTTTCGCCGGGCAGCACAACAGGAATCGGAATCCAGACGCGCGCGGGGCGAAGCTGCTGGTCGAGACAGTCGAGCAACATACGCAGCGCCTTCGCACGCGTCTCCATATAGTCCACGTGCGGCGCGGTGCGGAAGGCAGTCAGCATGTCGAGCGTAGCAGCCTCACGCTCGGAGATATTGCCATGCAGATCGAAGCTGGCGGCGAGCAGGCACGCAGGGCCGACTACCTCGCGCACGGCAGTGACCCAGTCGCCTTCGGCGTCGTCCATGCCGCGCACATGCATGGCGCCATGAAAATCGAGATAGACGCCATCCCATGGCCCATTAGCGCGCAGCAGGTCAAGGTATTCGGCCTTCAATGCGGCGTATGCGTCCGGTTCGACGGAGCCGCCGGGAAGTGCGCGGGCGTAGAGCAGCGGCACAAACTCGGCGCGCCCCGCGAAGTCAGCGAGGAAAGGATAGCGGTCGAGAAAGTCAGCGCCACGGCGGACGGTGAAATCGTCCAGACGGCTGGGCAACGGTGAAAAGGTGCAACTTTCGATGGCGATGCCGCCAAGGGCAATGCGCATGACAAAATCTCCTGTATAGTGTTCGCTTTCCGGCAAAAAACAGTGCTTTATTCCACAAAAGTCGCGATTACTTCCAATGCCTTCTTCGGAATCACCGGCGTCTGCGCATCCTCAGCCGGATACCCCACCACCAGCAGCAGAAAAGGGCGTTCGTTGTTGGGCCGCTCCAGAATCGTGTTTAGAAATCCCAGCGGGCTGGGCGTGTGTGTAAGCATAACCAACCCTGCATCATGCAGCGCCGCAATTAAAAAACCGGTGGCGATGCCAACCGATTCGGTGACGTAGTAATGTTTGATCTTACGTCCGTCGGGCGCCACTCCGTAGGATTGGGCGAAAATAGCGATCAGATAGGGCGCCGTTTCCAGGAATGGCTTGTTGGCGTCGACGCCGAGTGGGGCCAATGCCTCGCGCCATTCCTGTGGGGCGCGGCCGCTGTAGAATTCGTGCTCCTCGGCCTCGGCTGCTTCCCGGATGCGCCGCTTGACAGTCGCATTGCTGACCACAACGAAGTGCCACGGCTGCAAGTTGGCGCCGTTGGGCGCCGTCCCTGCTGTACGCAGACAAGTCTCGATCACCTCTCGCGGCACAGGTCGGCTGGAGAAATGGCGCACCGAGCGACGCCGGCGAAGTTCAGCGTAGAACGCGGCCGCGCGCTGGCGCATCTCATCGACCGGAAGTTCACGATACTCGACCAACGGAACCATGGGCGGCGCCATACACGCTTCCTCGTGCTTATGAGTGCACTCTCAAATCATCGTAGCGCCTAGCAAAGTAACACAAGCCTCTGTGATCGTCAATTTCCATAAAACGAAGATAACATCCATAGTATTGCTTTATTCTACACCTTGTGATACTATATTCCATATCGTGAAACAACAGAGCAAATCCACGCGACGCAAGGGATGCCATGGCTTCTGTACAAGAGATCGATCTTCACGCCACCGAAGTTTACCCAGGCACGCAGGCGGTAGCGCGTGCGCTTGCGCTGCTCAAGGCGTTTAGCGATGCACAGCCGGAATGGGCGCTGAGCGATCTGGCGCAAGCCGCGGGTTTGAACAAGACGACCACCTTTCGCCTGCTCTCCGCGTTAGAGGCTGAACGGCTGTTGATGCGCAACCCGCTGTCTGGCGGTTACCGTTTAGGAGTCGAATTGATCGCAATCGGCGGGACGGCGATGCGCTCTAACCCTTTGCGCGCCATGAGCCGGCCGGTGCTGGTCACACTCGCCGAACAGTCAGGAGAGGCAGCCACCCTGGAAGTGCAGGTCGAAAATTGTGTGCTGGTCATCGATGAGATTGCGAGCAGCAACCCCATGGGCATGACGCAGGATGTGGGCAATCGATTGCCGATCCACGCCACGGCCACGGGCAAGGTGCTGCTGGCCGCGCGCACGGACGCCGCGCTCGCTGGCTTCTTGGCAGAGCCGTTGCCAGCGTTGACCGAGCAGACCATCGTCGATCCCGACTGTTTGCGCCGCGAGCTGGCGCGCGTGCGCCAGGAAGGCGTCGCCCTTGCGGTTGGCGAGCTGGAACCGGGCTTCACGGCGGTGGCTGCGCCCGTCGTCGATCGCGAACGAGCAGTCGTCGCGGCCATCAGCGTGGGCGGGCCAAGCTTGCGGCTGACGCGGGAACGGCTGCCGTCCCTTGCCGCCATGGTGCAGATGGCCGCCCGTCAAATATCTCGGCAACTTGGCTATTGGCCAGGGTAAGAGCAAAGTAAAGTCACTCAAAACGCAGCCAGTCAAGCACTTATTTCTAGAAAGTATGAGGAGGCACCATGTTAGCAACTACGACAAATCACACGGTGACGCGCCTGCACGTCCCCGGCCCAAAGGCCCAGGCAATTCTGGAGCGCGACCGTGCGGTCGTTTCGCACGCGTATGGGCGCGTCGCCGATTTTGCGATGTCGCACGGCCTGGGGTCACAGGTCTACGACGTCGATGGCAACCGTTTCATCGACTTTGTATCGGGTATTGCCGTCAACTCGACTGGGCATAGCCACCCGCATGTGGTGCGCGCCATCCAGCAACAGGCGGAAAAGTTTCTACACATCTCTTCCGACTATTATCACGAAAGTTGGGTGCGCCTGAGCGAGCGCCTGGATGAGATTGCCCCGTTCAGCGAGCCAGCCAGCGTTTTTGTAGGCAATTCCGGCACGGAAGCAGTCGAAGGTGCGATCAAACTGGCGCGTTATCATACAGGGCGGCCCAATTTTATCGGCTTTATGGGCGGTTTTCACGGCCGCACATTGGGGGCGCTAGGCTTTACCGCTAGCAAAACAACGCAGCGCCGCGGCTTTCTGCCCATCCGCGAAGTGACGCACGCGCCCTATCCTTACGAATATCGCCCTGTGCTTGCAATGCAGCCAGGCGATGCTGACTATGGCGAAACGGTCATCAACTACCTGGAGAAGATCATCTTCAAGAGCATCCTGGCGCCGGAAGATGTCGCAGCGGTGCTGGTCGAACCGATTCAGGGGGAAGGCGGCTATGTCGTGCCGCCGGCATCCTTCTTCCCGCGGCTGCGCGAATTGTGCGACCGTCACGGCATTCTGTTGATCGTTGACGAGGTGCAGAGCGGCATGGGACGCACCGGCAAGTGGTGGGCCATTGAGCACTGGGGCGTTGAGCCGGACATCGTCTGCACGGCGAAAGGCATTGCGTCGGGGGTGCCATTGGGCGCGGTGCTTGCCAAGCGCAGCCTTGCCACCTGGCCCACCGGCGCGCACGGCAACACCTATGGCGGCAACCCACTGGCAATGGTGGCCGCGCTGGCGACAATGGAGGTGCTGGAAAATGGCGGCATCCAGAATGCAGTCGACCAAGGCGACTACATCCTACAGCGCCTGCACGTCATGGCCGCGCGCCATCCTAGCATGGGTGACGTGCGCGGCAAGGGGCTGATGCTCGGTGTTGAATTTGTCCAGGACAAGGTCACTAAGGTTGCCGACGCGCGGCTGCGCAATCGCATCGTCGAACTGGCCTTTGAGCACGGTCTGTTGATCATGGGGTGTGGCGCCAACTCGATGCGCATAATTCCGCCGCTCGTCGTCACTCGCGCCGAAGTGGACGAGGGATTGGACATTTTCGAGCACGCGCTGACGATGGCGGAGCAGGAGTTGCTGTAGCAGCGAAGGGAGACTAGGAGGCTAGGAGACTAGGAGACTAGAACGTGTTGTGAATGGTGAAGCCTCCTCCTCTCCCTGTCTCCCTGTCTCTTCCCCTCTCTTCATCGTTGCGCCAGCGCCACTGCCGTCTCCGTGAGGAGGCTGACGCGTTCCCAGAAGGCATTGGCCCTACTCCCGTTGGCCGGCGCCACCTCGCTTAAACGCGCCAACGCCGCGCGCAGCGCCGGAGGGCAGATCGGCGCACGCACGGGCGCTGGCTGGTCAGGATAGCACATGGTAAAAAAGCGCGGCCAGTCAAAACACCAGCCTGGATCCGCCTTGCCGCGAAAGCCGGCGATCTGCTCATGGCTGAGCACAGCCTCGGCTTGGGCAAGCGCGGGATATTGACCGCGCAAATGTCCCACCACCCTGGCAAGCGCCCTATACTGTGCATCGGTGAAGGGGAAAATGTTGCCGTTGAAATTCACGATCTCAACGCCGATCGACCAATCGTTGAGCGCCTCCCACCGCGTTAAACCGTCATGCCAGTGGCTGACGCCGGCATGCCAGCCGCGCAGCGCCACCCCTGCCCAACAAGGCACGCACTCGTAAATTGCGCCGTCCACATCCACAACGAGGTGGGCTGCGACTTTGCGCGCAGGGTCGGTGAAGATCTCCAGGGTGCGCGCCAGATCCACCGCCGTGTAATGCAGCACCAGAAAACGCACATCGATCGGTTGTGGGTCAAAGTTTGGGCTGACAATCGGATGGATGGCAGTCATGCGATGGCTATCTCCCCTGATCTTGACGTTGCCGGGAATATTGAAGGGCAAAGAGCAGCAACATGCCTGCCGAAGCCGCGACCACGGTGCGTCCTGACAGCGGGCTGGCAATGGATGCAGACATCATTGTGCGCAAGCGGTTCAGAAATTGGCGCGCCGGCGCTTGAGGCGCTGACAGCGCGATGTCGCTGCGCGCCAGCACTTGGTCTGGCGCGCGCACAAATTCAGCGACCATCTGCCCGAACATTTCTGGCTCTTCGACAAAAACGAGATGGCCGCGCTGCGGGCGTATGACCAGGCCAGCGTTGGGCAGATGCATCCGGGCATTGGCAGCCGCAGAGACCGGCAGGATGCGATCCTGATCACCCCAGATCACCAGCACCGGGACATGGATGGTGCGCATGCCCGCGTGCAACCGCAGCAGCTCGCATCGATCCACGCCGCGCAGCCCGGTGTAAACGCGCAGCAAACGGAGGAACGCCGCCTGCGCGCCGGGCAAATTCGCCATTATAAAAGCGCGGTCGATGTCGCTCTCTGTCACGGCCGCAGGATTTGCGACGCATTGGCGGATTGCCTGCGCAGTTCGCGCGCGATCGGGGTGCGTCAACAATTCCCCCACGCCGCGCACCGACATCAGGCGCAAGGGCCAGGCAACTTTGCTGGTCATCCCAGCCGGGCCAACCAGCACCAGCGACGCGACGAGTTCCGGCCAGCGCATGGCAAATTCCACCGTCACCGCGCCGCCGAGCGAAGAGCCGATCAGGGTGGCCTGCTCCATGCCGACCTGTTGCATAAGCCCGCGCACTGCTGTCGCCAGCATGTGCAAGGCATCAGATGGATACGCAGTGGGAATCGCAGAACGGCCGCAACCGGGCAAATCAAGCGCCAGGACGCGGTGGGTGCGCGGCAGGTGCTCAAACTGTTTGCGCCACACATCGACAGAGCCGCCAATCCCGTGAATCAGCACGAGATGCGGCCCATCCTCTCCCTCCAGCCAGTAGCGCAGCCGCAGACCCTCGACAACAGCATAGCGATCAACAGGCAGTTGCATGGTGTGCATCCCCATTATAGAGTGCGCAAATTCAGGGTCTCGCCCCTCCAACCATTTTATATCGGCATTGCCAGTGGCCCAACTACCTGAGAAGATTCAATCTCATCGACTATCTGCGGCTTTAGGTGTTCGTGGCGCGCCTCGGCGACCAGGATGGCGCGGTCGGCGCTCCAGAAAAAGTTGTCTTTGCCAATGATAGCGTCGAGACCAGCGCGTTCGAGCATACGCATCACCTTGGGATGCATGGCTGCCAGCATCAGCGTCTTGCCCTGGGCGGCCAACGTGTCGTGCAACGTGTGCAGCGCCTCAATGCCGGAAAGGTCGATCAGAGGCACGGCGCGCATCGAGAGAATCAGGGTATCGACGTCTTCTTCGTGGGCAAAGGCTTCGTTGAACGTGTTGGTGGCGGCGAAAAAGAGCGGCCCGGTCAGAAACGCCACTCGAATGTAGTTGCAATCGGTTTTGAGGTGGATGCCGCGCGCGCGCATCCGTTCAACATCCACCATGCGAATATCCACCTCCAGGTTTGCGACCTGGTTGATAAAGATGCCAGCCGAGAGAATACCCCCGATGATGATGGCCTGCGTCAAGTCAAGCGTGATCGTCGCCAGAAACGTGATGAGAAAGGTGGCAATCCCGGTTTTGAAGCGGTGTGAGAACATAAAGCTGATCGCATCCCATTCGTTCATGCGCACTGCCGTCACCATCAAGACGCCGGCCAGCGCCGTCAGCGGCGTCAAGGCAATGATGGGCGCAAGGAGGAGGGCCGCGGCCAGCAGCGCCAGCGCATGGATGATGCTCACCAGCCGCGTCTGCCCGCCGGACTTGATGCCGACCGACGAGCGCGCGATCGCGGCTGTCGCCGGCACGCCGCCAAAGAAGGGAATGATGAGATTGCCGATCCCCTGGGCGACCAACTCCTGGTTGGCTTGCAAACGGATGCCGGTCATCTTGGAGCCGACCGCGCCGCACAGCAGCGACTCAACCGCACCCAGCGCGGCCACAGACAGGGCAGGCAGGATCAGCTCGTTGAGATGCTCCCACGGGATGGTGGCGAACGTCAGGCGCTGGTCAAGCAGAATCGTGCGCGGAATCTCGCCGATAGAGGCGACGGGCCACTGCGTCACCACGGCGACGGCAGTGGCGGCGACAATGCCGACCAGCGAACTTGGCACAGCGCGGTTGAAACACGCCGGCCAGAGAAGCATAATGCCGACCACCAGCAGGCCAATCAATACCGTAGGCCATGCCAGCGTAAAGCCACCCCGAAAATAGCCGAAAAGTTTGAGACCTGCCGACTCGGCGCCTGCGGTATCGACGCCCAGAAAGTTGTCGATCTGCCCGACGAAGATGATGAACGCAATGCCTGATGTAAAGCCTGTGATCACCGAGGAGGGAATAAACGCCACGAAGCGTCCCATCCGCAACAGCCCAATGACCAGGATGATGGCGCCGGCGATCAGGCCAGTCATCCAGACGCCTTCAACGCCGACGCGCTGCGCGATAATGATGAGCACCGCGCTCATGGCGCCGGTCGGCCCGGAGATCTGATAGGGTGCGCCGGAGAGCGCGCCGATAACCAAGCCAGCCAGGATCGCCGTCACGAGACCAGCGGCGGCAGTGGCGCCCGAAGCCACGCCGAAGGCAAGCGCCAGCGGCAGCGCCACCGCCGCCACGGTCAACCCGGCCAGCAAATCCTGACGAAACTTTCCAGCGCTATAGCCGCTGAACTCACGTCGCCACAGCCCACTCAGAGATAATCGCTGCATGACTCACCCGTTCTTCTGCCAGCAACTGATAACCAATAAAAACAGGCCGATCAGGTTGATCGGCCTGTACGCTTTCAGCTGTTCGTTTTACCCCTCGCCCTCCAAAATGTCAAGGCCAGGGCGCGACCAATGCATTCCATTCCAGCGTGCGCGTGGCGGACTGTCTCCAGGGCTTCAACGGCAGCTTGCCATGTGATAAATGATGTCGGCCGCGGAAAGCACCCCCATCGGTTTGAGTTTGTCGCCAAAGGGTTTGACCGCGACGACGCGATGAATGTGCCGCTCGATCAGCAACGCCATCACCTTTTCCAGCCGGTCGTCCAGGTTGACGGTCACGACGTCGCCGTTCATGTAAGCGCGCACAGATTGCTGCTGCCAGTCTGGTTGTTCGTAACCGGCGCGCACCAGATCCGTGCGGGTGATGACGCCGGCCAAGTAGCCTTCGCCGTCCACAACCACGAGCGCGCTGATATTGTTCTCTTGCATAGTGCACGCGGCGGACATCAGAGTGGCAGTTGTCCGACAGGTGATGACGCCAAACCGTTTGGCCTCTATCACAGTCATTTCTTTCATGGGGAGCGCTCCTTTTTGTGAAGAAATGCACGAAGAATTGGCGTTATTGTACCCCAGGAACAAGCATGTCACAATCGGCGCGTATTTCTCATTGGCAGGAACGTTCTCGTGGCTCCCATCATGATGGTCAAGAGATAGAGGATGTAGTATGCTTTATCTATGCAATGGTTTTCAGTTCAACGCCAAACCGGGACGCCACAGATTGCCGGCTTTTACACACTCACGGGTGAATCGCTTGTCGTGCGAGCGCGCTGGCCCGGCGGCGGGTTTGTGTGGAATACGCCGCTCGTTATTCATGTGCAG
Organism: Caldilineaceae bacterium; assembly: GCA_014879855.1. Classification (GTDB taxonomy): domain Bacteria; phylum Chloroflexota; class Anaerolineae; order Caldilineales; family Caldilineaceae; genus Caldilinea. The sequence goes on along the minus strand of JACSRH010000216.1, from coordinate 50 downwards.
CGCCGCGGGCACACAGTCACCCATCGTGTGCTGGATATGACGCGTCTGGC